>JASHPJ010000033.1 GCA_030038195.1 Acidobacteriaceae bacterium
CCTCAAGTTATCGGGTGAGGCGCTGGCCGGGGAGCATAGCTTTGGCCTGGATGCCGATCGTGTATCCGCAATCACCGAGGAACTGGCTGAGATTCACGCGCTCGGCGTGGAGATTGGCGTGGTGGTCGGCGGCGGCAACTTTTTCCGTGGCGTGGAAGCCCAGGCCAAGGAGATGGACCGCGTGAGCGCGGACAGCATGGGCATGCTCTCCACGGTCATTAACGCCATTGCCCTGCAGGATGCGCTGGAGAAGCGCGGCGTGCAGTGCCGGGTGATGAGCGCCGTCTTCATGAACCAGTTGGCTGAGCCTTACATCCGCCGGCGCGCCACGCGGCATCTCGAAAAAGGGCGCGTGGTGATCTTCGCCGCCGGCATCGGCAACCCGTTCTTTTCCACAGACACGGCCGCAAGCCTGCGCGCCATGGAGATCAAGGCCGACGTTCTGCTCAAAGCAACCAAGGTCGAGGGCGTCTTCAACGCCGATCCCGTGCTGGTGAAAGACGCGGTGAAGTACGACGAGATCACTTACATGGAGATCCTGCGCCAGGGCCTGAAGGTGATGGACCTGACCGCCGTGAGCCTGTGCAAGGACAACAACATGCCCATGATCATCTTCAACATGAACCAGCCGGGGAACATCCGGCGCGTGGTGCTCGGCGAGAAGGTCGGATCGCTGGTAACCGCTTAAGACTGCAGCCTGCGGCAAGTAGCGGCTCGTGCTTGCGGGAGCTGTACCAGGCGATTGCTCGGAGACGTCTAACTGCCCGTGGAGATGCGCAAGCCAGCACGGTTGACTGCCCTTACGGGCCTGCGCTGTTTCGCGGCACTCAACATCGTCTTCTTCCACTTCTCCGATCCAAAATGGTTCGGCATCCTGGCGCCCATCGTCAACGCCGGCTACGCCTCGGTCAGTTTTTTCATCCTGCTGTCAGGGTTTGTGCTCGCATACAATTACGCGGCGCGTGCGCGCAAGGGCGAACTCGAAAAAGTGCGTTTCTGGGAGGCGCGGTTCACGCGGCTCTACCCCATCTACCTGCTCAGCCTGCTGCTGAGCTGGAAGATGCTGCCGGTGGAATACGCGGCGCATACCCACGCCATGTTCTGGTGGGGCATGACGCTCACGCCGCTGCTGCTGCAGGGATGGGTGCCGCAACTGGCCACGTTTCTGAACACGCCGGCGTGGACCATGGCTGCCGAGTCGTTCTACTACCTTCTCTTTCCCTGGATGGCGCGCTGGAAGCGCCCGGAGCGGCTGGGGCGGCGCCTGGCGGCGATGTTCGGTGTCTGGATGCTCGGGCTGGTTCCCGGAACGCTCTACATAATCTTCAGCCCGGACGGCATTCCGCATCCCGACCGCTGGAGCTGGGGTCCGTGGCTGCAGGCGCTCAAGTACACGCCCCTGCCGCACCTGGCCAGTTTCGTCTTCGGTGTGCTGCTGGCCGGCGTGGACGAGTTTATCGGGCGCACCAGCCGGCTACGCACCGTCCTCGGCGTCTTTGGCTTTGCAGCCACCTTTACGCTGCTCTCGCTGGCTGCGCACATTCCTTACGCCATCATCCATGACGGCCTGCTGATGCCCTTCTTCGGCTGCATGATTCTCGGGCTTTCCGGTAACAACTGGCTGGCCACGGGCTTCGGCTGGGGCCCGCTGGTCTTTGTAGGCGAGGCCAGCTACTGCCTGTATCTGCTCCACTTCAATCTCTGGAACCTGATCCATGACTCGCATATCCTTAATCGGACTCATCTGGCGCGGTTCGACCCCTGGATCAGCTATGTGCTGCTGATCGCCATGGCGGTCATTGCGCTGCATTTTGTGGAGAAGCCAGCCCAGAAGCAGTTGCGCAAGTGGCTGAGCGTGTGGAAGTGAGCAGCGCTCGCCAGGGCCGGTTGCATCAACGTTGTCTTGGAAGGGTGCGGCTTCAAGCCTGCCCTGGGCTTGCCGAAGGGTGCCGCAGGAACCGCATCAAATTTGTGAAGGAGTTTCTTTGCGTAAACAGCAAAAAGCCCAGTCTTGCGGCTGGGCTTTTCTGTGCAAGACGGCTTCTGCCGCTACGGCGTAACCGCCTGCGTGGCGTGGTTGCCGTGCGGCACGACGGCCAGCGCCGTGGGAGACGCACCGGTTGGATAGGGCGTTGCCTGCGTCTGGGACAGCACGCCGGTTTGGGGGTTCAGCCGGAAGCCGGAAACCGAGTTGCCGATATGGTTGGCCGTGTAAACGAAGCGGCCCAGCGCAGGATCGACGACAATGGCCACCGGCTGCGTATCGGTGGCGTATAGCAGGCTGCTGTTGCTGTTCCCGATGGCCGACGGCGTGCCGGTGGGCAGCGCAATGTTATAGCCGGAGACCGAGTTGTCGAACGAGTCCGACACGTAGATGAAGATGCCGCGCGGATCGACCACCACGCCGGTAGGCCCGTTGCCGGTCTTGAACGGACCGTTCACCAGGAAGTCGAGCGTACCCGCGTTCTGCACGGTGTAACCGATCAGTTGGTTTGAGGCAAAGTCGGTGGCATAGACGAACCGGTTGGTGGGATCGCAGGCCAGCGCGACGGGCTCTACGCCTGCCTCGTAGGGACTGCCCGCAGCAGCAGTGAGCGCGCCGCTGGAACCGACCGAGAAACTGAACAGCCAGCCGGGATTGGCGTCGCTGGTGATAGTGCCGCCAGGATTGTAGGACGACTTGTCATAGGCAGCCACGTAAACGGCGCTGTTGTTGGGCAGCACCGTAACCGCGGAGGAGATGACCGTGTCGCCCCCATAACCGGGAATGGTGAGCTGCTCTTGGGCAACGGCGCTGCCGATCGTGCCTGAGCTCAGCGAATACTCGGTAAGCGTAGCCGACGAGGAGCCAGTGGTTACGTAAAGATAAGTGCCTGCCTTATTGACTGCCAGCGCAACCGGCACGTCGCTGGTGGTGATGGAGTCCTTCTTGGTGAGTACGCCGTTGCTGGCGATGCCAAAGTGAACGACCGTATTGTTGCCCTGGTTGGCGACGTACAGGTTATAGTAGTCGGAGCTGACAGCCATGGCCACCGGAGCAGTGCCGCCCGAAGAAACCACGGGAGGACCCTTGCGCAACGCGCCGGTTTCCGCGTCTGCCGCATAGGTATAAATCTGGCCGTCGCTGCCGGCCGTGTTGCTGGCCGACGCAGTCACAAATACGTAGTCGATGGTGACAATATTGCAGGCAGTCAGATAAGTGGCCAGGATCAGGCCGATCGCCGAGACCAGAAAGAGCTGGCTCAATTTGCTGAACTTCATGCGCTTCCTTCGTCATGGGCCCGCGTATGCAAAGCCCCGCAAGCTTGTTTAGGTTACCCGTAGCTATTGTAAAAGCCAGTTACGGGGTGTTGCTAAGGTCTCCGCAGCGCCGCAGTCTTCCTTACTGCTGAATGCCGCCCCCGGTGCCATTGTGCGGAATTGCGGCCACGGCAGTGGGCTGATCGTTGGTCGTGAAGGGAGAAAACTGCGAGCTTACCAGCGTTCCGGTCGTCGGGCTCAGCTCATATCCGGTGACGTTGTCGCCCAGAAAATCGGCGGTGTAAAGAAAACGCGCCGTCGAGGGATCGATGCCGATGGCCACCGGATTCAACCCGGTCTGATAAGTGCCCAGGCTGGTCAGCGCGCCGTTGCTCACCGAGTAGGCGGAGATGGTGGCGTCCTCCGAGTTGGTCACGTACACATACGGATAGTGCTGGTTGACCACGATGGCCGAAGGCTGGTTGCCGGCGGCGAAGGGGCTGCCGCTCATCGCGGTGAGCGCGCCGTTGGCCGAGGCGATGTTATAGGCCAGCACTTCACCCTTCCCGTAGTCGGTCACATAGAGATAGGCGCTTGAAGCATCGCTGGCTACGGACGAGGGCTGGACTCCGGCGGCAAAGGGCGAGCCGGGCAAAGCCGTAAGCACGCCGCCTGAGCCCACTGCGAATCCGAAGACGTAGCCCACGTACGGCGTAACCGACGAATCGTACGCGGTGACGTAAACATAAGAGCCCGAAGCCAGCACATTTACGCCGGTGGGAACGATAATGTCGCTCGAGCCGGAAAGCTGCAGCGGCCAATACTCGTCATTCACGGCGGAGTTGGTGGCCGGCGTTCCGATGGTGACCGGCGTGGTCTTGGTAGCCGCCGTGAGCGGAAAGACAGCAATAGAGCCGGAGCACGGACTGGCGGTCGAGCAGATGGGCAGCGGCTGGTAAGTGTCTACGACAAACAGGTTCGAAGCGTTCGCCGCAACAGCCAGCGGGTAAATGCCCGGCGTGTTGACCGTGTTGTAGGGATACAGCTTGCCGTCGCTGCCGATGACGAACTGGGCGATGCTGTTGTCATCCTGGTTGGCAACAAACAGGCTCGTATTGTCGGCCGAGACCGCCTCCGCCACCGGGTCGCGACCGGCGGAAGGAAAGGGTGAAGCCGGAATCTGACGCATGTGGCCTGACTCGGAGTCGATCTCAAAGACATCGATCTCGCCGTAGTTGTCTGCTCCGGCAGCCTTCGCCGTGGCTACGAAGACAAAATCCACGGTGAGCGTTTGCGTAAGCTGGGAGCAGGCGGTCACCAGCGTGGCTGCCGCAAGGCTGGCTGCCGCGGCCAGGATAAGCTGGCTCGATTTGTTGAACTTCATGCGCATCTTTCGTCAGCGGGACTCGTCAAGAAAGCCCCTTAAAAATCGGTTTGAAATTCGAGTTCCGCGGCCCCGCTCCAAACCGGGGACAGCGCGCGGATGGCATGGACAGCCTTGTTGCAGAACCTGAAGCCGTTCCCCCCAAGCCCCGCTCGAAGGGATAGCCATCCGGCCGCGGCGTAACCGAGGCACGGCGCGTTTCATCCGGTGCGCCCATCCACCAGACACCATGTCGGCGGGCCCTGTACCGGGTACGTGCTGGTTACGCGCATGTTATCGAGCACGCCCGATTGCGGGTCGAGCACGCGGCCGGTAACAGTCGAATCGTACTCGTTTGCTTCGTAGATGAACTGGTCTGACGGGTCTTCCACGATGCACTGCGGTCCGGAGCCGGTGCCGCTGAAGGGCTGGCCGGTAATAAACGAGGTCTGATACGGCGACTTGGAGTTGATGACATAGCCGGCAATTCCGCTCGCGGGGTTGTTGGTGCCCGTCGTGTTGTTGCCCTGGTTGGCCACGTAGATGTAATTACCCTTGGACTCGATCATCAGCGCGATCGGATTGGCATAGACCACATAATCGGGGATGATGCCGCCCGTCAAGGCCGCAAGATTGCCGCCCGAGCCCACGCTGAAGGGCAGGATCTGGCTTTGATAGAGGGTCGAGGTGCCGGTGTACGTCGAGGTGATGGGCTCGTTATCCAGAACGTAGATGTTGCTGCTGGCGTTCACTATGGCCGTGCCTGCGCTGATGCCGAGCGGCTGCGCGCTGTTCGAGCTGAGCGTGAGCTGCCCGCTCGTGGACGAGTAGCCGTAAGGCCACACCGAGCTTCCCCCGGTGTATGGATAAGATGTAGGAACGTTGGAACCGCTCAGTGTAAGCACGTAAGACGAGCCGAACATGACAAAGTCCACCGGATTAGCCGGGACCGGGAAGTAGGTGAGCGGGCAGGGCAGGAGAGTGGAAGGACAGTTGGCCTGGGTGACGGCCTGATTCTGGACCACGCTCAGGCGCCCGGTGGTCTGGTTGATCTGGAAGACCGTGATGTCGCCGCACGAGGTAACCGAGCCGCCTAACGCCGCCTGGCAGGCCGCGCTCGAAGGAGCATCATGATCGAGCGCCAGCAGGTAGTTGCCGCTGCTGTCGATGAGCAGGCGGAAGGGGTTGATGCCCTCGGTAGAAAAGTACTCCTGGGAGGTGAGAATGCCGTTGGCGCCTACCGCGAACTGCTCGATGTTCGAGTCCAGGCAGGGATCAGAGGATGTGCAATCGCCGTTGCCTTCGGCGTTGACGCCACGGTTGAGCACGTAAAGAAAACGGCTGCCGCTAGACAGCACGGCGCGCACCGGATTGGCTCCGCCCGAGGCGACCGGCAGCCCGTTGATGAGGGTCAGCTTGCCGGTGTTGTGGTCGATCTTGAAGCCGCTGATAATGCCGTTATTGCCAGACTGGGCCGTCTCTGTACCCGTCACATACAAATATCCGACTGTATAACTCTCAACACAAGACGTCACCCCGAAGACGATGCCCGCCGAAAGGGCGCCCATCAGAAGTGTCCTGCCGAATTTCGTAAACCTCATGCGATTCCTTCATCCTGGTCAGGCGTATGCCGCCAAGTTTTGGTCGTTCCGCAGCAGCGCTGGGTTGGGACGGGTCCCTGCTGCATTGTAAAAGCCAAGGCCATGTTGTGCCTAGCTTGACACCGGGACTGGGCAAAACCGCGCGTTTTCCTTTGGATAACCCGTCTGGCGCGGCCCAGCGAATGGTTCGAGTACCTGCTGCATTCTCTCTACTGGGTGCAATCGAAGTTTGGACGCCCGAACAGCGGCAACGTCAACGCTCCAAAGCTCAAAAATGAGCGCGCCACGACGGCGGCTCCGGACCCTGGCGCACCCCGGCGTCCGGATCGGCGGCTTGCGCAAAAGGCCGTGCAGGGCTACCACACGCGGCAGGAGTTCACCGGGTACATGGGCTGGCCTTGCCTGCAGCCGAAGGCCTTGCCGAACTCGTCGAAGTTCTGCACCGAGCCGTTCACGCGCCACTCTCCCGGCGAGTGCGGATCGATGAGCGCGCGCCGCCGCGCCTCCTGCTCGGTCTGGTTCTGGCACCAGACCTGGGCAAAGCTGATGAAGTAGCGCTGCGCCTCGGTGAAGCCGCCAATCTTGTCGTCGATCGACTTGCCTTCGTCCGCCAGCGCGTCCAGCAGCGCCATGTAAGCAATGCGCAGGCCGCCGTTGTCGGCCGTGTTCTCGCCCAGCGTGAGATGGCCGTTCAGGTACTGCGCCGGCGTATCGCCGTGGGCGGGCGCCACCTGGAAGCCGTCGTACTCCTTGGCGACGCACTCCGTGCGCTCGGTGAAGGCCTTGCGGTCTTCGGGCGTCTCCCATTCACGCAGGTCGCCCTTGCCGTCGAACTTGGAGCCCTGGTCGTCGAAGCCGTGGGTCATCTCGTGGCCGATAACCACGCCGATGCCGCCACAGTTCACCGCCGGATCGGCCTTGAAGTCAAAGAACGGCGGCTGCAGGATACCGGCGGGGAAGTTGATGTCGTTGAAGGCCTGGCTATAGTAGGCATTCACCGTGGGCGGCGTCATGTGCCACTCCTTTTCGTCCACCGGCTTGCCCAGCTTGGCGAAGTTGTAATCGCGTTGGTAGACCGCGGAGTGATGCAGGTTGCCGATCAGATCGGTGCGGCTTACCTTTACGCTCGAATAGTCGCGCCACTTCTCGGGATAGCCGATCTTGTTGCGGATCATGGCCAGCTTCTGCTCGGCGGCCTGCCTGGTGGCGTCGGTCATCCAGGGCAGCGTCTTGATGTCGTCGCCCAGCGCCTTCTCCAGCGCCGCGACCAGCTTGTCCATGCTCTCTTTGGCTGCGGGCGGGAAGTTCTGCCTGACCCAGTCCTGGCCCACCGCCTCGCCTAGCGCATCGTCCGTCAAAGCTGTGCATTGCTTCCAGCGCGGCTGCGGCTCCTGCTGGCCGGCCAGCGTGCGCGAGAAGAAGTCGAAGTTCTCATCGAAGAACGCCTTGGGAAGACTGTTCGCCTGGCCGTGCAGCACCTGCCAGCGCAGATAGCTTTTCCACGCGTCGAGCGGCTCGCTCTCGAGCATGCCGTTGAGCGCCTTGAAGAAATCCGGCGTGCCTACGTTGAGCGTGTCGAAGTGGCCGATGCCGGACCTGGTAAAGTAGACATTCCAGTCGAAATCCGGCGTGAGCTTGTCGAGGCTGGCAACCGTATAAATGTGATAGCGGTTCTCAGGATTGCGCAACTCGGTGCGGCTCGTCGATGCCTTGGCCATGGCGGTTTCGATCTCCATGACAGCGGCCGCTTCCCTGGCCGCCTGTTCGGGCGTGTCCCCGGCGAGCGTGAACATCTTGGTCACGTGCGCGATATATTGGGTGCGGATATCGGCATAGTGCTTGTTGTCCACGAGGTAATAATCGCGGTCGGGCAGCGAGATGCCGCCCTGGTAGAGCACAGTGATCTGCTTGGAAGAGTCTTTTTCATCCTGGCTCACTCCAAATTCGAAGAAACCGTCGGGAGTGCCTTGATTTTCGAGCGCGGCGAGCAGGCCGGGGATCTCCCTGGCGCTCTTGAGATGCGCGATCTCCTCCCACGAGGGCTGGATGGGGCCGATGCCCTTCTTTTCGATGGTGGCCGTATCCATGCAGGCCGCGTAGAAGTCGCCGTACTGTTTCTGCAGCGGGGTCTTCGGATCCTTGGCGGCCTCGGCCAGCTCTTTCCAGAGCAGATAACGGTTGCGCTCAATCAGTTGCGAGAAGGAGCGGACCCAGCGCGTCTGGTCAGATGGGATGGGATTGTTCTTCAGCCAGTTTCCGCACGCGTAGTGGTAAAAATCCATGCAGGGATCCACGCTGGTATCCATCGCCGTGGGATCGAAGCTCTTGATTGCCGGCGGCTCGGAAGCCGGCTGATTGTCAGGCTGAGCAGCGGCGGACGACTGCGCCAGTGCGGCGCCAGCCGCCAGCAGGAAGACCGGAGCAAAGAGAAGTTTGTTCATGCATGATCCTCTAGGACAAGGAGTGAACCGGCTGCTTGGGATCGGCGTTGCAATCAGGGCGCATCGATGCCGGACGGGATAGGAGCCAGCCAAAAATAAGCAACTGCGTTGCAGATCAGGCTACCATACGCAGGCAGCCTGCTACGCCGAGTATCAGGACTCCGGTCCGGGCGCGAATCCGGCAGCGCGCGTCACGTGGTCGCATCCGCTCACGGCCAGGCAGCGCAATATAGGCCCGAGGTGTTTCTGGCGGGCAGGGATCGCCGGGACCCCGTAGCTGCGGCGA
Source organism: Acidobacteriaceae bacterium (assembly GCA_030038195.1). Taxonomy (GTDB): domain Bacteria; phylum Acidobacteriota; class Terriglobia; order Terriglobales; family Acidobacteriaceae; genus Telmatobacter. The sequence goes on from JASHPJ010000033.1 coordinate 8,932, forward strand.
ACAAATTGCCGTAAGTAACGGCTCTTGCCAGGAATTCGTTTATAAACGATAATCATTGTGTTCGAAATTCACCATTATCTGGCTCCAGACGGCAGAGATATCTTTCTCGAATGGCAGCGCAGTCTGCGTGATACAAAAGCACGAGTCGCCATTGACCGGCGCGTCAATCGGCTGGAGTTGGGCAACTTTGGCGATCATAAGTTCTGCCGGGACGGCGTATGGGAGCTGCGAATCGATTTCGGACCGGGTTACCGCGTTTACTACGCGATGGTCGGCGATCAAGTGATCCTCTTGCTGGTGGGCGGCGACAAAAGAACTCCATCAGCCGATATAGACCGCGCATGTGGATATTGGCAGGATTGGCAAAGAAGAGCGGGCGAATGAGAGACCGGCTGCATGACGACGCGATGGCCGAGTTGTTTGAACAGGACCCTGCCTATGCGCTCGCAATGCTGAACAGCATTCTGGAAGACGGCGAGCAGGGCGAATTGCTGATCGCGCTGCGCCAGATGGCCAAGGCTTACGGCGGCGTTCAGGCTATTGCCGAAAAAGCGAATCTAAATACGACGCAGCTTTATCGAACACTTTCAGAAGAAGGCAATCCGGCTTTGAGCAGCCTGACAGCGATTTTGAAAGCGATGGGACTGCGGCTGGCGGTGGAGCGAGTGCGAGCGGCATAGTTCATTCGGGTTTGAGAAACGGTTGTCTTTACATCTCCAGCCGCGCCCTGCCACACTGAACTGTGGACACCCAGACAATCGTCATCCTCGACTTTGGATCGCAGTACACGCAGTTGATCGCGCGGCGCATCCGTGAGCAGAACGTCTTTTCTGTCGTGCTTCCCTGCACCGCGCTCCTCGCCGAGATTCAGGCCTATCATCCCATCGGCATCGTTCTTTCAGGCGGGCCTTCGTCGGTCTACGACGCCGACGCGCCGGACGCCGACCCCAAGCTGCTCGCACTCGGCTCGCCCGTGCTGGGCATCTGCTACGGATTGCAGTTCATCGTGCATCACCTGGGCGGCAAGGTGCGCCCCGCGCCCAGGCGCGAGTATGGCCATGCGGAAGTGTCGGTGGAGGACGGCGCGACACAGTTGTTCGACGGATTGCCCGCATCGCTCCACGTGTGGATGAGCCACGGCGACGAAGCGCTGGAGCTGCCTTCGGGCTTTCATCGCACCGCAGTCACGTCCAATGCGCTGGCCGGCATTGCCAACGAACAGCGGCGCATCTGGGCTGTGCAGTTTCATCCCGAGGTGCACCACACGCCACTGGGGCCGCAGCTCATCAAAAATTTTGTCTTCAACATCTGCGGCGCGCGTGGTGACTGGACGCCGGCCCACTTCATCGAGTCCACGGTGGCGCAGATTCGCGAGAAGGTCGGCAAGGATCACGTGATCTGCGGGCTCTCGGGCGGCGTGGACTCGTCGGTGGCCGCCGTGCTGGTGCACAAGGCGATTGGTGCGCAGCAGACCTGCATCTTTGTGAACAACGGCGTGCTGCGCAAGAATGAATTCCAGAACGTACAGAAAAATCTGCGTGACAAGCTGGGGCTGAACATCGTCGGCGTGGACGCGAGCGCACGGTTCCTCGAGAAGCTGGCTGGCGTGACCGATCCCGAGCTCAAACGCAAGCGGATCGGCGCGGAGTTCATCGCGGTCTTCGAAGATGAGGCCCACCGCATTGCGCGTGAGACGGGTGGCCCAGAAGGAAAACTTGACTGGCTGGTGCAGGGCACGCTCTATCCCGACGTGATCGAGTCGTCGAGCGTGAAGGGGCCGAGCCAGACCATCAAGAGCCATCACAACGTGGGCGGACTGCCGGAACGGATGAAGCTCAAGCTCATCGAGCCGCTGCGCGATCTGTTTAAAGATGAAGTCCGGCGCATCGGGCGCGACCTGGGTATGAGCGAAGAGATTCTCGGCCGGCAGCCGTTTCCGGGTCCGGGCCTTGCGGTGCGCATCCTGGGCGAAGTGACGCCGGAGCGCGTAGCGCTGCTGCAGGAGGCGGACGAGATCGTGGTCGCAGAGATCAAGGCCGCCGGGCTCTACTCGAAGATCTGGCAAAGTTTTGCGGTGCTGCTGCCGGTGATGAGCGTAGGCGTAATGGGCGACCAGAGGACTTATGCGTACACGGCCGGCGTGCGCGCCGTGCACTCGGAAGACGGCATGACCGCCGACTGGGTCGACCTGCCGGCCGAAGTGCTCAAGCGCATCTCCAACCGCATCGTCAACGAGGTGCGCGGCATCAACCGCGTGGTCTACGACATCACCTCGAAGCCGCCGGGGACCATCGAGTGGGAATAGCCCCTAGTCTCCTGAGTCTGAAGTTCGCATCACAAATGCGCTGTCATCCTGAGCGAATTTTGGCGTGTTTTGCGCCAAAATGAGTCGAAGGCCGGAGACCCGCCGTGGCGGGACCTGCGGTTGCTTTTCAACGAACTTCTGACTCACCACACTACAGCAGTTTTCCAGTTGCTGTAAGGAAGGCCACTGCTCTCCAGCGCCTTTTTCCTCAAGAAAAAGGCGCCTTACGCGCTGATGGCTAGGCCACGTGAACTGGAAAACTGCTCTAGATAATTGATTTCAGTGGCCCCAACGGTGATGCTTGAAAAATCTTTTCGGAAAATTTTCATGGGGCTCGCCAGCAGATCGCCAAAACCTTTGGGTTACTGTTTGCTCGCTGAACCTGAGATCGGTTCCGCGTTGTCGGACTCGACAAAGAAAAGAGATTCGCCCTGCTGCGCGGCCTGAATGCTGAACTTCAAGGCAATTCAGGAAGCAGGAATTTGACGAATTACGGCATTTTCAGAGAGAGTGGCCTTTTCATATCGTGCAAGGTCGCAGCTCCCTGATGGTCGCATCGACTTGGCTTCTCGGCTTCGGATTACATCCTCTCTGAAAATGCTATAGTGCCGCTCGACCGAATGCTGGCGGAACATGCTGCTGAGCTGGCTCAAAACACTTTATCGCTTTCACTCGGCGACCGCGCATGCCTGGCCCTGGCGGCGAGCCGCAAGGCGAAGGCCTGGACCACGGACAAAATCTGGGTGCGGACAAAAGTCGGCGCCGAAGTCGAGATTCTTCGATAGAGCGCCTGTGGCGTGGCAGCAAATTCAGGATTGCGTGCGCAGCGTGGCAATTTCCTTGCTCATGGCGTCGAGGCGCGTCATCAGCTCGGCGTGGTGCTTTTCGGCGGCGGAGGGTTCCACGGCCTCGATGTAGAACGAGCCGTTCGGCTCCAGCTCGCAGCGGCGCACCTCGTGCACATGCTCGAAGCCCTGGCGGTGGATGACTTCCATCAGCTCTTCGCGGCTGAGCGACTCGCGCTCCAGCGCCTTGCGGTCGATCTGGCCATCGCGGATGAGCACGGCCGCGCGGCCCTCCAGCATGCGCGTGAGCCGCGGCGAGCGGAAGAGTCCGCGCACCACCAGCCAGTTGATGGCCAGCAGGCTGAAGGCGCCAATCACGCCCCCAGTCACCGAGTTGTCGTCGCCGATGATGGCGTTCTGCACGGTGTTCGAGAGCGAGAGCAGCACCACTAGGTCGAAGGGGTTGAGCTGCGCCAGTTCGCGCTTGCCGAAGACGCGCAGCAGGGCCACCAGCACAAGGTAGACAATCACCGGACGCAGCAGCTTTTCCGCCAGCGGAAGCGGCAGCAGGAACATGTGTTGAAAGAGCAGCGAATGGGTCATGGAAACGAGAATAGCGGCGAGACTACCACTTTGCCAGCAGGATTCGTGTGTTTCATTTTCTACGCGACGAACAGGCAGAATCACTCCTCCCGATCGCGCGTTTCACTGTCTCTGGTAGATTGGGATTGCAGGCAGACCTCGCGCCGCAACGGCTTCCGAGGACTCGCAACGATGATTTGCCTGGACAAGGACGACAACCGACCGCAATGACCGATTCCCCCAAAAACTCTACTGCTTCGACACTGGCTCCCTTTCGCATGGATCCGCGCTACGACGTGCGGGTGTGGGGATTCCGCGACCTGCGTCCCTGGTACGATCACGTGGCCCAGGGCGACCCGATTGGCGAGGTGTGGCTTACGGGCGACGATTCGCTGGTGGCCACCGGACCGCATGCCGGAAAGAAGCTGTCTGCGTTCTTCAGCGAGGCGCATGAGCTGCTGCTGGGACCCGGCGCGCCCACGGTGGAGTCGCCGCTGCTGATCAAGGTGTTGTTTGCCAAAGAGAAGCTGAGCGTACAGGTGCATCCAGATGACCAGATGGCGCAGAAGTACGGCGACCCGCGCGGCAAGACGGAGTGCTGGTATGCGCTGGCCGCCGGGCCGGAGGCAAAGGTCGCGCTGGGGTTGAAGGACGGCGTAACGCTCCAGCAGGTGGAAGAGGAGATTCACGCGGGCACGCTGGAGCAGAGCCTTAAGCTGGTGCCGGTAGAGCGCGGAGACCTGATCTTTGTCGATGCCGGCACGGTGCACGCCATCTGGCCGGGCTCGGTCCTGCTGGAAACCCAGCAGAACTGCGACCTGACCTACCGCATGTTCGACTATGGGCGTCCGCGCGAATTGCACATCGCCCGGTCGCTCGAGGCCACCAGGCTGGTGACACGCGCCGGCAAGGTTGCTCCCCGGCAGCTTAGCGACCGCACGGTACTGGTCGATGTGGAGTACTTCCGGCTGGAGCGGATTCCGGTAAAAGGCAGTCGCACGAGCGAAAGCCTGCGCGGTGAAGGTGGCGAGCGTGGCCTCTCCTGGCTGTTTGCCGCCGCTGGCGCGGGACGCCTGACGGGACCCGGCTTTGAGCCCGTGGAGCTGCCCACGCGGGGCATTGTAGGTGTGCCGGCGGTCTCGCCGGAGTTTGTGCTCGAAGATCTGGGCGGGCTGGACCTGATCCGCGTCACGCCGAACTGGCCAGGCAGGCCGGTGTTAGGAGACCCATCCGTTGGACGGTAATCCCACACAAGTTGAAGGAGTTCCTGCGGGGTCCACAGCTATACTGGAGCAGTTGGGTGCCATGGAAGCGTGCGCGATGCCAGCATCGGCCGCAACGAGTCATGCATTCAGGCTCCCGCCCGTATCGCCGGTTTTTCTGGCGCGCGGAAAGCATTTTCCTCAAGAACTGCGTCTAACCAAGTGCAAAACTCCTGGCAGCAGAGCGGGTTGAAGCACTTGAAAGCTTGATTGCCGCCCCTGGTTCCGTAGCGGTTGAGCACCTGTTATTCAGACTTTGCTCCGGCCCTCACGCACGCCTGTATCCAGCGGGCGGCGCGGGTTGAAAACGACGTAAAGTCTTTGCCTTGCATCAGCATCATGTGCGGATGTTTCCTGCCCGCGGAAAACCCTCCCGGAAGGGAATTCGCAACTGTTAAGGAGACGCAGAATGCGTTTGAAGCTATTCCCCCCTTTGAGCTTAGCAGTGCTTCTTGTCTTCGCGACTCACCCCACTTACTCCCAGGTATCTCCGGCAGCCAGGATGAAAACCATCCCCATCACAGTTGGCGCTGGAGTTTCCGAATATGCACCCGGTCTGGGAGTAAACCACATGGTGGGAGGCGCACTTTGGATTGATTTCCCTCCCCCGTTCCTGCCTCCCTTGCTGCAAGGAATCAGCCTTGAGGCCGAGGGCCGCGACCTGAGCCTGCATCGCGCACCCAACCAGCCCTCCAACCTGCGAGAAGACATTGCGTCAGGCGGAGTGCTTTACACCTGGAAGCGTTACTACCGGGTCCGTCCCTACGGCAAGTTCCTGATGGGGTACGGCAATACGGATTACATGGGCAAGGGCGTGGGCGACACTCTGGTTCGGATACATCAGAGCCGCACGGTGACTACCATGGGCGGCGGCGTCGAGCTCGAAGCCGTTCGTCATGTCTGGGCCCGGGTAGATTACGGGTACCAGTTCTGGCCAGATTTCTTCAAAGCCACGCACCCGGCTGGAGAACTGAATCCGCAAGGGTTCACATTTGGCGTGTCATACCACTTTAACCAGTCGAAACCCCGTTAACGGAGCGGGATAACAGGCGTTGCGATGCGCCGCCGAGCCAACATGCGCAGGCTCGGCGGCGCGGAACTTTTTTGTGCCCGGCGGGTTTGCATAAACGTGAAGGTCCGGAGCGGTTTGCCCGGTGATCCAGTCGCTCTATCTTCCGGCGCGCAAAGAAGCCGGCAGGCGGCGTAACTTTCCACTGAAGGTAACTGGAAAACCACGGCAAACGTCTAATGGACTGAGCCTGAACTGATCTTCGCGCATCCCTTCAACTGGCCAGTTTTGGGGGTGGTGGTTGAGCGTCAGGGCAGGCAGAGGAGAGACAGAACCATGAATCGTCCCTTGCTGAACAAAGTTATCCCGCGGGGGTTGGTGTGGGCCGCTATGGTCCTGCTGTGCGCCGTTGCCGCGCTGGCGCAGGATAACGGCACAGCCGCTGCGCCGGCGAACGGACAGCGCACTGACGGACAGATCGAGATGGATGTGGTGCAGGCGCTGGACGCTTCGCAGGCTCTCAAGAACGACCTGATTACGGCGGCGACCATCCAGAGCCAGGTTACGCTCTCCGGCACCGTGTCGAGCCAGGCCTCGAAAGACCTGGCCGGTTCGATTGCCGCGCACGTGCAGGGCGTCACCAAGGTGAACAACAACCTGAAGGTCGGCAACCCGCAGGACGCGCAGGACGCCAGCCAGTATGCTGCGCCGGCGCCGGACGACGATGCGCAGGCGATGAATGACAACAGCCAGCCGGGCATTGCGCCGCCGGCGGCTGAGCAGCAACCGGCGCCGGCGCAGAGCGAGCCGCAGCAATATCCGCAGGCGCAGCCGTACCCGCAAGCGCAGCCCTATCCGAACTATCCGCCTCCGCCGCCTGGCAGGCCGGCTTACGGCGGGCAGCCATATGGCTACAACCAGCCGCAGCCGCCGGCTCCTCCAGCCTATGAGCCTGCGCACGGCCCGGTCACGCTGCCGGCCGGAACGCTGCTGCAGGTGCGCACGGCCGAATCGATTGACAACAAACGGGCCGTGGACGGAACGCCGGTGCAGTTCACCGTGATCCGCGATGTGGCCGTGGGCGGCGTGCTGGCCATTCCGCGCGGCGCCACGGTGCACGGCGTGGTGACCGAGACCAAGAAGGCCGGCGAGCTCTCCGGCAGCCCGGAGCTGGCCCTGGCGCTGACGTCGCTTGACCTGGGCGGACAGAACTATCCGCTCACTTCAGACCAGTTCCGGGTGAAGGGACCGAACAAGACCGGGCGCACGGTGGGCAATGCCTTTGGCGGCGCGCTGCTGGGCGCGATCATCGGCGGCGCGGTGGGCCGCGGCGCCGGAGCGGCCATCGGTGCAGGCGCCGGAGCGGCCGCGGGCACGGCCGTGACTGCGGCCACGCCCGGACCGAACGTTTGGGTTCCCTCCGAGGCGCTGGTCACCTTCCATCTGCAGTCGCCCATTACCGTGCAGCCGGTGAGCGCGCAGGAAGCGGCACGGCTGGCGCAGGGATTGTATCCCGGCGGGCCGAGCCTTTATCGCCGCGGTCCATATCCGCCGCCTTACGGCTACGCGGCCGGACCGTACTATCCGTACTACGCGTATCCGCCGGTCTACTACCGCCCGTATTACATGGTGGGCGGGGTCTACTACTGGCGCTGAGAACCTCCCCGGACTGCAAGCCAAGCGGGCGCTCCAACTTTGGGGCGCCCGTTCTGTTTGCGGAGTAGTATTCTGGACCTCCCCGAAATCAGAGTGGAGGTTTGTGCATGGGCAAGTTTGCGAATATCACGGAGACGGTCGGCAATACACCGGTGGTGAAGATCAACCGGCTGGCTCCTCCTGACGTGAATCTGTATGTGAAGGTGGAAGCGTTCAACCCGCTGGGCTCGGTAAAAGACCGGCTGGCGCTGGGAGTGATTGAAGAGGCGGAGCGGACCGGTAAGCTGAAACCAGGCCAGACCGTGGTGGAGGCGACGAGCGGCAACACGGGCATTGGGCTGGCGATGGCGTGCGCGGCAAAAGGCTATCCGCTGGTGGTGACCATGGCCGAGAGCTTCAGCATCGAGCGGCGCCGGCTGATGCGGTTTCTGGGCGCGAAGGTGATTATCACGCCGGCCTCGGCGCGGGCCGTGGGCATGGTGGACAAGACGATCGCGCTGGCTGAAAAACACGGCTGGTATTACACGCGCCAGTTCGAAAACGAAGCCAATGCCGACATCCACTCGCGGACGACGGCGCAGGAGATTCTGCAGGACTTCAAAGGCGAGCGGCTCGACTACTGGGTGACAGGCTTCGGCACCGGCGGCACGCTGAAAGGCGTGGCGCGGGTGCTGGCCAAAGAGCGGCCGGAGACGAAGATCGTGGTGTGCGAGCCGGCAGACGCTCCGATGCTTGCGAGCGGCATCGAGCAGGAGCGCAACGAGGACGGCTCGCCCAAGTCCAGCCATCCGAGCTGGAAGCCACATCCGGTGCAGGGCTGGAGCCCGGACTTCATCGCCAAGCTGACGGGCGACGCCGTCGCGTCCAAGGCCATCAGCCAGGTGCTGCTGGTGGCGGGTCCGGACGCGATGCGCTGCAGCCGGGAGCTGGCAAAGAAGGAAGGCATGTTTGTGGGCATCTCGTCGGGCGGGACCTTCGCAGGCGCGCTGCAGGTTGCCGCGGAAGCGCCGAAAGGCTCAACCATCCTGTGCATGCTGCCGGATACGGGCGAGCGGTACCTGAGCACGCCCTTGTTTGCCGAGGTGCCGGTGGACATGACCGAGGAGGAGTGGGAGATTGCGCGCTCTACGCCGGGATGCCTCCTGGAGCCTGCAAAATAGTGGCAAACGAAAAACAATTCTTCCAGAACCGTGAAACTGTGAGACTGTGAGATTTTTTGATGCAGGTTATTGGTTTTACTGGATTGATTCGGCTTCACAGTTTCACAGTCGCGATTTCCATGGAGCGGGCGGCACGAGTTTTGCAGCCCGCTGCGGCTCTTCCACTGCAGCCATTGTCTGCCGGCGGGCGGATATCTTTTGCAAAGGCGCGGATTACGCGGAAGAGCCGAAGTCTTCGCTGAGGAGTTTGCGCACGCGTTCAAGGTCAGCGCCGTGCTCGCGCATGAGCCGGGCGGCGAGACAGTTTTCTTCGCGCAGCAGGCCAAGCAGCAGGTGCTCGGGACCCACGCGCGGCTTGTTCATGCGCTCGGACTCCTCGACGGCGTAAGCGAGAGCGTGCCCGGTTTCCTCGGCAAGCGGCAGGTCGACACTGGCGCTGGCGCCAGCGGCGATGCGCGGGCTGCGGGTTACTTCGCGCTCAACCGCGGCTCGCAAAGAGTCGAGACTGCCGGGGGCGGGCAGAAAGAGCTGGTACCAGAGGCCGATCTCGCGCAGCGCGCCCAGCAGCAGGTGACCGGATTCGATGGAGGGCGAGCCGGCCTGGCCGGCTTCGTAGCGGGCAAGGAAGATGGAACGGCGGGCGCTGGCGGTGTAGCGCTCAAAACCCATCTTCGAAGACGGCTCCTTTGCGGCGACGGCAAGACCGGCCTTTTCAAGCAGGCTGGCAAAGAGCGGATTCTGGTGCGGGTCGGATTCCCCAGGGTGAATCGGCTCACGGGCAAGCTGCTGGCGGACCTTCTCCAAGTCGGCGCCGCGCTCGCGGAGCATCTGCGCGGCCAAGCAGTTTTCTTCGTGCAGCAGGCCGAGCAGCAGGTGCTCGGAGCCGATATGCGGGTCGCCGAGGCGGTTTGCCTCTTCAGCAGCATAGGCCAGCGCCCACTTGCAGGCCGGGCTCAGCGGCAGATCGACGGCGAGGGGCACATCCTCAGCCATGGGGGTGCGGGCCAGCACCTGCGCGCGGATGGACTCATCGGAAGCGCCGCTGACAAGGAAGCGCGCGAGCAGCGGCGCATCCTCGCGCGCCAGGCCGAGCAGCAGGTGCTCGGTTTCAATCTGCGGCGTGCCAAAGCGGCCGGCCTCGTAGCGGGCAAAGAAGATCACCCGGCGCGCGCGTTGCTTGTAGCGCTGAAACATGGACCCCTCCATCCATCGGGATGGTGACGCGTATGGCAATGATTCGATCTGGGATTACTTTAAAGGCCGCCGGGATGTATGAACGAAATTTGTACAGGGCACAGCGGTACCGCCGGGTAATTGCATGAACAGGCAATGAAAGGATATAGGGACTTTCATCCTGCCCCCTACGGGGCTGACCAAATCTATTTTCCTCCCGGTTTCCCAGAGTTCCGTCCGCCTCAGCGGACTTCACCCTGGGCTAATTTCCGCTCGTCCCTCCGGGACGAAGGGACGATGTTTCCTGATCGGGCGTTCAGAAGCCGACCCAATCTGTCAGCCCGCTGCATCCTGCAATTGCCCTGCGACTGAACCGCCGGCCGGCGCGCCCGCGGTTCCCTCTCGTCTATAATGACAGAGTCGCATCCAGCGAGATTTGCGCATGGGCGGGAGACAGGCGGCGCGGTCCTTTTTGCGGCCCGCCTGGAGGGACGCTCCCCCGCGGGCGCGTAGAGAGTTGAAGGTTCAAATCCATCCATGATTCGTTTCCTGCAAAGCAAAGACGACCGCCTGGTCAAAGCGATCTTCGTGGTCATCATCGGCGTTGTGTCGGTCGGCATGGTGATCTACCTGATCCCCGGCCTAGCCGGACTGGGCTCTTCCGCGCCGGACACCTATGCCGTGGTGTACCCGCACTGGTACAGCCGCATCTTTTCCTCGGGCGACGCCGTGAGCCAGCAGCGCGTGGAGCAGGTGACGCAGCAGCAACTGATGCAACAGAACCCGCGGTACGCCAACGACCCAGCGATTCTGCGCATCTTCGAGGGCCAGGTAGGCGAGCAACTGGTGCAGCAGGCGGTGCTGCTGCAGGAGGCGCGCAAGCTGGGCATCCGCGCCAACAACGACGACGTGCGCCAGTTCCTGCAGACCGGACCTTACGCCCAGGTCCTGTTCCCGAACGGCAAGTTCATCGGCGAAGACGCCTACGCCAACCTGCTGGCGCAGCACGAATTGTCGGTCAACGATTTTGAAGACAGCGTCAAGCGGGGCATCATCATCCGGCGGCTGCAGGCCATGATCACGGCCGGGGTGACGGTAAGCCCGCAGGAAGTGCGCGACGCGTATCGTAAGCAGAACATCAAGATCAAGTTCGACTACGCGGTGATCTCGGCCGACGACCTGCTGAAGACGATCAATCCTTCCGACAGCGACCTGGAGACATTCTTCAAGAAAAATGCGGCGCAGTATGCGACGGCGGTTCCCGAGGAGCGCAAGATCACCTACTTTGCGTTTACGCCGAACGACGTGCCGGGCGGGATTCCGCAGCCCACGCAGCCGCAGATCCAGGCTTACTACACCGCGCACCTTTCGGAATACTCGGTGCCGGAGCAGGCCAAGTCGCGGCACATCCTGATCAAGGTGGCGCCGGGCGCGGATGCCAAGACCGACGCGGCAGCCAAGGCCAAGGCGGAAGACGTGCTGAAGCAGCTCAAGGCCGGGGGAAGCTGGACCGCGCTGGCCAAGAAGTACTCCGACGACCCCGGCAGCAAGGACTCGGGCGGCGAGCTCGGGTTTGCGCAGCGCGGGCGCATGGTTCCGGAGTTCGACAATGCAATCTTCACGCAGAAGATCGGCGATATCGAGATCGTGAAGAGCCAGTTCGGCTATCACGTGGTACAGGTGGAAGACCGGCAGACGGCGCATACGCAGCCGCTGAACGAGGTGCTGCCGCAGATCGAGGCGACGCTGTCGCGCGATGCCTCAGCACAGGCGCAGCAGAATTACGCCGAGCAGCTTACCTCAGAGGCGATCAAGAACGGCCTGGAAAAGACGGCGGCTGCGCATCATCTTGAGGTGGTGACGACAGAGCCGGTGGAGCAGAGCGGCGTGATTGCCGCGCTGCCCAGCAGCCAGCAGCTTTTGAGCCACGCGTTCGGATCGAAGCAGGGCGATCCGCCGCAGTTTGCGCCGACGGGCGAGGGCTACGCGATCTTCCAGGTGACGGGTATTGTGCCGGCCCATGCGCCCACGTTTGCCGACTGGAAGCCGCACGTGCTGGATGACTATCGCAACGAGCAGTTGCCCGCGCTGGTGAGCGCCAAGACCCTGGAGCTTTCTGAGAAGGCGAAGAACGAGAACGATCTGGCCAAGGCGGCCAAGGAAGAAGGCGCAACGGTGAAGTCGAGCGACCTGGTAGGACTGACCAGCCAGGTGCCCGGCGTGGGCGAGCTGAGCCAGGTGGCCCCGCAGCTCTTCGACCTGAATGTGGGCGCGGTCAGCGGGCCGATCAGTGCAGAGCGGAATGGGATCGTGGCGTACATTACCGACAAGCAGGAGCCGACGGCCGCGGAGATTGACAAGAACTTTGACTCGATGCGCGATGAGATGCTGGACCAGCGCCGCAATGACGCGTTCAACGTCTTTTTGAGCGGGGTGATGGACGACTACCGCAAGCACGGCCTGATCCGGATCAACGCCAAGGCTACCGAACCGGCGCTGCCGGGAATGTAAGCTCCCGGCTCTCTTGCAGCGCAACACTGGAGCCCGCAGTCGATTCGGCTGCGGGCTTTTTGTTGGGGCGATTCAGGTCTACGCACCAAGAACGGGAGGCGGCGTGGACGCCGCCTCTCCAGCCGGTCAGAAGACCGGCGCTACAAGATCATGATTACCGCAGGCCGGCGGTCTGGTAGGGCAGGCCGGTGGCGGGCGAGTGGTCGGGTTGTGCGTCGAGGTTGGGAGCCACCGATACGCCTGCAAAGGACGCCGGCTGCACGGTGACGTTCCAGCCGTCGAAGACGATCTGCGCGTCTTCGTTGTTGAAGTCGCTCTCGGCGGCTTCGATGGTGATGGTCCTGGTCTCATTGGGGACGAGCGAGATGTAGTTGTCGCTGTAGAAGACGGGCAGCACGCGCTCGCCCGATTTACGGCGAAGCTGCAGATGAGCCATGAGCGCGATGTTCAGCGAGGGGTTGTGCACGGTGACAGTGAGCGTGCGCCTGCCGTTTGCATCGCTGCGCTTGGCCTGCGCGGTGAGCGTGACCATGGGCAGCTTGTTGAGCGCGGTCAGGTCGTCGGGGTTCCAGGGAACGGCGCGCCAGTAGAAATTGCTGGAGACGAGCTTGCCGGTAGCGTCGCGCAGCTCGAGCTTGAGGAAATGCACGGCGGAGAGATTCTTCGGAAAATCGACGGGGCCGAGGTCGGTGGCTACGTCGGGCGCGGCGGTGAGCCTGGTTTCGTGCCGGTAGACGCGGGTTCCGTCGAGATTATAGATCTCCACCTGCGCGGCCAGGTCCGCGGCCGGCTGCGGAAAGTTGTTGATCACCTGGAGGTGATCGTTGGACTGGTTGAACTGGATGTGCAGCAGTTCCGCGGCGTGCATGACGGCAAAGTACGACGACATGGGCTCGAGATCGTAGTGATAAATCTGCCAGACGAAGCTGGGCTGCGCGGGGTTGCTCATCCAGGTGAGGATGGCCGTGGTGGGATGGAAGAGCAGCGCGTTGCGGCCCTCGTACATGGCGCGGAAG
>JASHPJ010000034.1 GCA_030038195.1 Acidobacteriaceae bacterium
ACGCTGGCGACATTCAGCTTGAGATCGGCGGCGAGCAGCTCTTCAATGGAAGAAAAAACCGGAATGCCATATTGAGCCGCGGCTTCTGCGGCGCGCTTCGGGTCAGGCTCGACAGCGGCTGCGAGCGTGACGCCATGGCCCGCGGCCTGCAACTCGCGATAGACGCGCAGATGATTGCGCCCGAATGCGCCGGCGCCGGCCACCGCAGTGCGGAGGTTGGCTTCGCCCGCTATTGCGCTGCCTCTTTCTGTGCGGACTGCCCCTCGACGGCCTTGAGGCAGCGGCTGTAGAGATCGAGCAACTGGTTGACGTGCTCTTCAGGCTTGGCTGCGGCAGTGCCGCTGAAGCCGGTAGAGGGCGCAGCCGGCCGGCCCACGCCCGCAGTTCCGGCTACAAACTTCATCAGGTCGAGCGCGATATCTTCATTGCGCCGGGCGCCAAGGCCCGCGCCATTCAGTGTGTCCATGCGAAAGACTCTCCGAAGACAGATGCTACCAGAATCAGCCATCCGGCTGCCGCGTGCTTGCAAGTCTCTTGCCTTGCTCTGAAGAGTTTTTAAACAGGTTCTGAGACGGGAGTCAACGGCGTGCGTGCAGGCGCATGTATTTCTGCAGCCGCCAGGCGTAGATGCCGAGGTTGAAAGAGCAGACCGTTACTGCGGCAAGCGTGATCGCCCAGACGGGAAGATCCGGGTAGACAGTGGCATCGAGAAGACGAAGCAGAAAGCCGCCTGGGCGAGCGGCCATGCCGATGCGCATTTCAAAAAACTCTTCGGTGAGAGTGAGCGGACAGGGCCAGGGACCGGTTTCGACAACGATGCCCCAGAGCAGCGCCAGGATATGCAGGGCGGTCCAGACGGGCCGGTTGCGCGTCCAGACAGCTCCGACGATCACAAGGACGATCCAGGTGAGATGGACGGACAAGATGAAGACGGCAGCGGCCATCATGCTGAAGAATCCTGTCAGCATGGTAGCGCCGAAAGGCGCGGGGCTGGTTGCTGCGCGCGGCAGCTCGGGAGCTACAGGCTCACGGTGGCCGGCAGAATCTCGTCCACGTCCACCCACTGCGTGGGATAGTTACCGGTGTAGCAGGCCGTGCAGTAGCCGATCTTTTCTTCGCCTTGAACCGATTTCAGCAGCCCATCGAGGGAAAGATAGGCGAGCGAGTCAGCCTCGATGAAGCGGCGAATCTCTTCAATGGAGTGATTGGCGGCGATGAGGTCGCGTTTCGACGGAGTATCGACGCCATAGAAACAGGGCGAGATCGTGGGCGGGCAACTGATGCGCAGATGCACCTCGGTTGCACCGGCGCCGCGCACCATGCGCACGATTTTGCGGCTGGTAGTTCCGCGGATAATCGAGTCGTCAATCAGTACCACGCGCTTGCCGGTCAGCAGATTGCGCACCGGGTTGAGCTTGAGGCGCACGCCGAAGTCGCGCACCCGCTGCTCGGGCTCGATGAAGGTGCGGCCCACGTAGTGGTTGCGGATCAGGCCCAGGCGGAAGGGAATGCCGGCCTCTTCCGCATAGCCCAGCGCCGCGGTCACGCCGGAGTCGGGCACGGGAACGACGACATCGGCTGAGACGCCGGACTCGCGCGCGAGCTGGCGGCCCATCTGGTCGCGCGACTCCTGTACCCAGCGGCCGTAGATGCGCGAATCGGGCCGCGCAAAGTAGACGTGCTCGAAGATGCAGCTCGACTGCGGCACGCCGGTGGAATATTGCCGGCTGGTCATGCCATCTTCGGTCACCATCACCAGCTCGCCGGGCAGCACGTCGCGCACGAACTCGGCGCGCAGCAGGTCGAAAGCGCAGGTTTCGCTGGCGAAGAAAATCGTATCCGGCGCGTCCTGGTTGCAGATGCGGCCAATCGAGAGCGGACGGAAGCCGCGTGGATCGCGGGCCGCAAAGATGCGGTCGCGGGTCATCATCACAATGGAAAATGCGCCGTCCACCTGCGAGAGCGAGTCGGCGATGGCGTCCACGAGCGTACCGGCTTTTGAATGCGCAATGAGCTGGACGATAATCTCGGAGTCGGACGTGGTCTGGAAGTATGCGCCCTCGCGCTCGAGCCGCGCGCGCAGGTTGCCCAGGTTCACCAGGTTGCCGTTGTGCGCAATGGCGATGAGGCCCTTGGTCGAGTCCACGCGGATGGGCTGCGCGTTGAGCAGAGCCGAGTCGCCCGTCGTGGAGTAGCGCGTGTGGCCGATGGCCATGGGGCCGGGCAGCTTCTGCAGCACGTCATCGGTGAAGATCTCCGAAACCAGGCCCATGCCCTTGATGTTGGCCAGGTGCTGGCCGTCGGCCGTAGCAATGCCCGCCGACTCCTGCCCGCGATGCTGCAGCGCGTAGAGAGCCAGATACGCCTGGTGCGAAGCCTGCGGATGATTGTGCACCGCGACCACGCCGCACTCCTCGTGGAGCGTGTCAGCGTCTGCGACGCTGGCACGAGGGAATAGGGAATAGGAAACACGGAATAGGGGTCGCTGCGCCGATTGCGTGCGGAGTTCGGAGGTGCGGTCCACTACGCCTTCGACGCCCTGATACAGCAGCCGGCTCATGCGTGAACCTCTTCGCGGAGATTGGCTTCCAGTGCAGTCGACCAAGCTTCATACAGCGCGGAGATTGGAGCTGAGATGAACGTCTCGTGATCGACAGTAATTTCAAGCCGGCTACCACCCGTGGCGCCGATGCGCGCGGCAAAGTAGCCGTATTCTTTGGCCGTCGCCTCGATCTCAGATACGTTGCCTGGCTTGGCAGTGACGATCATGGTGGAAGCCGGCTCGGCAAAGAGGCCGAAGAGTGGATGCGCCATCAGCGACTGGTCCTGCTCCACGGTTGCACCGATGCAATTGGGAAACGCGGCCTGCGCGAGCGCGACGGCGATGCCGCCATCGGAGAGATCGCGCACCGAGTGGACGAGCTCGCGCCACGCCAGCACGCCGAGAAGCTGGTGCAGGCGCGCCTCCGCGTCGAGATCGAGTGGTGGCGGCTGACCCCAGATACCGCTAAGAATTACCTTTGCGTACTCCGACGAGCCAAAAACGATAAGCTGGTCGGCAGAGGAGTCTTCCGGCGTTTCCAACTCGTCCGGAATCACCGTAGGAGTCTCTCCATAAGCAGGCGCCAGCGGATCAGCCTTGGGATGGGACGTTGCGGCAGGAAACGGGACAGAAGCGTCGGGATCGGGCTGCTCGCCGCGCGGAATGGGCCAGAGCAGGATAATTGCGTCGCCCGCGCGCTGAAAGCTTGCCGGAACCGCTTTGGTCACGTCATCCAGAATGCCCACAATGCCGAGCACCGGCGTGGGATAAATCCCTTCGCTGCGGGTCTCATTGTAAAGAGATACATTGCCACCGGTGATGGGCGTGCCTAATGCCGTGCAGGCCTCTGCAATGCCGTCAATCGCGGCCACAAGCTGCGCCATGATCTCCGGCTTCTCTGGATTGCCGAAGTTGAGGCAGTTGGTCGCGGCCACGGGCGTGGCGCCGGTACTGGCCACTTTCCGCGCGGCCTCGGCCACGGCGTGCATTGCGCCCAGCTTGGGATCGAGATAACACCAGCGGCCGTTGCCGTCGAGAGCCATGGCCAACCCGCGCTCGTGGGGTTGTTCTGCAGGGGTTAAAGCCCCTTTGTTCTCGTGGCTTTTATCGGCACCCTTCGGCAAGCTCAGGGCAGGCTTGAAGTCGTGCCCTGACACTTCGTGCTGTCTCGAAGAATGTGTGCCGACCCCTGATCCCTGTTCCCCGATCCCTGTTCCCTTGATGCGCATCACGCCGGCTTCGCCGCCCGGCCCCTGCACCGTGTTGGTCTGTACCATCGAGTCGTACTGCTCATGCACCCAGCGCTTGGAGCAGACATTCGACGAGGCAAGCAGCTTCTTGAGATCGGCGGTGTAGTCGCGATCCCTGGCTAGTTCGGAGCGCACGTGATGGTCCGGATCGAGCGGCACAGACGCTCGCCATGTGCCAACCGGCCGGCGATAGAGAGGCGCGTCGTCGGTGAGCGATTCATTGGGAATGTCGGCCACGAGCACGCCATGATGACGGATGCGCAGCCGCGGCTCGGGCTGCACCGTGCCCACGATGACCGCGTCGAGCCCCCACTTGGCAAAGACACGCAGCACTTCGTCTTCGCGCCCTTTTTCAGCCACCAGCAGCATGCGCTCCTGGCTCTCCGAGAGCATGATCTCGTAGGCAGACATGCCGGTTTCGCGCTGCGGCACAAGGTCGAGATCCACATCCAGGCCCACGCCGCCGCGCGCGCCCATCTCGCAGGTGGAGCAGGTAAGGCCCGCGGCGCCCATGTCCTGAATGCCGACGATCGCGCCGGTTTTCATCGCTTCAAGGCAGGCCTCGAGCAGCAGCTTTTCCATGAAGGGATCGCCCACCTGCACGTTGGGCCGCTTCTGCTCCGAGCCCTCCTTGAACTCTTCGCTGGCCATGGTGGCGCCGTGAATGCCATCGCGGCCGGTCTTCGCGCCTACGTAAATGACCGGGTTGCCGGTGCCGCTGGCCTTGGCGTAAAAGATCTCGTCCTTGCGCACCAGGCCCAGCGCAAAGGCGTTCACCAGCGGATTGCCGCTGTAGCAGGGCTCGAACTTGGTTTCGCCGCCCAGGTTGGGCACGCCAAAGCAGTTGCCGTAGCCGGCGATGCCGCTCACCACGCCCTCCAATATGGAATGGTTCTTGTGAACTAACTTCCGCTCTTCCTCGTTTCCCACCCTTTCCGCAGAGGACGCGGAAAGGATGGGGTACCCACTGTCGACGATCGGGCCAAAGCGTAGCGAATCCATCACCGCCAGCGGCCGCGCGCCCATGGTAAAGATGTCGCGCAAGATGCCGCCTACGCCGGTGGCCGCTCCCTGGAACGGCTCAATGTAGCTGGGGTGGTTGTGCGACTCGATCTTGAAGGCGCAGGCCCAGCCGTCGCCCACGTCGATGATGCCGGCATTCTCGCCCGGCCCCTGCACCACGCGGTCGCTCTTAGTTGGCAGGCGCTTGAGGTGTACGCGGCTCGACTTATACGAGCAGTGCTCGCTCCACATCACGCTGTAAATGCCCAGCTCGGTGAGGGATGGCACGCGGCCCAGGGCAGCAAGGATGCGGTTGTACTCGTCCGCCGTGATGCTGTGCGCAGCCAGCAGCTCCGGGGTTATGGCGACTGGCTCAGGGACGGCTGCGGAAGAGACAGTGGACATGACGGCTGCCTCCATTGTCGCATGGGACGCACGAAAGATTGCCTGTGAGCGGATGTGGAAAGCCGCCGGCACATCCGGCACTGCCGGCCTGCCGGTTATGGAATCGTGGCCAGCGATTTGCGCAGCCGCCAAGACATCGTACAATGCAACAGAGCGACCACGTCGCGCACTACCCCGGACGATGCTTCAAGAGCATACGTACGCAAGGTGACGGGATGGCGGACTGGCAGACGCAGCGGACTCAAAACCGGCTTAGTACTCAGCTAGACTTCCATAAACAACTGAAAATAAATTGCTTGTGATGATGCCGCGCACAGCACAAGGCTTGCGCAACTCTTGCACACTTTTGCGATTCTTATAGAGAAGCAGGAGGTGCAGCCCCATGGCAGAGCATCACACCATCCTCGGCGGCAAAGTTCACGTCTACAGGCGTCCGAACAGTTCCAGTTGGCAATGCGCGACCTATCTGGCCGGAAAGAACCGGCGCACCACTACCAAAGAAGACAGCCTCGCGAAAGCGAAGGACTTCGCGGAAGACTGGTATTTGCAGTTGCGCGGCAAGCTCCGCGACGGTCAGTTGAAGAGCGGCAAACTGTTCCGCGAAGCTGCGAAGTTGTACCTGCGCGAGTTCGACATCATGACGCAGGGACAGCGTAGCGCGAAATATGCGAGCGGACAGCACGCGCGCGCCAATGGTTATCTGATCCCGTTCTTCGGCAGCATGGTGCTACCTGAGATCACGGCGGGCAAGGTTAACGAATACCGCGTCCATAGACTTGAAGAGTGCAAGGCGATGCGCGGCAAACCTCCAGCGCGCAGCACCATGCACCAGGAGATCGTGACGCTGCGGCAGATTTTCAAAACGGCTCTGCGGCATGGATGGATCGATCATCTCCCGGACTTGTCAGCGCCGTATCGTGCGTCCGCGAAGATTTCCCATAGAGCATGGTTTTCGCCGGAAGAGTACAAACAGCTTTACGAGGCAACGCGGAAACGCGCCCAGGACCCGAAGCAGCCCCGCTTTCGTTGGGAAGCGGAACAACTTCACGATTACGTTCTGTTCTCTGCCAATACCGGACTCCGCCCCGACGAGGCGAGGCGTCTTCAGTTCCGCGATGTGACGGTGATCGAAGACGAGGGGAGCGGTCAAACCATCCTTGAGATCGAAGTTCGCGGCAAACGAGGCGTTGGCTATTGCAAGAGCACAACAGGTGCCGTGCATCCGTTCGAACGGTTGAAAGCGCGCCTGCGTCCAGACGGAGGGCCGGGAAGATCGGGTAGCCGTACCGAGTCAATCGCCAACGGTGAATGGCACGCGCCCGGCCCCACCGATCTCCTGTTTCCGAAATGGCCGCGCGAGTTATTCAACGCAATCCTCGAAGAAGAGAAGCTACGCAGCGACCGTGACGGAAGGCCGCGAACGGCCTATAGTCTGCGCCACACCTACATCTGCTTGCGCCTGCTCGAAGGTGCCGACATCTATCAGATTGCCAAGAACTGCCGGACAAGCGTGGAGATGATTGAGAAATACTATGCGGCGCATTTGAAGACACAACTCGATGCCGCTGCCATCAACATCATGAGGCCACGTCCAAAGAAGAGGACGATCCCGAAGAAAGGCCCCGGACGAGTGGAGGCCATTCGTTTGGCTGAGGAAGCGTAGACGCGCCTTTCTTAGCTCCAGATAGTCGTAAGCACATTGCAATTCGGCGCGCCAGGATGGAACCATCCTGGCAGGTTTTGGGCCGGAACCGGCCCCACTCAGGCCCGGAACCGGGCCAATGTCAATATCGTTCCACAATGGAATGAATTGGACGGCATCGCTTCGGCAGAAATCGGCAAAGCACTGCCCTATGGATTTCGCTTTAGGAATGCTGCTCGTACAGCCGGGGATATTCGGAAGTTACTTTGTTCCAGCTTGCTTAGTGCTTGGCGGAAATTGATCTTGCCCAATTTGGCCCCGCGCTCCAGAATCCCAAGCGTTCCGCGAACTTCCAGATGGAGATTTTCCGCCTCCTGCCGCCCATCCGTTTCATCGAGAAGTACGGTGCTGATTCCAAGCTCCAGCGCCAATTGAATGGCCTCGCGTTCTCCGACATCCAGCTTCATCAACGCAGGGCTTGGTACGGATGCAACTGTGCGCACTTCCAGCCACGCCGGGAAATGGCTGATCCACTGCTGTACTTTGGCGGGGGTTTTGGGGTGTTTCAATTCCTGAAAGACGGCCTGCGGAATCAGTACCTCACCAAAAAGGGCGGGCAACAAATCCACTTCGTCAATCAGAACCAGGTAATTCAATGGAGAGGTATCGGCAACAACGATCATGCCGTCCGCTCAAATGCCTCGGCATCCTTCTCCAGGTTCTCAACACTGTAAGCCCGTTCCCAAACTCCATGCTCCTTGAGAAAGCCATCCAGCTCATAGCGGGTCTCAAATCCTAGAAGCATACGAGTCTGATATGCAGAAAGCGCGCCGGAGCGATACCCTTCGATGGCGAACGCCTCTAGGGCTTCGCGCGCCGGATCGGGGCGCTGAGCGAGATCATCGGGAAGCTGCACAGTGATCTGCATAGCTCTGAGCGTAGCACGGAACCAGGGCAAAAACCACTCAGGACTAATCCTACTTGCGGGGAACGAGGCGGAGCAAAATGTTCGTGTCCACCAGATAGGACGAACCAGGCATCAGGCGTGCTCACCGTAGATCATTTCGCGCGGGAAGGTCTCTTTTCTCAGTTGAGGGAGATTCGACGCTTTGCTCGCGAGAGCGTCCAGAAAGGCGCGAAATTCTTCCTGGCTTGCGCGCCTATGGCCTTTACTTCTGGAAGCAATCGCTTCCCGGAGGAGCCGTTGCGCATACACTTCCCGCGCAACGCCGCGACCCAATGCCTCGGCAGCAAGCTGCCTCTCCATCTCCGGGTTGAGTTCGACACGGATGGTCATGGAAACCTCCCGCCTATTCCTATTATCGTATGCTTCTAGTCGAAAGTCGATTCGGCTGAGTCGTGCGATTCGGCCCCGCCCAGCCATTCGCTTTTCGTACATTGCGGCATTTGCAACTCCCGAATCGATGCGGTGGTTCGCTAAAATGAAACCAAACCGCGCAGAGGTTTAGCATGGGCTGGCACAAATTCCTGATGAAGCACGGAGTCGGCTCTCCCGGCTATATCGCTGGAAAACTGGCTGAGTCATACCAACTCCATAAAGCACGGACGCCTTCGGTCGAGGAGAGGGCTCTTATTCGCTCGATTTTTGTTGAGCGGATCGCTGCTCAAACAACCGTTGGGGGGCCAGCGCAATATCATCTTTTGCGGCGAAATCCAGACGCCATTGAAGAGCTTGTTAGCCAACATCCTGACCTTTACTCGATTGTCTTGCTTTCTATCTTTATCGAACACCCGGAGTTGGTTGGCCCTGGGTCCAGAAGCGACACGTTCACGGTCTTGAACAGTACGGTTCAAGAGATGCTCGACAGCAAGGCTCCAGGCTGGAGAACGAGCGGTATCTGGAGCAAACGAGACTTGATTTGTTCGGTGTGTCGAGCGCAAATCAGCCATCCGAATGCGGGCACGATGTATGCGGCTATAGATGAGCTTGGAAATATTGAATATGCGTGCGCGGACTGCGCGATACCGATCGAGATGCGGGCGATGTCGGACCTTGGGTTTTTCATGGGCGAACGATTCCGCCAAGCTTCTGGCCATCCCTATTGAACTAGGGCGTATCCACATATAGACTATGCATCTGGGATTTGATTTGTTTGACTTGCGGATATGGCAAGCCGCTATGAGTTGAACGAAGCGCAGTGGCAACGGATCAAGGACACGCTGCCTGGTCGGGTGGAGCACGTAGGGCGGACGGCTGTTGATAACCGTCAGTTCGTCAACGGTGTGCTGTGGGTGTTGCGC
>JASHPJ010000003.1 GCA_030038195.1 Acidobacteriaceae bacterium
CAACCTGAACAATGGCATGAGCAACCGCGCAAATGCCATCTGCCCTGGCGTGCGCACGATTGGAAAGGTTTCGGAATGGTTTGATACAAGCTGTTTCATGATGCCCGCTCCATACCAGATCGGCAACTCCGGCCTCGACAAGGCAGTAAGCCCGGGCTATGTGGACTCCGACATTTCGCTGTCCAAGACCGCGAACATCCACGAGCAGATGAGCCTGCGTGTGCAGATCGATGCATTCAATGCGTTCAATCATGCTTACCTCGGGCATCCGAATACAACCTGCTGCAGCGATACGAACGCACTCTTTGGAGTGATCACGAGTGCAAATGGCCCGCCGCGCAACCTGCAGATGGGCGTACACCTCGCCTTCTGACGCGCCGCTGCATGCGATAAGCCGGCAGCGGTCGGTGACTGACCACTGCCGGCTCATCTTGCCAAGCACAACCAAGAAAAGCATACGCAGAATGCTTTCAGATAGTAATTTGATTCGACGCACATTAAAGTTATCGGCGGCGAACAGAGAAAGGGCTGATTGCTGGATGGATCGCAGGAAATTTCTTGGCACGGCGCTTGCCGCCTCCATTGCGAATCGAACCATGGGCCTCCCGGGAACGGCGATTGACGCACGGCCAACGGGACGCAATCTCGTACCCAGCAAGCCATCGACAGCATCGAATTACTGGTGTACCTGGGCAGCACAGAATTACATGTACGGCCATCACTTGGCGAAGCTTGACCCTGAGATTCTGGAGGGCGCATCGGGGAGCGCTCTTGCGCACCAGGCCATGACGGAGAAGATTCTCTTTGGCGACGGTGGGTGGGTAAACGATTTCTTTCTGCGCGTTCGTTCTGACTTGTTTTTTCTTTTCGATGATGGCTGGGAGTCTGGAGGCACTTCGACTTTTGAGGTAGATACGGAGAAATTCCCCTCTTTTACCGGGTCTTCCGGTGAACGTCTCAGGAGACTGAATCGTGCTGTTCAGGAACGCGGATGGCGCGGCGCCGGGCTGTGGTGCCGTAATACTCCTGGCGGAGATACTGGCTCGCACCTGGAAAACCTCAGCGCATCCGCCGCGATCCGGTACTGGAAGATCGACATCGGCGACCCAGACTTCAGCCTGGTCCGGCTGCGAGACGCATCGCATATTCCGCTCACGCTCGAACACGTGCACGGGGAACTGCCTGTAAATGGAGACTGGAAAACAGATGGCCGGTTTGGAGCGCAAGGGCGAGACTCCCGCAGAATTGAAATTCTGCGACATACCGATGTCTACAGGACGTACGACGTAACTTCGATCCTTTCGTTGCCCACCACTCTTGACCGCGTAGCCGCAATGCTGAAAGGCGCAGAAGAAGACCCTGCAATACGCGGCTTGCTCAATGTCGAGGATGAAGCCTACGTAGCTGCCGCCCTGGGATGCACGATGGGCATTATGCGCTATCCGCTTACCGGCTTGCGGCCTGGAGGAGACGTGGACCTGTTTTTCAACGGTCCACGACAAACCAAGAAGCGCATGGACGAAGTGGTGCGGGCTCTCCGATGGCAGCGCATCGCTCCGCCATTCTCACCCGGCTCAGCGCGGGCAGAGGTCAGCGACGAGATTCTCACAGATGCGTGGCGCTTTGAACGCGGCCAGACATGGCTCACCGAGATCGTTGGGAGCACGGTACGGCAAGGCGCGCCCGCCGCTGTCACACGCAACCTGCCTCTGCCGGAAGTTAGATCAAAAGGGGAAAAGCCATTTGTCTTCGCCACGCGCTTTCCAAATGGAGCCGTGGCCATCGCTGCACAGGAGCGGACTCAAATCGACAAGGCCTGGTTCATGCTGCCGTGTGAAGTAACCCTCACTGTGTCTGACGCGCCGGGTCCATTCGGCATATTCGGCTCTTTCGATTCGCTTACGTTGATCGCCGGCAGACCCTTGGAAGGCTGCCATGTACTCGCACAGGACCTGGCTGGCGATGAAGCCTTCGATATCTCGCGCCAGGTCCAGATCCGCGGGAGTAGTCTGAAGATAGCGGGCAGGTTAATTCGCCAGATAGGCCTTCATCGTGCAACAGAGGGAGATTTGTCTTCGCCGGGCATGGTGCTTTCTATACTTTCCTGATGTGAAGATATGGGCGAGGCTGCCGCAACGAATAACTACTCGCCCGCGATTCCGTGACGGGTTGCGTGGTGGTGAGAGCGATTTCGAGTTGTGATGATGCAATCAGGCGTGCCGCATTTTCCGAACATGACAAAACACATTCGTGTTACTTATTGGGCCGGCATCTTATCTGGCATCGTCTGCTGGATGATTCTTGCGGCATCGAATCAGGCCAGCGCACAGACGCACAACTCTGTGCCGCATTCACGCCTCGAGCTTCAATCTTCAGACAGACGATTAGTAAGTGCATTCAACTGGGCCAAACAGCAGGCAATGGCCTACGTGAACGATGGCAATCCAGTCGGTCCCTGGTACGAAGCAGCTCTTCCAGGACGACGGGCGTTTTGCATGCGCGATGTCTCCCATCAGGCGGCCGGTGCACAGGCTCTCGGCCTGTCGCGCTATACGCACAACATGCTGCGGCGGTTCGCAGAAAACATATCCGCGTCGCGCGACTGGTGCAGCTACTGGGAGATCGACTACCTGAACCGTCCGGCGCCGGTCGATTACAAAAACGATACGGAATTCTGGTATAACCTGCCTGCTAATTTCGATGTGATGGATGCCTGTTACCGCATGTACCTGTGGACGGGAGATCAGACGTATATCGATGACCCTGTGTTTCTGAATTTTTATCGTCACACGGTTACCGATTACGTCGCGCGATGGGATCTAGATGTTGGACACGTGATGACGCGGCAAAGCGCACCGCAAAAGTCATCCTATTTTCACGGCGATCCGAGTTATGAAGAGAGCCGGCGCGATATTGCCCTTGGCGTCGATCTGCTGGCGACGCAGTACGCTGGCTATCGCTCGTTCGCGGCCATCGAAGCGATCCAGAAAGATGTCAATTCGGCAAAGCGATATCTGGATGCGGCAGAAGAGGTGAAATCCCTGATCAACACGAAGTGGTGGAATGCTTCGGGGAGATACTTCTATGCATTCCTCGATAACAATCATGAGTTGCATGGGCGTGCCGGAGCAGACCTGCTTTATCGCGATGCCATTGATCCCGGTTCCAAGACAGAGAGTGCGCTCGATGCGTTGCTGAAGACGATGCGGTCAGAACCGGAAGGTGAAGTTGAGCCCGAATCGCATTATGCGGAGATTCTCTACCGATATGGTGTGCCGGATGCAGCCTATGCCGAGATTATGGACCTGTCGCGTGAAGGGCGAGCGCGGCGGGAGTATCCAGAGGTGTCCTATTCGGTAATCGGCGCCATCGTGAACGGACTGATGGGAATCAATGTTGAGCCTGCAGTCTCTATTGAAGACATGGCGAATGGGAAGGGATTTGAACCCGTGGTGCAAACGCTGCCGCAGTTGTCGGCGCCCACTGCCTGGGCAGAGGTGCGCAACTTGCCGATTGGAAACGGATCGATCGATGTTCTGCATGACGGCAATCGCACAACGGTATTCAAGAACCGCGGCGATAAGGTTCTCGCATGGGAGGCATCTTTCCCAGGATCGTTCCCTACGCTCATTGTCGACGGAAAGCCGCAAGCGGCCCACACCAGGGAGCTTTTTACAGGCCGGGTTGTTACGTGGATTATGGTGCGTGTGCAGGCAGGCGCGCGTGTACGCATTGCAGTTCCATCCTGAACGGAACAGTACTCTGCCAAAAATCTGATCTGTTCTAGTGAAGGCTGTGCCCGCTTTCTGAATCAGCTAGCCTGTCTTCTTAATTCCCCCACCTCCCGGCCGGGCTTGCAGCCTATTCTTTGAGAGGCATGGCGCTTTGTGAAGTGAATTCTTCGTATTCCGCAGCTTCTCTGTCGTCGCTGCGCAAAAGCAGGCTCACTGCCGCCGCCGCGAAAGCTATTACGGCGAGACCGACGATGAGCCTCGGCTCGTAAGAGCCGACGCGGTCGTAGAGATGTCCGATCACAACTGGACCGATGCCGCCGCCAACGGCGTAGGCTGTCCACGTGAGCCCGTAGAGCACAGAGAAATGCTTGCGGCCGAAGTAGCGCGCAAGCAGATAAGGCGCAACGTCTGCTTCGCTGCCGAGCCCGATGCCAAGCAGCGCAGCACCTGCAAGCGCACTCGCAGACGTGCCGGCAAACGCCAGAATCAAGGTGCCGACTGCAGCAAGAGAAAGGACAAACGTCTGAATACGCTGTGGCGAAAAGCGGTCTACCCAAAGGCCCACGCCGAGCCTGGCCAGGATGCCCGCACCGCCGCGCACAGAAAGTGCGAAGGCCGCCATCTGCGCGGTGACTCCGTGCTCGGTAAGAATGGCTGCCAGGTTTGTGACGAGGCCGTTCTCACTGAACGCGGAAAGGATGGTAATGATGGCCAGCACCCAGAAAGCGATGGTGCAAAGCGCCGCACCAACACTCACGCCCGATGTGGGGACAGGCTCTTCTTGAAGATGCGCCGCGGGCCGGTTGCGCACCAGCAGCGCGGTCAGCGGAAAACCCAGCAGCGCAACGCCGCCCAGGAACAGGTAGGCGCTGCGCCATCCACGGTGATCGATCACCCATTGCGTGGCTGGAGGAATGAAGATGGAGCCAACACCGCTGCCCGTCAGGATGAGCGCAAGCGCGAAGCCTCTGTGCTTGCGGAACCAGGTAAGCATCGTGCGCGTGTAAGCGAACTGCGCGGTTCCGTTGGCCACCAGCCCAAGAATAAAAAACGTAATGTAAAGCCGGCCAATATTGGGTCCGAGCCGGCTGAGCGAGGCAAGCGCAAGGGCGAAGACCAGGATGCAGGGAAGAATAATGCGCCGGGGAGGATAACGATCGAGCAGTACTCCGATGCCCGGTGACACCAGTGCAACGGTGATAGCTGCCAGACCAAACGTGCCGCCGATGGCCTCGCGCTGCCAGCCGAATGCTGCGTGCAGTGGATTGAGAAACAGGCTGAAGGTATAGGGCACGATGGGCGCAAAGCTGGTCATGACGCCGATAAACGCGGCGACAGCAACGCCCCAGCCGGGATAATAGATAGAGCTTTCGTTCGCAGTCCGCAGGCTTGCGGATTGGTTCATGCGCTGCGCGCCTCTCGAATTGCCTTCGGTGGCGCCTCGCGGCGATAGCCAACGCGCGCCATGCGCTCCCCGAGACGCTGAAAGGTCTCGTCGGAAACCAGCTTCACGCCATTTCCTGATACAAACCTGTTGTAGAAGTTGAACAGCGCGCAGGCGCCGATGGCATAATAGATCGAAGTATCGTCCCAGCCTGTTTGCTTCAATGCAGCGATATCGGATTCGGCGATGGACCCCGAATCGAGCGTAAGCTTACGCACGAATCGCAGCAGTGCCTTTTCTTTCGCGCCGATCGGCGAGCTTTCAAGATCGCGCAGCGCACTCCACACCAGCTCCTTATCTCCGTAAAGGTGCGACGCCACCGCGGCGTGCGCATTCATGCAGAACGCGCAGCGATTCAAAGACGAAGTATACACTGCAATCAATTCGCGCAGCGCGGAGCTGATGGGAGCTTCCTCATGCATGAGCTCATGCGAGAGCTGGCAAAGATGATAGGCGGCCTGCGGACGAAAGACCAGGATATTCCAGATACCCCAGTACTCCGTGCCCGCTTTCTTCGCCGCGGCAATTGCGTCGGCGTAGGGACCCGGTTGAGGATTCTGCTCCACTTCTGCAAGAAACACATGACCTTCGACGGCTTGAGACACCATTTCTCTCCTTCTGCGCGAAATATTCCAGAAGTTGTTTCATAAACTGGTTTCCGGCGATTTTCAGGCGCTCTTACCTCGCAAGCGAAGGCCGCTTGCGGGGAACCTCGAACAAGCGTTGCCCTTTCAAAGCCAGGTTATGAAACAGCTTTCAGCCGGTTTTTCGATTACAAGTACAATTGCACTGCAACTGTAAGAGTGTTGATGGGAGAAGCCGCCAAACTCTGAACCTTCAACCCTTAGCCCGAATGCGCAAGCCGCATGCCATCTCTCAGACACAGATATTGCACACTAGCGTTGGCTGAAGGAACACAATGCCGCATAGCCGTGTATCTTGCATCACGATACGTCAAGCGATCTTTGCTGAATCGCGCAGTGCCTCACAACCTACGTTAGGCCGAGGCCGATCTCCACCTTTTGATGGAGCATATGCGCGCAATGCATGCCGGCGTTTCAAGCCTCAAATCGCGGGGTTTGCTTGCGAGTTACGAGCACAGTATGCCTGTGGAACAGGCCAGCTATTTCAGCGGCTCCGGGAGGCATCAACTCTGGCTTCGCTGTAGAGAACACAAAATCTCAGGATTTGACGATCGATAATTCAAGAAAGCCAGCATAAAGAATACGGATGCTACTGGGAGATAACTTCAGAGGATATGCCAGACAGTGTCATCGCATTGGTTGAAACAAAAGGTAATAGAAAATTGAATGAATATTGCACCGTTACATTCACCACGCAGGTGGGGCTATTGGCGCCGTCGGTAGAATCGCACGTGTTTCCCGAAGGATCGGTGCCGGGCCAGGTAGTTGCCACTGTTAAGCGTGAAGAACTGATACCTGGCGGAGCAATACTATCAACAAAGCTGGTAACGTCTGCGCTGCTCGCCGTGCAGCTATAGGCGGCATGGCTTGAACATGGGCCACTATTCCACGATGAGCCTCTGACCATGGCGTAGCGGGTCGCCTCCTTGGCTGCATTTGTCACAAAGTGCTCGGCATAAAGTGCAATCAAACACTCCATGATTCCAAAGATACACAATAGCAAGACAGAAAAGGCGAGGAAAAACTCCAGAACGCTCGCACCTGATTCGTCTTTGCCGAAGTGCAAATAAAAGCGTTTACGGGCCGCACCAGACCTGTGCTGTCCGGCACTCTCTGAAGCGTATGCGAAATGGGTGACGGGTCGCTTCAACTTTAGTCTCCACCGGATCGCAGACGAGCGCTCCCCGTGAGCGTCAACGAAGCCGGTATTCCTGGATATGGAACAATCGGTGTAAAAGTCGCCGTTGTAGTGACTGCGACAAAGTTCACGTAATTATCGCTGCAGGCCGGGGGCGCGGAACAGTCGGCGACCACAGAACTGCCGTCATGACACTCACATCCATAGCTTACGTTCGTGCTGAGCGACTTGATGTCGGGAGCATTGGCTGACGCTGCACTTATCATGCCATTGACATCAGTCGGATTCTGAACGCCATAGATGGCTGCGGCATGGGCAGCAGACGATATGCTGATTGCGTAGTAATAAGCCTGCCCAAGGTCAACGAGAACGAGGAGAATAAATAGAAAGAAGGGAATAACCAGTGCTAACTCAGACAGGCTGGAGCCGCTCTCCTGTACGTAAGAGGTCCATAATCTTATGAATTTGCGCCTGATTGTGCGATTTACTATCAGCAGCATTCCTTATTCCTTCACTGAACCAGGCTAACGTTGTCGCCATTCAATGGTGATCCACTCTCAAGCGTCGAATAGTCATTTCCAAATGTTGTTATGACTCCGGCAAGAAATGTAATATCCTTTGCGACAAGAATGTTATACGTTGAAGAGAGGGCGCTGACGCCATAGAACACAGTGGCATTGGGTTCATAGATGGCGCCGTTTAAACTGCTTCCCTGGGCCAGGTCGAGGAGAAAACTACCCTGGCTCGTATTATCGGGGGCCTGAAAGAACAGGATGCCGCCGTACTCACCGCTGGTTGGCGCAGACAAGTTGAAGTCGCTTAGTCCCAGTATGGCCGGCGCTGTAATCGAGAATCCATGGACTAAATTATTGGATCCTGCTTCGCTGTAAAAAGTGACGCCTTGGCCCGTAATCTTAGATAGCGCACTTATGGTAATTGTCAAACCTCCGGTCGTTCCGATGTTCAGTAATCCACCTGGCCCTTGGCGGAGAATATAAATGCCGGGATTGAACATTATCGTTCCTAGAACCGAAGCAGTGATATCGATGCCGCCGCAATATACGCCAGGATTGAAGACGATATTTCCTCCGATTCCTAATAGGACTTGTATCTGCGATGGAGATCCGGTATAGGAGCTGCTGGTTGTTGTTTTGCACGCATCACTGGCACTGTCTGGCGTCGGGAGGTAGGCAAGCGGATCATTAGGATTTGGCCTGGCGACATTTGTTTTTGGCGGCGGTTGCGAGCCGCAGAGAAGACCATCAAGCAGTCCCTCGGCGCCCCCCGTCACGCTGATACTCGGCGCGGTGATGCCAAGCCCAACCAGGCATTCTAATGCCGCCGAGTTATCCGACTCGTCGATAATGCCACATTTAGAATTGACCAGAACGCCCGCGGCCAGAGTAATTGCGCCCGCAGCGTTCGGATCGAGAGCGTATATACACGGCCCACCAACGCCACGCTCGGCCTCCGCGCGGGTTGTGACTGTGACACTATCGATTCCAACGATTCGCCCGAAATATGTGGGTACGTGATTGGTAATGACTGCCTCAACGTAATTCAGTTTCTGTGATCCGCTATTCGGGTCATTGGGATCGGCACAGGATGGATTGTCAATCATCAGTGTGAGGCCCGAGCCGGGCTCGCCGGAGCAGTTAGTAATAAAGTTGTCGATGGCATATCCGTTTTCGGTAAGTGCATCCTGGGCAGCCGCCTGCATAGCTGAGCAGTTTTCGATCCCGCCGCAAATCCTTACCTCCATCGCCGCCGCCAGCGCGACAGCGTCAGCAGCAGTTTGCATGTTTCGTTGAACATAGCGAAAATGTCCTACATCTACGCCGAGTCCAATAAATCCGATGATTGCAGTCATACACAGTGCGACGAATACCATCGCTTGTCCTTGTTGATCGTAAAAGATCCGGGCGATCCTTTGAGGGATCCTATTGTGATAGGTGCGATTGCTGCTCATAACTGACTCACTTCACATGATTCTGAAAAATCCACGGGGCGCATAGGAGCATTGAACGTGATTGTCTTGTTACTTCTGCAGCGCATGACAGGTATATATTTGCTGGATACAGTGTCATCGCAACGCCCATTTTGGAGCGGAAGCTCTGCGTGCAACGTGCGAAGGTGCAGGGCGGCCGCCTCTGCGATAGGCGATGGCGACAAATACTACAAGTGCAAAAACACCACTGACAAGACGAATGATACCCATATCCATAACTCCCAGGCGACGCTCTCCTAATGAATCAGCGATTGAAGATCGTGTGTAATGTTGAGAATAGCGGGTCCTAACAACACGATAAAAAGACAGGGAAATATGAAGAAGACCAATGGAAAGACAATTTTGATCTTTGTTTCCGCTGCTGCTTCCTCGACGCGTTGACGATGCCGCAGCCTGAGATCATCCGCAAAAGTGCTCAAGGCCTTGATAACTTGCGTCCCAAACCGGTCAGCCTGGGCGAGAAGGCTAACGAGCGACGCAAGTTCAGGCAATTTTGTTCGTTCGGCTAGGTTCTGCCAGGTCTCGGGCCGCGGACGGCTCGCCTTTTGCTCCAGATGCATTCTGTGAAGCTCCTGTTGAAGTTCGGGATGACTGTGAATAATCTCTTCGTTCACGCGAAGCACAGCTTGATCGAGGCCGAGGCCAGCGTCGACGCAGATAACAAGAAGATCAATGGCGTCAGGCAGGCTCTGCCGGATTTTATCTCTCCTCTTGCGGATAATGCCGGTAAGCCAGATATCCGGGATGCAGGCTCCCACCGCAGAGCAGATGAATATCCAGAACAACGTATTTTCATGAACCAGGCTTCTAGCCCACGCACATACAACAGGCATAAAGACCTGTGCTGCAAAGTAAAAATCCGGAGCACTTGCATTCCAGTATCCGGCCATTGCAAGTTGCTGGGCGGATTTTTCACTTGGTGTGAGATGGAGGCGCGTTCTCACCTCTTGCACGATGGACAAGATGCCATCGAGGAATCGTTCCCTGCTTGTAATGGGCTTGCTTTCCTCAGAAGGCCGTAGGACTATCGCAAGAGCGCGTTGTGCCTCTTTCGCGGGCCTGAGGAGTAGCGACACCAGGACCAGGGTAGATAATCCAAAGACGACTATGGCAAGCGCGCCTACGATGAGAATCTGAACGGCCATTACATTAGACCTCGATTCCGTGCACGATTCGCCGAATCATAAGTACACCGGCTGACAGAAGCGCCACGCCGCTGCATAGCATCCAGCGCCCGATGGGATTATGTATAAAGGGTTGAGAATAGTTAGGGCTGATTACATTGATGGCCAGCATAAGGAAAGGTGGAAGAAGACCAAGAATCCAGCCGGTGAATCTGCCTTGTGCGGTGTAAGTTCTGATATCACGCTGTATGCGAAGACGATCGCGAATCACCATCACTAGGCGGTCAAACACATTAGGTAAATTGCCGCCTGTCTCTCTTTGGACGAGAACTGCGGTAACCATGATCTTGAGATCCATCGACGGAACTCGTTCGATCATCTGATAGAGAGCCTCTCTCAATGGAAGGCCATATCGCTGCTTTTTGAATACATCTGCAAATTCGGCATTTGCGGGCGCTGGAACCTGTTTTGCAACTATATCAAGACCCGCCACGATCGAATGGCCGGCCCTGAGTGACCGGGCAAAGGTTTCGATGCACTCTGGCAATGCGGCGTTAAACGCTGTGAGCCACTTTTTTCGCCGATAGTAAAGATAGGCGAGCGGCAGAGAGCCGGCCGCAGCCGCGAAGGCGAGTGAGAGAGCAAACGCTTCGCTGAGATGCCACGCGACGCAATACGTGGCACAGGCAAAAGCTAACATGATTTGGAGAATTACTTTAACAGAAGTCCTCACATGACTCTGCAAGATCAGCTTTTGCAGTACTCCAGCAAGCTTCGTGTCCCGAATGATTGATCGAACCCGATCCTGCGACTTCTGATCCGTGGGCGGCATTGCCTCACTCGGCTTGCTCACCGCTCGCTGCGATCCGGTCTGCGACGTGAGAATCTCACGGAGCCTTCGGGCAATAGCCGTCTCCTTAGCCGTGGGAGAAGTGGCCAGCATGACGATGCTGAACACGACAAGCAGCATGATAAGGAAAATGGCCCAGATCTGGAACATTGCAACCCTCACACTTCAAAAGAGTGATCCAGCATTCCGTCTGGCAGCGAAATAATGCGGTCTGGACGCATGCGGAGTGCATTGATAAGTAACTCACGCTGCTTTATAATTCCATGCCCTTCCAGGTTGGGTGGGCGGGTTTCGAGGCGAACGACATGGCGCTGGCGCATCATCAATTCGGCGGAGTCCTCGATCGTCACGATACGCTCATTTGCCGAGATAAACGATGAGAGGATGTTCAGCAGAGTAGTTTTGCCTGATCCTGTGCCTCCTGAAACAACAATGCTGGTTCGCGCTTCGACCGCGCAGCGTAACAGGTCGAGCATAGGTCGAGTAAGCGTCCTGATGCGTAAGAGATCGTCCGTTGTGAGCGGCGCATTCCCAAAGCGGCGAATAGAAAGGACGGGGCCATCAATAGCGAGCGGAGGGATAATTACATTGACGCGCGAGCCGTCTGCGAGGCGCGCATCGACCATCGGAAACGACTCATCGACACGGCGGCCCTCTGCCGAGACGATCTTTTCGATGATGTGCATCAGATGCCCGTTATCGCGGAACATAATGTCTGTTCTTTCAAGTATTCCGGCGCGTTCCACGTACACAGAATCGTACGTGTTCACCAGGATGTCGTTGACGGTGGGGTCGTGAAGCAGCGGCTCAATGGGGCCAAGGCCGAATATCTCATCAATGATTTCTTGAGTGAGAATGTCGCGCTCCACTGTACTGAGAGGCACGCCGTGCTCGGTGAGAAGTACTTAAATCAAGGCATGCAGCCGCTGTTGCCCTGACCGGGTCTGATCGAATTCGTGCAGTTGGTCAAGGTCAAGCCGCTTGATGAGCTCTTTGTGAACAGCAGACTTGATCTGCTGCTGGATTGCATCTGGAACGCCCGGCTTGGTTCGAACCGGGCCAGCAGGCAGCTTGGTCGGGAAGGATTCAATGCCGCTCATTGTACGCAAATCCTTTCTTATCGAAGAGCGTATGCCCCGCTGTACGCCTGAACGAGAAGATACCTTTATGCCATACTTCTTCAGCGCGGATTGGAGACGTACCAACCACCTGCGCTGCCCACTCAGACAGCTTGACAGTAAGCTGCGATTTGCGGCTCGGATACAGCGGTTCGCCAAGATTGCACGCTCGCATAAACTCGCCGCAGTCAGCAGGGATCCGGATCGTGATTGGCAATCTGGTGGTCTTTTCAACTTCCTCGACTTGAATCGCATCTGAGCTTGATATGCGGTTTAGAGTCCCCGCTAGGGGATCGGTAACCCCCTCGCCTTTAGGCGACGGATGAGGCTAGGCTTGGAGAGATGGAAGACTCCAAGCGAGGCAGCCATACGGTGTGGGATTGCAAGTATCACTTGGTGTGGACGACGAAGTATCGTTATGAGGTGCTTGCGGGCGACGTGGGGCAACGGTACCGCGAGCTACTGCGAGAGATTGCACGGAGCCTGGAGCTGGTGATCTACGCCGGGTCGATCAACCGAGATCATGTGCATATGCTGATCGGCATTCCGCCGCATATCTCGGTATCGCGGGCAGTGCAGTACATGAAGGGGAAAAGTTCACACGAGCTGTTAAGCGAATTTGCAGGCTTGCGGAAGCGGTATTGGGGGGCAACATCTTTGGGCGCGAGGCTATTGGGTGGCGACAAGCGGCAATGTGACCGATGACGTCTGGCAGCGATATATCGAGGAGCAGAAACCCCCGGAGCCAGACGATGACTTCGACGTGGTGTAATCGGCCGTATGGCCGATCAATCCGGCTTCCAGCCGTAACCCGAAGCCACCGCCTGTTAGGCGGTGGAGCATTCACTAACTGATTGCGCAGAAACAGCGCCATCATATCCCGCAAAAGTACTATGGTCAAATAGGACTAAGGTAATGTACGGGAGCTGTGACCTGGATGAACCCAGATCAGAAAGACACGCACGGGCTCAGAGCTGGCGGTACGGTGCGCTCACTCTAATATGCTGTTTTATCTATATTTGGGGCCTTGTTGGATTATGCCGGACGTCTGCGCTGCCGGTGTAAAACCCTGTCAAGTTACGTGTGGGCACCTGTCATCCCTTATGCTGAGAACGATGAAAGTTTTCAATAGATTGATATCTTCAGCAATGTCACCTCGCCTTATTCAATGGTTTGCTGCCGAACTGCGGTCTCCCGGGATGCATCGATCTGTATCCGGCGAGCCGTGGCTGTGATATGGCATTCGATATTACCAGTGATATCAACAATTTGCCCTCCGGGAGGGCCTGTTCTGCTGTTTGCATCGGCAGATTATTTTCCACATAGATTGATCACTATAGATTAAGAAATTGACCTATTATTTTATTCCAGGTTAATTCCCCGAATTGCAATGAAAGCAACCTTTGAGCAAAACGGCCTTGGTTCAGGCGCGCTGGCTGCTCCGGCAGCCACGCATCACGCTGACGATGTTCCGGTCAGCAGGAATGGCATGCTTGAGTACCAGCGCTATCAAAGCTTTCCACTCAGACTGCCACCGTGCATCTGGTCTCAAGTCAAGCTGCTGGCCGGCCGGGAAGGAGTTTCGCTGAATCAATTTATCCGCGAAGCGATCGGCGAAAAGATGGTGCGCTTGAAGTCGAGCCCGCACTCCGAATAGCGGGAGCGGCCGGCGCGCGTTTCTGGCCTGGCAGGCTGGCCGTAGCGTGGAGACTTTTGCCGGCGCTGCATTTTGCGTGCCTGCAGAGGGGTGCCGTGCTGACTTGATGAACTGAATACGTGTGCAGCTTCAGGGATTTATCGGCGATCTTCCGCGGCGCGCGCACAACTGAAGAGAGCGGATTCCCGATCACGCATCTCCGCACTCTGTGCCCGCCACGAAGTTCTCTCCACCCCTGTCCACGCGAGTCCTCTTAGACCTCTGTTTTTCCGCTCCGAAAGCGGCAGACCGGTCGCAGGTCTCGATTCAGGACAGTAGAGAGCCTGCTCCCCGGCTACTCACGGTGTAGCGATGACGGATGAGCCGGCGCAGCCGCCACCTCATGTTTCGCCATCTCCTTCAGCCATGTTGCATGCTCCATGCGACCGATCTTTTCTGCAATCGCAAGCATAATGAATTGATTCAGAGAAAGACCTTCGAGACGGGCGAGATCGTTTGCCTGGCGTTGCATGCTGAGCGAAAGGCGCAGGGGGAAACTGCGCCGCAGCTTTGTACCATCCGACATGATGATGAATCCTTGCGTTTATCCAAATTATTGGAGGGATTCATAGACTCTGACTCTGACCGGCCAGCTTAGCATCGATCCAAGGCCCCCGGCTTCACGCACAGGCCGAGTCCGTCAAAAGTCCGCCACCCCAAATTGATGGTCGAAATAACTAAATGAAGTTAAGTTATCATTCATCTCTCTCTAAAAGAAAGACCGGTTCTTACAGTGCGGGAAGTGGTCGTATCGAAAATAACTTGATGATACTGCTTGTGATATTGCATGTGATGTAAGCCGATGTCGCCGTACGGGTAGCGCTGACCTCCAGGCCCACACGCGCAGTTGGCGGCGGGTGCGCGAGAGAATCTACGCTTCTGTGTTGTGGGTTGCGCAGCCGAGCGAATCGAGGATGGCGTGCGCCTCGCAGAGCTCCGGCAGATCGTGGCCTTCGCTGAACCATTCGGCGAGCGGCTGCAGCAGGACGCCGGCTTCGGCGTCGCGGCCCTGGGTGCGGCGAAGCTTGGCCAGCACAAGGGCTGCGCGCAACTCGAGCGTTCGAGCCTGCTGCGTCCGCGCGAGCTCGATGGCACGGGCAAGGCTCGACTCGGCGGCGGCGCTTGCGCCCTGCGCAATCATGATTTCGCCGCGCAGCCGATGCAGCTCCGGCTCGTGCACGCGCTCCTGCGATTCTTCCACGTAGTGGAGCCCGCGCGAGATGGCTGCCAGCGCTTCGCCTGGACGGCCGGCCTTCAATTGAGCCTCGGCCGTCATCAGGCTGAGCTGCGGAGTCATGAGGCCCGAGCCCGTCAGCCGATAACTTTCGAGCCCGGCTTTCATCTCCGCAATGCCCGCGTCGGCATTTTCCTGCATCGCCTGGACCCAGCCCTGGTAGATGCGACCCTGCGCAACCCACAGCAGAAAGCCGCCTTCATTGGCGAGCTGGAAGAGCCTGTCGGCCGATTGCTTCACCGTGGCATAGTCCCGTCGCGCGTAGTGGATCATGATGGCGCAGGCGAGCGCATAGACGGTGCAGGCGGGCAGGTTCAGCTCCTCGATGATCGTCCACGCATTTTTGCGCGCCTGCTCAGCCTGCTCGGGATAGCCCATGAACCACAGGCTCATCATGAGGAAGTTGCCGCAGGCGAACGACAGGGGGAGCTGAAAGGCGGTGGCCAGCTCGCGCTCGCGTTTGGGATCGTAAAGCGCAAGGCCCTTCAACGCGTGATCGCGCGCCTGCTCAAAGTCACCCATGAAGTAGGTTGAGTATCCAATGCTCTGACGGGCCGCGATCTGAAGGCCTGAATCGCCCGAAGCGAGCGCCGCCTGCAGCACCTGGTTGGCCGCTTCCAGGGAAGGTCCGAGTGTTCCGCGCAGAAAGTAGACCGTCCACAGGCCCCACAACGAGCCGATCAGCCCTGGGCCGTTGCCCAGCTTTTCGCACAGGTTGCGCGCGCGGATGCAGGCCGCTTCTGCCTCGCGCGAACCCCAGCCAATGGTGGACATGAGCGCAGTAGAAAGCGCCAGTTGCGCTTCCATCTCCGACTGCAGACGGCCCGGATCGTCTGCAGGAAGCGCTTCCAGCAGGGAGATTGCTTTTTGCAGGTAGGCGGTACACTCACGCAGAGCCGAGCTTTGCTGTGCGCGATAGCCGGCTTTGATCCAGCCGGCGATGGCTTCAGAGATTCTGCCGGCGCCCTCGTAGTGGCGGGCCAGCAGCTCCGGCTTGGTCTCCGCCATATCGGGGAAGCGATTGACGAGCGCTTCGGCAATCTTGCTGTGAAACTCCTGGCGCGTCTTGCGCAGCAGCGAGCCGTAGGCTGCGTCCTGGATGAGCGCGTGACGGAAGGTGTACGTGGATCCGGGAGGCACGCCGTTTTCAAGAACGATTTCGAGCTCGACGAGGCGAATGAGTGCGGCGGCAAGAGATTCCGTGGGCTTGCCGAGCACGGTCTGCAGCAGCTCGAAGCTGGATTCGCGGCCGATGGTGGCGGCGAGCTGCGCGACCACGCGGTCTGCGCCCAGCCGGTCGATGCGGCCCATGAGCGAGTCCTGCACGGTGGCGGGAATGAGGCCAGGGGGCAGCGGTCCGGTGAGCTCATAGCGGTCGTCCAGCTCGCGCAGGATGCCGGCGTCGATCACGGTGCGGGTCACCGCTTCCACAAAAAGCGGAATCCCGCCGGTGCGCGCGACCAGCTCTTCAAGGAGTGCGAGCGGAAGCGGCTTGGGTCCGGCAACGCGTGCAACCAGCGTTCGCGTGTCTTCCGGGGCCAGGACTTCCACATGGATGGTCTGGCAGTGCGGATGGTCGAGCCAGGCTGCGGAAAACTCGGGGCGGGCCGTGCACACCATCAGCACCGCCAGATTCGTCTGCCGTTTGACGATCTCGCCGAGCAGGTCGAGCGTGGAGGGATCGGCCCAGTGCAGGTCTTCAATCAACAGCAGGACGGGCGAGCTTCCGACGGAGTGGAGTAGCAGGTCGGCTACGACGCCTGTCATCCACTGCAGCCGCTTGGCCGGCGGCATGTCGATCTCAGGATAGCGGCCGAGCGTGGGAACGGAGAACATTGTGGCCAGAGCCGTGGTAGCCTGCTCCAGCGGGACGCCGCGACCGGCGGCAAACTGCTCCAGCAGGTCGAGCCTGGCTAAGGCGGACATGCCCTCTTCGATCCCGACGCGACGCTCGATCATCTCGATAACCGGGAAGAGCGGGCTATTGAGCTGATAGGGCGAGCACTGCGCCACGAAGACCTCGTGCAGCCGGCTTGACGCCACCTGCGCAGCCGATTCGAGGAGACGCGATTTTCCAATGCCGGCTTCTCCCTGCAGCAGTATCGTCTGGCCGCACTCCTGCACGGCTTTGCCCCAGGCAGAGCGGATCGACTCCAGCTCGCGCTCGCGGCCGACGAATGGCGTGAGCCCGTGCGTGCTGGTCATGGCCTGGAAGCGGCTGGATACGCGGCTCTTGCCGAGGACGCGAAAGATCTGCATGGGCCGCGAAAGGCCCTTGAGGGTTCTTGAGCCGAGGTCCTGCAGCGCGAACTGGCCGGCGAGAAGCTGGCGCGTGTCGTCGCTGATGACGATGGTGTCGGGCAGCGCCTCAGACTGGAGACGCGCGGCGATGTTAGGCGCTTCGCCCAGGGCAAGCTGCTCGCGCCGAAGGCCCGCGCCCACGTCACCCACAACGACGAGGCCGGTGTGGATGCCGATACGCACCAGCGGACGTTGAGCGCTGGTGCCGATGGCGGAGAGGCGGCTGAGAATTTCCAGGCCGGAGCGCACCGCGCGCGCCGCGTCATCCTCATGCGCTACCGGATAGCCGAAGTACGCCAGCACACCGTCGCCGAGATACTGCGCCAGATGACCTTCATACTGCTGCACGATCTCCGCGCAGATCGCCTGGTAGCGCGCGTAGAGATCGCGCAGGTCTTCGGGATCCATGCTTTCGGCAAGCGCCGTGGAACCGGCAATATCGGCAAAGAAGACGGTCAGGTGACGGCGTTCCGCGGTGGGGAGCTGGGCGGAAAGCAGGGACTGTCCACAGCCTCCGCATTCGGACGCATCCCGCGGATTGCGATAGGCGCAGTGCGGGCAAGGCACGCCCATCGGCGCGCCACATTCGGAGCAAAACTTAACGCGCGCGGAATTTTCCGTGCCGCAACCAGGACACTGCATGTGTGCTCCGAGAGATGGGAAGGCGGAACCCCAATCCGTGCGTTCACTATAACATGAGGCCAACCATGCCTATGCGCGCGGTGAATTGCGCCGCGCCATCTTGCGTTGCGCGATCTTACCGTCCAAACGAGAGCAGCGGAGGATAGGGAAGGCTGAGCCGCCACGGCGCTCGCAGATCATATGAGCCGAGGACCGACGTGTCGATGCCCGGCGACCATCCCTCTGCCGGGTAGCGCCCCGGCTGATAGCCGGGAATGTAAGCCAGATCGACCTCGACGGCGGTTTCCATGGGACAGAGGGTGGCGGTCTCCCACGCCTTGTCGAAATCCGAGAGGATAAAGAACGGCCCCATGGCGAAGGGAACCATGGAGATGATGGGCTGGTTCAACATCTGCCGCACCGGCTCAAAGTGAGGATAGTTGGCGATGGGTTGGTATTCGCTGTTTTCCTGCTTCTTCCAGTTGAGCGCGGTCACCCGCTGGCCGGTGAGACTGGTAACTGTATAGTTGTCGCCGGTGACGGTGACCGAAGCCATCTCCTTTGCGAATCCCCAGTAGGTGAGGCCGCCCAACGTCGCCCAGAAGTTGTCGAGATAGAGCTTGGGCATGAAGTAGTAGGGCCCCGGCAATCCGGGGGTGATCGACCCGCTGGAGATGTATGAGAATGGAATGCCGAAGCTGTGCTCGTGATAGGTCATGCTGGGCAGCAGCGTGGGAATCGACATCTGCGCCCGGAACATGTCGTGGAAAAAGAGGATGACGGGATGGGTTCCGGGCGGCGTAACGCTCTGCTCGCCGGGCTCGAGGCCGGCAGGAAGAAGCTCGCGGACGCGGTCAGTGGGCAGCGCGAGCGTTACGCCGCGCATGGTGCCGGTGCCGTTGAGATTGATGACGGCAAAAGGATTGGCAGAAGTCATAGCGTCGCCTCGTGAGTGAGATGAGTGAAAACGGTTCGCGACAAGCGGGGAGTTGAAGCCGCGCGCATCCTGGTGCTGGGAGCGACCGGCCATCTGGGGCAGGCGGTTGTGCGCCGCGCGCTGGCGCAGGGCTGCGCGGTCACTGCCGTTACCCGGCAGATCGATCCGCCTGCGCTGCGCGGCTTGGACGTGACCGTTGCCCGCATGGACGGCAGATTCGACGCGCTGAAGGAGCTCTGCGCCGGGCACAGCGTGTTGGTTGACGCCGCAGCCCCGTACCCGCTGGAGCCGCGCCTGCCCGGCGGGCCTGCGTGGCGGCAGGCGGTTGATGCGGCCGTGGCGCGCACGCGACAGGTGATCGACGCCGCGCGCTCCAACCGGCTTTGCCTGGTGTTCATCAGCTCTTTCACCACGCTGGCGCGGCGCGAGCCGCCGCTGAGCGCGGCGCAGACTGCGTGGCGCCGTTCGATGTATCCGTACTTTGCAGCAAAAATAGCGATGGAGCAAACCGTCATCGCAGCCGCCAGCGGGGGACTGCCGGCAGTGATTGTGAATCCGGCGGCCTGCCTGGGGCCGTGGGAGTTCCGCGCAGATGGCTCCAGTTTTGTGCGGCTGGTGATGGGCCGGCGGCTGCCGGTGGTGATGGACCAGGTGCTCAGCGTCATCGATGTGCGCGATGTGGCCGCGGCGATCGACCGGGCGCTCGAGCGCGAGTTGTTCGGGCATCCCATTCCGCTTGCCGGCCACAATGTGAGCCTGGCGGAGCTGGCGCGGCAGATCTTGCTGCTGGATGGTTCAAGCAGTGTCGCGCCGGTACCCATCGATCCGCGGCTTGCGTCGATTGCGGCGTTGTGGAACTCCACGGTCTTTGCAGTATTCAACCGGCGCACGCCCGATCTGTGGCGCGCCGTGCCACTGGTGGCCGACGGTTTTCCGATGTGTCCTTCGCCGGAACAGATCGCCATGGGATTAGACCTTCGCACCCTTTCCACCACTCTTCGCGACGCCATTGCCTTTCACCGCGCCTGGAGCGGATGATTCCCTTGCTTTTGGGCGTGACGTGGAGCTGGGCGCCGGCCCGTAAAACCACTCCGCGTTCCACGAGAGCGAAAGCGGCAGTAGCTCGTAGCCGGGTACGGAGTCGCGCCGAATGCAGAAGTCGGGCTTCTGATAGGCGCGCGACAGCTTGTTGCGAAAGGCCTCGTTCTGCGCATCGCAGAATTCGCGCGCAAGATTGACAAGCTGCTGGAACTGATCGGTGTGGTCGAAGACCCACTGGAGCAGCTCAGGGCTGATATCCCTGGAATTCTCCGGGGACTGGCGCGATATGGGCTCATTCAGCTTGAGGTCAATGCTCAATTCGTCTTTGAATTCCTTTCCTAACTGCGTCAGCACTTCCTGAAGCCGCTGCCGATCGGCCGCGACGCGCGCGTCCAGGTTATTGTGCTCCGAGGGCTCTCCCACGATCTTGAAGCCGCCGATGGTGTCGAGCGCGGATATGAGCGTGCCGCACAGGTCGAGCAACTGCCCGTCTGTGGGCGGCTTTTCTTTCATTTGCGAGTAGATTTCCTTGATGCCCTGCGGGCTGAAGATGGCAGCCGCGGCAAGCAAGCCAAGAGTGTTCTCCATCTTGAGCCGCCAGCGCATGAACTTTTCCTGCGAAAGGATAATGGTCTGGATGGTCTGCTTCCATCGCTCGCCGGGCGTCTTCGGCTTCCATGTTTCAAGCTCCCGGATAGCCTTGTCGAGATCCTCATCTGCCTGGTAGGTGTCTTTCACCTGCACCACGCTGGCGACCGATCCGGGAGCAAGTGCCAGATCGTTGTTGATCCTGCGATACAGAACCGACTCGGCGAAGGCCGAGGCGTTGCCGCTGAGCGGCAATGCGCTGAAGGTTTTGATAAGCTCCGCGCGGCCGACGCGCCAGCGGGCGCGTTCGTCGGCGTTGCCCCACTCCCGCGAAAGGATGCTCTCGATAACGGCTTGGGGCTCGATCTGCGAGAGCGCCTGGCATGCGTCTGCCTTGCTGAACCGGATCGGTTCCTCCTGGGCGTCCTTCGCAGCTTTGGCTGAATCGGGCTGCCCGGATGCAGCCTTCTGCCGCAGCGCAGCCTGATACATGATGGCGGCGATGCGGCAGGGATCCACCTGGTCCTGGAGCTTTTCGGCCAGGTAGTCGGTGGTGATGGGCGGCGCACCTGCTTCGTCGCTCAGCAGCGTGGAGAAGAGCGCATGCGCATCGAGATCCCAGTCGTCAGCCCCCGCGCGGAAGGCAAGCCGCTCGGCGAGCGGCTCGTAGAGAGTTCCACGCAGGAAAAACGGGCGAATGGCCTGTACCGTGCTCACCACCCCCGTTCCGCTCACGGGCTGCTGCGTAGCGATGAGCCCGAGCTGATTCACGATGTCGAGGCTCGGGTAGTTGTGAATGTGCACTACCAGCGTCTCCTCGATCTCACGCAGATCCACCAACTCCCTGATCTCACGCGGCACGCGCACCAGAGACTGGTAGCAGGCTCTCTCGGGATCCCTGGCGTCGCGGAACTGCTTGAGCGAATAAGCCACGAAAGGCATCTGGTTACCCAGCAGCTCGAGGGCCAGCGCGCGCGCAATCTTCATAGCCTTCGGCCGATCGGCTTTGGCCTGCTTTTTAGCCTGCAGCTCTGCGTACAGCTCTTCGGCCCATCTCCAGGGCGCGTCCGGGGCGTCGCCCAGGCCTGCACCCGGCTCGCCCTGGCGGATCTCAATGATCGGCTGCACCACGGCTTTCTGACCTTCGCCAATGGCCGGCCACACTTCGGTGTCGACGCGCAGCAGAGTCTGCGGCGGGTTGTCGCTCAGGTCCACTTCGTCGCTCAGCCACACGCTCTCCGGCTTGAAGAAATTGGCCACGGTAGCCTCGAAGCCCTGCACTTCGAGCCGGGCAATGGCGGCGAT
The DNA here is from genome assembly GCA_030038195.1 of Acidobacteriaceae bacterium. GTDB lineage: Bacteria > Acidobacteriota > Terriglobia > Terriglobales > Acidobacteriaceae > Telmatobacter. The sequence goes on from JASHPJ010000003.1 coordinate 21,784, forward strand.
GCAGTTGTCGACAAAGCTGAAGGCGGGCACCAGCCCCACGCCCACAAGCTCCCAGCCGCCCTGTGCGTTGCAGCGCTCAAACTGAACCGGAATCATGAAAGAGAGCTGATATTTTGTCCAGTCGCCTATGTTGTTCGTGGTGGACAGAACGCTGCCGAAGCTGGACACGGCTAGGTAGACGTAAGCGCGGTTGCGGATCGCCAGCTCTTCAGGGACAGCCGTTTTACCGGGCTGGCCCCACACGGTGAAGCGAATCTGCTCTTCATTGCCGTTTTTGCAGGGGATGGGCTGGCTGAATGGAGCGTTGATGTAGTGGTCGATAAACGACTGCAGCCTGGTGCGCTCAGCGAGCAGCGGAAGAATGCGAACGGTGCTGTCAGAGAACTCGAACGGGCCGGCGATGTCGTCGACAGCCGTGGTGATGGCCTGGTTGAATGCGGGGGCGTTGGCTGGCGCGGCTGCAGGCTGTACATCGAAGGGCACTCCCGTGCCGTCGCGCCAACTGCGGTCGTCCGTGCGCCAGGCCAGGTTGTTCCCTTGATCGTACTTGATATCGACATCGAGCCAGCAGGGAAGCACCGGCTTGAGCTCGGCTACCGTACAGTCGGGCCCCTGCCACTGGCGGTCGACCGCCAGCCCCAGAGTGCGAATCAGCGGCAGGGACGCGTACTCGTAAAGCCTGACCGTGTAGCCGCCGCTCAGGTCACCGAGCAGGATGGGATATTCGCCGAGCAGGCCGGCTCCATTGAAGGCCTTCACCTCCATGCAGCCATTGGTCAGCGCCTGGTAGCAGATCTGCGAGGGCTCGTTGGAGCGGCGGAATTGCTTCAGGTTGATCGAGTTCTGTACAAAGCCCTTTCCGCCGGGCGCAAACCACGGCGCCATCCGCGCAAGCATCGCCTGCGCGACTCCGGGATCGGAGCCCGGATTCACTGGAGAGAAGCGCATCGCCTGCGCCAGCCACATGGCGTCGCGCCCGAAGCCGGCCATCGCCTCTGCAAGGTGCGAGGCGATCGACCATGGAAACACCGGGCTGGAGGCATCGAAGGGCACGCGAAGATTGGTGACGGTGCTGCGTTCAACCTCGAGAAAGACGCGATTCTCGATCTCCGAGCCTGAATACGTCTCAGGAAACACGGCGGTCTCAATGCGCGCGAGCGTGACGGGGGCGGTTGCGTTCTCGACCCATCCGCTCGGAACGGCCGTTACCTTGGCCAGGACCTTGGGAAAACCGTAGACGGTGCGGCCCAGCGGCACCGAGAATTCGTCGTTGACGAAGACATACGGAGTGATGACCGCCCAATCGTGAAAGGTCCACTTGCCGTTCACGAGCTTGTACCACTCGAGCGGAATCATGAAAAAGACTTCAGTCTGCGCGAACCATCCGATGCGCGCAACGGCCTCGGCAATCTGTCCGTAATCGAGCACCAGCACGTAGACGTAAGGCAGAGGCGCGCGGAAGTAGCCCACCTGCGGCGGCACAAAGTTCATGTAGCCGTCGCAGAGCCGCTGCAGCATGCCCAGATGCGCGCGCAGCGGAAAGACCCGTGCCGACATGCCGTTGAAAACGAACGGCGGCTTGATGGGCAGCGGGTTGCTAGTCAGCTTCGGCAAATTTGCAGTGAACTCATCCACCGTGTTGAAGCTCTTTACCATATTTCGCTCCACTGAATCAGTTCCTTTCGATGACCCACACCGGCAGCGCCCCCAGAAACCTCTTATCGCGCGACTCGGGCAGGTTGCCGAACAGTTGGCTGAACTCGTACTGCGCGGCTCCCGCCAGACCGTGCGCCACCTGGCGCGCGTAGTCGATGGAGCCGTGTGCATGCATGCGTTCGCGCACCCATCGCACGTCTTCGTCGGCGCACAGCTCGCGCGGCTGGCCGAGCAGGTCGCAAAGGCGCTTGTGCTCTCTGCCGCGCAGCCGCTCCAGCAGGTGGATCAGCATCAGCGTGCGCTTACCCTCGCGGATATCGCCGCTCAGTTCTTTGCCATAGGCGTCGGCGTCACCCTCCAGGTTGAGCAGGTCATCCTGGATCTGGAACGCCGCGCCGAGGAAGAAACCGAAACGGATGCAGCGGTCGAGATCGATACCGCCCCGCGCTCCGATGAGCGTGCCCACGCGGGTGGGATGAATGGTGGCGAGCCAGCAGGTCTTTTTGAGAACCATGAGCAGATAATCCGCCTCGCGCACGTCGGTTTTGTTGTCGCGCCGCCAGCCCAGTTCGAAGGCCTGGCCTTCGGCGGATTCGCGGGCCATGCGCTCGGTTTCCTCCAGGATGCGCAGCGACATTTCGGAGCCGAGGATGCCGCGGTTGTCGAGCAGCGGGCGCATCGCGAGCAGGGAGAGCAAGTCGCCCACATTGATGGCGATGGGCACACCCTCGGCGACGTGCATGGCCGGCTTGCCGCGCCGCTGCTCGCTCTCATCCTCAACATCGTCGTGGATGAGCATGGCGTTGTGGATCATCTCAATGGAAACAGCGGTGCGGATAGCCAGTTCCAGGGGCGTGCCGAAGGCGCGCGCGGTGGCGATGCACAGGCTGGGCCGGAACGACCGGCCGCCGCGCCGCGGATAGTCTGCCGCGAGATCGTAGAGATAACGGCGCGGCTCCGCGCAGGGAAGATACTGGAAGAGCAGCGCGCGCGTTGCGTCTCCATATTCCCGCAGCACGGAGGAAACCAGGCTTCCGTCATGGGCCTTCGTAGACACGTTGGCGCAGAGCTCCTTCAGCCGACCACGACCGTCAGCTCACCCACGATGCTTTCGTCTGCCTTTCTGCGGATGCAGCCGCGATAGCGTCCCGGCGGCTGCTTGGATGGAACCTGGAGGCTCACGCGGAGCGCTCCCGCATCGCGCGTGATCGTGGCCGGCTCAATCGGCGGAGCAGTGGCTCCTTCGGCGCGGAGCGGATCTGAGACGAGCCCGGCTGAATCCTGGCTCGCGGAGACATTCACCGTGACGTCTACCGGGCTGCTGGCTGCAACCGACACCTGAACCGTCGTGGCGGCGGCTTGACTGGGAGCGGCGGCGAATGGGTTGAAGCCCGGCTGCTGCCATGCGCCGGGCACGAACGCTGACCACGCCTGACTCCAGGCTCGCATGGCCGTCATCCATTGCTCCGCGATCATGGCCATGGGGTTGGACGCGTTGAATCCGCCGCTGGGGTCGAATCTGCCGGGAAAGCTGCTCTTGGAATCGCTCATGGGACCTCGTCTGTTCGAGTCGTTGAAGATGCCGCGCGCAGCCTCTTGGCCGCGACGCATATATTCGTCGATCACGGCGTAGGCGGTGCGCACGCCGTTCTCCAGGACGCCACACACCGCGGCTCCGGCTGCTGTCACAAGATTCTGTGGCGAGCCGTTTTGCGACGGCGCCATGGGGTTGCGTACGGGGCCGCTGCGTTCCGGCGGCGTGCGTTTCAGGCGTGGGGAAGTTGAACTCATCGGCATACCTTATGGGTGATCGTAGCCCACGATCTCTTGAAGGCCCGGTTTACCTGAGATGGCGTGCGCCGCCAGCAGGCCGGACATGACGGCCGACTCGATGCAGCCGGAGTCCAGTCCCGAGGCCGTCCAGTCACCTGCGATGGTCAGATTATCGAACGTCATGTCGAGTGGGGACACGCGATAAGCGAGGCTGCCCGGCAGCGACTGCACGTAGCGGTCTGACAGATTGACGTTGGCCGTCCAGAACTGCGTGTCGAAGCGGCGCGGTCCCTGCTGCGCATCCGGCTTGCCTTCGGCGGCCAGAATCTCCCAGCGGAATTTGCCGTCGCGGACTGCGCGCGGCCACAGCGTTTCTACCTTCGACTCCAGGAACTCGACGGCATTGGCGCGCACGGCTTTCCGCTGTTCACGATGAAACTCAGCGGTTACTGGGCCGCTGTCCGGCGCTGCATCCGGCAGGACACTGCAAAAATACGCGATCGACCGCACCGGCTCTTTCCAGTTTTCTTCCGGAGCCAGGTGGCTCATCTCGGCCCAGGTATCGAAGGGTTCCACAAAGCCCGAAAGGTTCGGTGGAGGATGCGGCCAGCCCAGATCGGCCGTGCTCTCGCGCATCCACAGTTGAAACGCCTGGGTGGGAACCGTCCGCACATGACGGACCATGTCGCGCCAGCGCGGCTCGCGCTCGATCAGCTCCTGAGCCACGTCAGGCAGCGCAGCTATGCTCACGCCCAGCACGGCGAAGTCGAAGTCGCGGCCCACTCTGAGCTTGGTGGCGCGCACACGGCGATCTTCCCAGCCGGACTCGAAGGCGCGACCTTCGCGCGCCATGCGCAATCCGTTCACGAGCTGCGCGTAATCGGGCTGCGATGGCCAGCTTGGAACGTTGTGCACGTCGATAAGCGGCTGATATTCGCTTCCGCCTGCGATCTCCGCCTGCACGTCGAATTCGAGCGTCTGCACGTAAGGCGGCTCGTTCTTCCTGCGTGGCGCCAGACCCACGTTGCGCAGCCGGTGAAAGAACGCGAAGCGCACGCCGCGGTGCTTCAGCACCTGGTAGAGCGGGGCAAAGACAATGTCGCCCATGCCAGCGCTCATCCGCCAGAAGAGCGAGCCGCGATAGGTAAAAAACATGCGCATGGCGCCGCGCAGCGCTACGCCGGCAGCCAGGCGCGGACGGGCGATGTCGCCGTCTTCGAAGGCGAAGACGAGGTCGTAGATGCCGCGCATGAATCCGGAGTCGAGCGACTGCTCTGAGGCTCCGTTCCTGCGCAGCCATTCGCGCCAGTCGTAGTCGTTGATGGCGTCGAAGCCGCGCGGATCGAAGGCCAGGCCGGAGCGGATGGAGCCGCGCAGGATGGCCAGGATGAGATCGATGACCTGCCAGACGCGCCGCAACCGGCGATCCGATTCGACCAGGGATTCGAGCTGCCGACGCGCAGCCATGGACATCCTTTCAAGAAGCTGCCCAAGCGGCGACGGCGCTGCCGAGAAGAACTGCGGAAAGAATGCGTCTGCGGCCTGGCGCAGAAGGTTGCTGGCTTCCAGAATTGCGGCCACGGTGGCAAGCTGTCCATAGCGCAGCAGCACGCCGATCGCGGCGGCCAGATCTTCGGGGCCGTGTGCTGTGGAGGCGCCGCCGGCGTTGTCCGCCTTCGGCGCGGCTTCCATGGCCGCTGCAGAGCGTAGCAGCTCTCCCACCAGCATTGCAGACTGGCGAAGATACGCGGTCACGGTCAGCGGATTGCCGGTGGCCGGATCGCCAGGCTCGCCGTGGCCAGGAGGGAAGTGCGCCATCCAGAACGACCATCCGTCGGGAGCGCGGTCGGCCACGCCCACGTCGGGCGCGGGCTTGAAAGCATCGCGCCAGGAGGCAAACCGGCACTGCGGATACGCCTGGTTGCGCTCGGCGTAACACTCGCGCATCAGGCGGAATGCGTTCTCATAAAAGCCCAGCCACAGGTGCAGGCCGTGTTCTTCCACGCGTCCGGCCGGACCGCGGCCTGATGCGCCCTTGCCGCCCAGGCGCCAGCCCATCTGGTAGACCGTAACTTCGTAAAGGCCCTCATGCTCTGGACGCGTAAGCTCGAATGCGGTGGTGAGCGCAGCGCACCCGCCTCCAACCACGGCGACGCGGATGGGCCGCTTGGCAGAGCTCATGCGTGTCCGCCCTTCGCAGTCCAGGAAGCAGGCCGGGCAAGATAGGCAGGGAGCTTGGTGTCTTGGTCGCCGAGCGCGGCCACGATCTGGCTTTCGGTGAGTCCCTGCGTGGTGCTCAGATCGGCCCCGCGCAGATCGGCGCGGCGCAGGAAGCTCGACGTGAGATTAGCCTCGCGCAGGTCGGCGCCGGACAGGTCGGCGGAGAACAGGTCAGCACAATCGATCTTTGCATGACGAAGATTCGAGCCGCGCAGGTTCGTCTTACGCAAAATTGCGCCGTCCAGGCGCGCGCACTCCAGGTTGGCCCGTTGCAGGTCAGAGTTGAGCAGAAAGGCGCGATGCAGATCGGCATGGGCCAACTGCGCGCCGGGAAGGCGGGCGCCGTTCAGCATCACGCCATCAGGATTTTGCCCGCGAAACGCGTTCCAGTTCGCTGCACCGGAAGCAAGCATGTCGACGAGGTTTTTTCCGCAAACCACATCTGGCCTCTTCAGTTGTCTTGCTGGATAAGGGGGAGCAGCCGCGCCTCGATTATGCGGAACCGGAGGGCTTAGCGTCAAACAAAACCGGATATGGCTTCCAGTTCCTCCAGGGCAAACCCATCTGGGGAACGTGGGCGAGGTCCCGTAGATTAAGTCCGCGCCTGCAGCGGAGACAGGCCCAGCCGTGCAATTAGCGCCTGGAAGCCGGGATTGCGCCGCATCGAGTCGTAGCGTGGATCGACGTTGACCCAGATCAGTTGCCGGATCCGCTTTTCGAATGCGTCCTCCAGGCGCTGCATCGCTGCATTCTCTTCGCCGAGCCCGACATAGACAAGCGCCTCGCTGAGAGGCGACACCCACTCCTGCTGCGCGCGGCGCTGCAGATCCTGGACGATGCAGTGCGCCAGGTCGCGCCGGCCCATGCGCGCGTGGCAGTAGCCAAGCTCAGACTGCGCGGCGGGAATGTGGCCCATGATGCTCGCGGCGGCTTCAAAATGCGCCAGGGCCTCTTCCGGCTGTTCGATCTCAAGCAGGACGCGGGCGAGAGACCAGTGCGCGTGACCGAACTCCGGGTTCGAGCGCAGAGTAGCGCGCAGCGTTTCCGCGGATTCGCCGAAGCGCCGCATCCGGTAAAGGCAGCCGCCGACGGCAGTGCGGACGATGGGCGACAGCGGATCGAGTTCGAGAGCGCGCTGCAGTTGCTTGAGCGCTTCTTCCAGCCGGCCGAGCGGGGTAAGAAAATCCAGCCCATGGTGGAAATGAACAGAGGCCAGCCCTTCGCCGACAGCCAGGGCGCGGGCAAAGGTGCCGCCCGCTGCGTTCCAGTCCCAGTCCCAGCCCGCTTGCGCAATGGCCAGGTTGCACAGCCCCGCTACCGAATCAGGCTGCAAGCGAAGAGCTGTTTCCAGCGCGGATTTCACCGCGGGGACCGCTACGGAAGCGGGCTCGAGGCCGTACCAGTCCAGGCGCATGTGGGTCTCGGCAATGCCGATGAAGGCCGCGGCAAAGCTGGAATCCTCGGCTGCGGAGCGCTGAAACAGGTCCAGCGCCCGCAGGAAGTCCGCCGGCGTCTCGCGATTGAATTCGAACCGCCCCTGCAGGTAGAGATCGTAGGCTTCGGAATTGGGCATCTTCTGCCCGGAGTCCACACCGGGAAAGCGTGCGCCCAGTTGCTGGCGCAGCTTCTCCAGCACCGCGGCGGTCAACTCGTCCTGCAGCGCGAACAGGTTGCCAATCTGCGCATCGAATCGTTGCGACCAGACCTGATAGCCCTCGCCGGTCTCGCTCAACTGCATGGTAAGCCGAAGCTGATTGGCCGCGCGGCGCAGGCTGCCGTGCACCAGCAGGTCCGCACCCAGGCGCCTGCCGGTCTCCCGCACGTCTGGAGTGGTTCCCTTGCACTGGAAGGACGAGCTGCGCGAAACCACGCGCAGGCTGGGAATCTGCGTCAGGCCATTGATCAGCTCCTCGGCCAGTCCATCGCAGATATATTCGTTCTCCGGGTCGGGACTGATATTGACCAGCGGCAGAACAGCAATCGTGGGCGCGGCTGCCTGATCCCGTGCCGCGACCGACGCGGATTTGCCAGAGGCGGCAGTGAGATCGGCCAGCATCTCACGGATGGTCCGGTACCGCTCCTCGGGCTTGCGGGCCAGGGCGCAGCGCACCACGCGCTCGAGAGCTCCCATGCCGGGCCTGGAGTTGCGCAGAGACGCGGGTTCATTCGATTGCATGGCGTGGAGCACGGCAATGGCATTGGCGCCGGCAAAGGGAAGTTTGCCGGTAAGCATCTGAAAAAGGATCACGCCGAAGGAAAAAATATCAGCGCGCTCGTTCACGCTTTCACCGCGCGCCTGCTCGGGAGCCATGTAACCGATGGTGCCCACCGCGCTTCCGCCGAAGAGGCTCTCGGCCTGCGTCGCCCGCTCTGGTGTGCTGCGCCGCGCAAGCGTAGCCAGCCCGAAGTCCAGGATCTTGATCTGGCCGTCTTCGCGCACCAGGATGTTGGCCGGCTTGAGGTCGCGGTGAATAACGCCGGCCGCGTGCGCCACGGCGATGGCATCGCCAATAGCCATGGCCAGCGAGAGCGCGCGGTCTACAGCAAAGCCATCCTGGGGAATCAGGCGCAGCAGCGGCGAACCCTCGATCAGCTCCATGACGATGCAGGTCATGCCGCCGTCGAAAAGAATGTCGTAGACCGTGACGATGCCGGGGTGATTGAGCGAGGAGGTCAGGCGCGCCTCGCGCAGAAGCGCCGGCTCCAGAATCGGGCTCGCATCCCCGGATTGAATCACCTTGATGGCCACGTGGCGCCCCAGCCGCAGGTCTCGCGCCTTGTAGACAACGCCCATCCCTCCCACTCCGATGCGGGATTCGATTTCATAGGGTCCCAGCCGCGTTCCCTCTGTAAGCGGCGCAGTGCTTCCGCCGCCGCTTCCGCCCATGAAATGCCCCGCGTGCGCTTGTGTTGTCTGCAGGGCTGCGGAGACCGGGACTGTTGGCTGTTCATCCTCGCCCTGGGCCAGCCGCCTTTCCACTTCGGTGCGCAGCGCGTTGTCCTCGCTGCAGGCTTCGCGCAGAAAGGCCTCGCGTTGGGATTTTGCGCGCTCCTGGGCGGCTGCAACAATCTCCGAGATGCGGCTCTGGCGGTCGATAGGCATCCTTATCAGAATAAAGCTGCCGGGCAGGTTCGACCGCGGCTGTTCCGGCGCGGGCCGTGTGTCGGCGCTAGTACCGTGACTTTGTGGTCTCGTAATCCAATCCACAAGACTTGGGTGCCCCAGGTCTCGATTTTGAGACCTGGGAAACTACGATACCGATGGAACAAATTCATGCGGTCAGGGGCCAGACCCCCGTTTGCCTGGTCTTGCTTCGCCCGGTCTCGCACGGAGTCGAGTGTTGCAATAATAAGGTCATGCGGACCGTCTATCTGCTCACCACCGGCGGAACGATTGAGAAGATGTACTCCGAACAGTCGGGAGCGGTGTTGAACAGCGCCAGCAAGATCGGCCAGTATCTGAAGAGGCTGCGGCTGCCCGACTGCAACGTGCGCGTGGTTTCGCTCATGAACAAGGACAGCCTGGAGATGACCGCCGAAGATCGCGCCGGGCTGGTGAGCGCGATGGCCCGGCTGCTGCCGGAAGAGTGTCCCATCGTCATTACACACGGCACAGATACGATGGTGGAGACCGGCCGGTACATTCAGCAGGCATTCTCCGGCCTCAAAGTGCCGGTCATTCTTACGGGAGCCATGACGCCGCTGGGATTCGAGGGCAGCGATGGCCTGCAGAACCTGACCGAGAGCCTTCTGGCCGCACGGTTGCTGCCGCCGGGAGTCTTCGTCGTCATCCATGGCCAGGTCTTTCCGGCGGACAAGGTGCGCAAGGACCGCGAGCAGGCGACCTTCGTGGGGATTTGAGGAGCCGGCGAACGATGCCGGCTAAGCCGGCGGCTTGATATCGAACTTCGATAATTTGTAGGCCAGGTCGCTGCGCGAGAGCTGCAGGCGCCGCGCTGCCTCAGCCTGCACGGCGCCACTCGATTGCAGCGCCCTCAGGATCAGGCCTTTTTCCACGTCTTCCAGCAACTCGCGCAGGGAAACCGTCTCCGGCAGCGAGTCGATCCACGCCGGATAGGCTGTCGCCTGGCTCGCAGGCTGGCCTGCCCGGCCGCCGAGGGGGAAATCGGCCGGCCCAATCTCGGAGCCCGTAGAGAGAATCAGCGCGCGCTCGATCAGATTGCGCAGCTCGCGGATATTGCCGGGAAAATCGTAGGCCTGCAGTCTTTCAATGGCCTCTGTCCGAATGGGACGAACCGGCACCTTCAGCTCGCGCGAAACCTGCTGGCAGAACAGCCCGCACAGGCCGGGAATATCCACCACTCTTTCGCGCAGCGGCGCCAGGTGAATGGGAACAACAGCCAGGCGGTAGTAGAGGTCCTGCCGGAATGCGCCTTCCTTCACGCGATCTTCGAGGTTGCGGTGCGTAGCCACCACCACGCGCACGTCCACGTCGCGCGGCTTCGTGGAGCCCACACGCAGAATCTTGCCTTCGGCCAGCACGCGCAGCAGCTTGGCCTGCGTCGACTGCGACATCTCGCCGGCTTCGTCCAGAAACAGCGTGCCCTCGTGCGCAGCTTCAAACAGGCCCTGGCGCATCCGGTCGGCTCCCGTGAATGCCCCTTTTTCGTGGCCGAAGAGCTCGCTTTCGAGCAGCGTCTCGGTAAAGGCCGCGCAGTTCACCGCGACAAACGGCCGGTCTGCCCGCGTGCTGCTCTTGTGAATGGCGCGCGCCACCAGCTCCTTGCCGGTTCCGGTTTCGCCGGTAATGAGCACGGTTGCATTGGTCGGCGCTACGCGCGCAATCATCTGCCGCACGGCGAGGATTGCCGGGCTGCTGCCGAAGATTTCGCCGCTGCCCTCCAGTCGGTCGACGGTCAGGCGCAGCAGTCCGTTTTCGCGGAGCAGTTGGGTGTGCTCGCAGGCCCGGCGCGCCGTGGCCCGCACCACGTCGGGCTGAAAGGGCTTGGTGATGAAGTCGAACGCACCCTGGCGCATGCTTTCCACGGCAAGCTCCACGGTGGCGAAAGCGGTGAGCATCACAACGGCAACGGCAGGATCGATCTCCCGCGCGCGGGCCAGCACATCCAGTCCCTCGCCATCGGGCATCTTCTGGTCGGTGATCACTGCGTCGTAGCGGTTCACCGCCAGATAGCCGATAGCCTGCGCAACGCCGGAAGCCTCGGTCACCGTGTGCCGGTCCATGGCCAGGTTCGCGGCCAGGATCTTCCGCATATTGCTTTCATCGTCGACAATCAGAATCTTGCTCAAGAGGCATGTTCCTCCCTGGCGGCACTCTGCGGCAGCGAGAGAACGAACCGGATCGCCTCGGCGTCGTTCTGCGTCAGCACCAGGTCGCCGCCATGCGCGATCGCGATGTTGCGGGCAATCGCCAGACCAAGCCCGGTGCCGCTCGCCCTGGTGGTGAAAAACGGCTCGAAGATGCGCGCGACTGTGACCGCAGGAATAGGGCCATTGGCGTTCTCAATCTCGATCTGCACCTGCCTGCCGCTGCGCCTGCCGCGCAAAGTCACCGTTCCGCCCGGCCGCGACGCTTCCACGGCGTTCATGGCCAGGTTGAGCAGCGCCTGCTGCAGTTGCCCGCCATCGACTTCGGCCCATAAGCCGTCTTCGCTCTCGCAGCGAACGGCAACGCCTTTCTCCGCCGCGCGCGGCCTGCAGATCTCCGCGATGTAGCCGATCGAGTCGGCCACGTCGCTTAACACCATGGACGGAGAGCGCGGGCGCGCGTAGACAAGGAAATCGGTGGTCAAATGCTCCAGCCGCGCGGCCTCCTTGGTGGCGATCTCGTACATCTCTGATCGTTCTGCCGAGCCCGGCTCGTGGTTTGCGGCCGTGGCCAGCGCGCTGGAGATCATCGCCACCGGGTTGCGAATCTCGTGAGCAATCGCGCTGGAAAAGCGGCCTACGGCGGCCAGCTTTTCTTCGGCCAGCAGCCTGGCCTCGGCCTTTTCCAACTCAGCCAGGCTGCGGGTCAGCTCGAACTGCTTCCTGCGCAGATGGTTGACCAGCGTCCACACCAGCAATCCCATCACCGCGTAGATGAGCGCCACGGTGCTGGCGCCGACATATTCGTTGGGATCGACCGGCGGATGCACGCGGAAGTAGTTCCACACCCAGAAAAAGATGAGTCCATCGCTGATGGCGACGGTGCAGACCGTCGCCGGGAACGAAAGCCGGAAGGCCGCCTGGAAGATGGCGGGAATCATCAGCGCGAAGTACTGCACGTCCTTTTTGTAGGAGTACGACGCGATTCCGAACGCAATGGCCAGATGGATGGCGATCATGGCGCAGGTGAGCCGGACCACGCCCTTCGAGCCAAGCATCTCAAGCCGATTCAGCCAGATCAGCTCGCCCAGGTTGGCGACAATGCCCACCCCTAGCAGTGCAAGCACCTGCCTGTGCGGCGCGCCGAGATATTGCTCCCAGAGAAACTGTGTGAGGCACAGAAAGATCAGCAGGGCCAGGTTCAGCCCTGCAAATACTCTTTCCTGGCGCCGGAACGAGGGCAGGTCAGGCGACTCGAGCGACGACTCGTGAATGACATTCGTCAGCACATCCGCCTCAGCATACCAGCGCAATCCCCCGATCATCCCCGGTCGGCGCGGCTGCGCATCCCATGGGTGCGCAGCCATCCATCCACTCTAATCCCTTGTTCAAAAATTTTGACAGCCCTGCGTCTGTGTTCAAGGATTTGTACGGGAAATTTTCTGCAGATCGTTTATTTTCAATCATTTCAGTTTGGCATTCTCCCTGCATTAGAAAAGGCATGCCCGACACGATGGAGGGCAGAAGGGAGAGGAACAATGAACACACTCATGCACAGCACCGTCTTCGCACTCAGCCTCGCTCTGTTGCTGCCCGGCACGCTCATGGCCGGCGAAACAAGCGACCAGACCAGGACCCGCAAGGAAGCGGTCCAGCTTACGCAGCAGATCGAAAGCTCCGCGCGCAGGATCCAGAACGAGTCAGAGCACCTGAGCGTGATGCAGAAGGGCAACTCGGTTTCGAACTTCACGCACCAGTACAAGCTGCACACCATTGCCACGGAGATCAACGAGCAACTGCAGCCTGCGCTCAACCGTCTCGCCGAGATTCAGCCTGATCTTCCCGCGTGGCACAGCCATGCAGTCGACCGCATGCGCACCTCGGGGGCGAATCTGGCTGCGAACGCCAATGCAGCGGTTCTCAACCGCGGCTTTGCGGGCACGCGCCAGCCGGCTGTCCTCGACTCCGAGTACGGCCAGTTGATCCAGAACATCAGCAGCCAGGCAAAGACTCTGGTGCAAGTGGCCGACGCCACCGGCGATTACGGCAACGCGCAGCTCAAGGGCCACCAGGCGGGGCTGGCGATCACCGCGCACGACTGAAGCCTGCTGGAATCGCATGCCGCAGCCCAGGGCCGGACGCAAGATCGAGCCGCCTGGGCTGCAGCAGAAAATCTCTTGCCGGTTGGCAGGATGCATTCACCCGGCGCGCACGGCGGCCAACCGCCGCGCGCCCACCACTCCTCGACGAAAAGGAGAGAGAAATGAAAAAGAATGTCTTCACCGCAATGTTTCTTCTGGCCGGAATGGCGCTGCCCGCTCTGGCCTCGGCTCAAACCAGCGCGCGCCAGGCACAGCAGGACCAGCAGATCCAGGCCCTGGTCGCGGCGCAGTTGCAAAAGAAAGAGGTCTTCCGCGACGTGAGCGCGAAGGTGGACGATGGCATCGTCACCATCACCGGCAAGGTACCGCTCTACATGGACAAGGTGAACGCCGAAAAGCGCGTGCGCAAGGTCAAGACCGTGGACGGTGTGCGCAACCACGTCGAGGTGGCCGGCCCGGCCATCTCTGACAAGGAAGTGCAGGAGAACCTGGCCAACAAGCTCCGCTATGACCGCGTCGGCTATGGCATCGTCTTCAACAACCTGGGCGTAGCCGTGGATCATGGCGTGGTCACCGTCTCCGGCAACGTGCGCGACTACCCGGATCGCGACTCAGCGATCGCCATTATTGCCACCACGGCTGGTGTAAAGGATGTGGTGGACGAGATTGGCGTAGCTCCCGTCTCGATCATGGACGATGGCCTGCGTATCCGGCTGGCCCGCGCCATCTACGGCGACTCCAACCTGCGCAAGTACGCGCTCGATCCACAGGCGCCCATCCGCATCGTGGTGGAGAACGGCAACGTGGAGCTGGCCGGCGTGGTGCTGAACGACATGGACCGCCAGTTGGCCTACACCCGCGCCAACCAGGTTCCCGGAGTCTTCAGCGTCACCAACCACCTGCAAGTGGCCTCGCAGATGAGCGAATAACCCTCCCCCAACCGCGCCGCGGCAGCCGCGTTCCAGCCGGCTGCCGCGGCTGCGTATTGCACCCGCCTGCGGCACAGGAAGCTTTTTCCGCAAGCCCCGATTACTTCACATACACCTCGGGCGCGTGGCCCTCTTCTTCGCGTGCCCGGAACATGCCCAACGTATTCGAGATCCACACCGGGGCGCCGGTGGGTGCAATCACAATCACGCCGCCCTCGCCGCCTTTCAGCGCGGGCAGTTGCGTGTGAATCATTTCGTCGGCCGCCTGCTGCGGCGTCTTGCCCTCTTCCACCAGCGTGCACACTTCGCGCGCCAGCGTGAGCCGGATGAAGTACTCGCCCACGCCAGTGCTTGACACTGCGCACGAGCGATCGCTTGCGTACGTGCCCGCGCCGATCAGCGGCGAGTCGCCCACGCGTCCCGGCAGCTTGCCCTGCATTCCACCCGTGGAAGTGGCCGCGGCCAGGTGCCCTTTGCTATCGCGCGCCACGGCGCCGACGGTTCCAAAACGATGCGAGAAGATCGGCAGCGCCGCCGCGCCCGGCGCATCGCTCTCCGGCGGTACGCCCTTCGGCCGCGGCGGAATCGGCCGTCCGCTCGCCTTCATCACCGACTCAAACTCACGCCAGCGCATCTCGGTAAAGAAGAAGGATGGCGGTTCCTGCTCGATGCCTTGCGCCCGTGCGAAAGCGTCTGCGCCCGCGCCCACCATCATCACGTAAGGCGTGTGTTCCATTACCGCCCGCGCCAGCGCAATGGGATGCCGCGTGAAATGCACGTCGGCCACCGAACCGGCGGCCAGCGTGGCGCCATCCATCAGCGCCGCGTCCATCTCGTTGGTGCCGTCGGCGGCAAAGGCCGACCCGCGTCCCGCGTTGAACAGCGGATCGTCTTCGAGCACTTCCACCGCGGTCTCTACGGCATCGAGCGCCGTACCTTTGCGCTTCAGCACATCCGACCCCGCGGCCAAAGCCTTCGCCAGCGATGCGTGGTAGGCCGCCGCGGTCACCGCGTCCATGTGTTCCCACTCTTCTTCGCCTGCGCCGCCGTGGATGGCGATCGCCCATCCATCTGCAGGCTTCGAAGCGTTACCGGGATTTGCCTGGGCATGCGCCACAGCATGCAGCGCGAGAGCATACACTGCAATCAACGAACACGAGCGCCGCGTCCACATATACCAGCCATCTTAATCCTTAATCCAGCGCCGGCAGGAGTCATAATAGGAGACGATGACGCCCGATACCTCGAATCTCGAACGCATGCAGAGCGAGCAGGCCGGCTCTGCCACGCAAAAGGGCTGCTGCACGCCCGCAGCAGAACGCGCTGCAGAATCACATGGCTGCTGCAGCTCCATTGTCGAGTCGGCTGCAGGCGCCGCTGCTGACGCCGCGCGTCCCATGGTTACGCTGCCCGGCGGAACATTCCTCATGGGCACCGACTATCCTGGCGGTTTTCCGGCCGACGGTGAGGGGCCGGTGCGCCCGGTCGTGCTATCGCCCTTCGCTATCGATGTCTACCCGGTCACCAACGCCGACTTCCGCGCCTTTGTGGACGCCACCGGCTACCAGACTGAGGCGGAACGGTTCCAATGGTCATTCGTCTTCTGGGCGCACATCCCGCAGAGCCGCTTCAAGGTTCTCGTTGAAGATACCGTTGCCGTCACGCCCTGGTGGTGCAAAGTTCCAGGCGCGTGCTGGAAGTATCCCGAAGGCCCGGGCTCCAGCTTGAAAGGCCGCGAAAATTATCCGGCAGTGCACGTCTCGTGGAACGACGCCGCAGCCTACGCGCAGTGGGCCGGCAAGAGCCTGCCTACCGAGGCGCAGTGGGAGTACGCGGCACGCGGTGGCCTGGAACAGAAGCTTTACTCTTGGGGCGACGAGCTCACTCCCGATGGCAGGCACATGTGCAATATCTGGCAGGGCCGCTTTCCCACGCGCGACACGGGCGAAGACGGCTATACCGGCACATGTCCCGTCGATGCCTTCCCGCCCAACGGCTTCGGCCTCTACTCCATCACCGGCAACGTGTGGGAGTGGTGCGCGGACTGGTTTACCACGTCGTTCGCCGCCACGCCCGCGCAGCACGATCCTGCCGGCCCGGTCAAAGGTGACAACAAGGTGATGAAAGGCGGCTCGTTCCTCTGCCACGCCTCGTATTGCAATCGTTACCGCGTGGGAGCGCGCACGAAGAACACGCCGGACAGCTCTACCGCCAACATCGGGTTCCGCTGCGTCAAGGCGGTTCGGCAGCCATCGTTGTCTGTGTAGTCCGGCGGGGGCGGATCCGGCTGCGCGATGCATTTTTTGCTGATTTTCTGCTCTTTACGTTCGTCTCAGTAAACGTTATAGTTAACGGACATAAATCCAGTCCTGCCTGGCAGGCGCGAAATTCCGCTTGTCCTTCCGGGACCATGCTGTGAAAAGAGGAATGCGATGAGGATGACGAGACGGCAGGCCTTGCGCCTGATGGGCAGCGTGGCGCCCGTAATGGCCATGCAGGGCGGCGTGGGCAGGCTGCTGGCGCAGGATTCCGCAAACGGCGTGGAGGTAACGCCCGGTAGATTCACCGGCACGCGGCCTTCGCTCAAGGCCTATACCATCCCCGACTGGTTTGCGGACGCGAAGTTCGGCATCTGGTCGCACTGGGGTCCACAGTCGGCCGTAGGCGATGGCGACTGGTACGCACGCAACATGTACATGCAGGGCTCGCCGCAGAATCTTTACCACGTGCAGCGCTTCGGGCCGCCTTCAAAAGTCGGCTACAAAGACCTCGTCCCGCTTTTCACCGCCGATCGCTGGGACCCCGATCACCTGATGGACCTCTACGTGAAAGCCGGCGCGAAATACTTCTTCAGCATGGGCGTTCACCACGACAACTTCGACCTCTGGAACTCGAAGTACCAGAAGCGCTGGAATGCGGTGAACGCCGGACCGCACAAGGACGTCGTCGGCATGTGGTGCGCCGCAGCGCGCAGGCGCGGATTGCGCTTTGGCGTGAGCGAGCACCTTTCCAACAGCTACGACTGGTTTGCTCCATCGCACCTGAGCGACACCACGGGGCCGCTGGCAGGCGTTCCCTACGATGGCTCCGATCCGGCCTACGCCGATCTCTACCACGACTACACCGGTCAGCCCGCCGACTTCGCCAAAACTGCAGAAGCGATGGGCCGCGTTGCGCCCGACCGCTGGAAGCTCGAATACTTTCACCGCATCAAGGACCTTGTGGACAGCTATCAGCCCGACCTGCTCTACACCGACGGCGGCATTCCCTTTGAAGAATACGGTCTTTCCTGCGTGGCCGAGCTTTACAACGTGGGCCCGCTGGACCGGCGCGGCAACACGGAAGCTGTTTACACCAGCAAGACTGCCGAAGACTGCGCGGAAGGCACCTGCGTGCTCGATCGCGAACGCGGCGTGGCCGACAAGATCTGGCCCGTGCCATGGCAGACCGACACCTGCATCGGCCAGTGGCACTACAAACTCGGCCAGAAGTACAAAACGCCCAAGAAGGTGATCGATCTGCTCGTCGACATCGTCAGCAAGAACGGCAACCTGCTGCTCAACTTTCCGCTGCCCGCATCCGGCGAGCTCGACCTGGAAGAGATGAGTGTGCTCGAAGGCATCACGGCGTGGATGAACGTGAACGACGAAGGCATCTTCGGCTCGCGTCCGTGGAAGATCAACGGCGAAGGCCCGTCGATGGCCGTGAAGATCGCGCAGTCCAGCTTCAATGAAGACGAGCAGCCCGACATGGGGCCGGCCGATATCCGCTTCACTACCAAGGGCCGGACGATGTACGCCTTCGTCCAGGGCTGGCCGGAGAAGCAGGTGGTCATTCAGTCGCTGGGCGCAGCCAGTCCGCAGCAGCCGGAAAAAGTGATGGACGTGCGCATGCTTGGCCGCAATGAGGCCCTGCGCTTTACGCAGGACGCAACCGGCCTCAGCGTAAATCTGCCCGGCGAAAAGCCGCCCACAGCCGATCTCGGCATCACGCTCAGGATCAACTTTGCCTGAGCGTGATGGCTATAGCATTTTCGGAAATTGCTGTAGACCAAGAAGTGCACACTCAAGTGGCTTTTTCTCAAGAAAAAGCCACCCTTCACTCTCAAAAAGTCTACGTGTACTCCGAAAATGCTCTATACCTGCTGCATCGTCTTGCGCAGCCGCTCTTCGGCTTCCGCGCTCCAGTAGCCGCAGTCGAGCTCGAAGAAGACCGATGTGTAGGGCAGCGCGAGATCGGTCTTGATAATCAGCACGCGGAAGACCTGTGCGCACTCGTCGAGCTTGGCAATGATCTGCTCGTGCGCGAGCCGCCGCACATTTGCGCCTCCGTTTGCATCCTTGACCAGCGCAAGCAGTTGCCGCCTGCACGCGCCAATGCCGGGCGCGTCGTTTTCGGCCACGTAGTCCAGCTCGCGGTCCACATACGCATTGGCGCGCACGTGGGTGCTCGCGCCAATGTGCTCCAGCACCGTCTTCACCGTTTCCACGTGATCCCCGCCGGCCACAATGGTTTCAATCCCCGGCTTCGACTGCGCGGGGTACGCCGAGTCGGCTACCACAATCCAGTTACGATGCCCGAAGAGCGGCAACCGCTGTGCCAGCTCCTGCACCCATGCAGCGTGTCGTGTCTCATTTGCCGTGGTTGTCGCCGATGCCATTCTCTACTCGCCTCCCGGGCATACTGCGACTTTACCGCATCGGCCTGAAGCCATCAGCGCATAGGCCTCGCCTGCCTGCTCCAGCACAAAGCGGTGCGTGATGATCTCCTCCGGATGCAGCTTCCAGCGCACCAGCCGCTCCACCAGCTCTTCCATCTTCCACGTCGAGGTCACCCACGAGCCATAGATGGTCTTCTGGTCATGAATGATGTCCGGCGAGGGATTGAAGGTCACCGTGCCGCCCTCGCCGATCATCACCATCCTGCCCCATTTGCGTGTGGCGCGAATCGCGGTGGCCCGCGCGTCGGCATTTGCTGAGCAATCAATAGCCCGCTCCACGCCGTGGCCCGCGGTCAGCTCACGCACCTGTGCTTCGTTGTCCTGGCCCGACGCCAGCGCCACGTCGCAAAGCCCCAGCCGCAACGCCAGGTCGAGCCGCTCTTTCGAAATATCGATGCCGATGATCTTCTGCGCGCCCAGCTTGCGGCAGAGAGCGCCGGCGGCCAGCCCGACCGGACCGAGGCCGGTAATCAGCACCGCGTCGTCGCCACTGACGCCGATCTTTTCCAGGCCTTCGTAGACTGTGCCGAATCCGCACGCCACCTGCGCGCCATCTGCATACGAGAGCTCATCGGGCAGCGCAATCAGGTCCTTCTCTTCGGCAATCATGAACTCGGCCATGCCGCCGTCGCGCTGCCATCCGTATGCGCGGCGATACACGGCACTCGTACACGAGATCATGAAGCCACGCCGGCAATCGTTGCACACGCCGCAGCCCGAGATGTGATATACAATCACCCGGTCGCCCGCCTGGAAACGGCGGCATCCCGGCCCGGTTTCCACGATCAGCCCCGCGGGCTCGTGCCCGGCGATCACACCCTGGTAACCCTCGGGGCCTTTGCCCAGGTGCTGGTGATAGATGCACCGGATATCCGATCCGCAGATCGTCGAGGCCTTCACCTGCAGCAGAACCTCGCCATGGCCCGGCAACGGAACCGTCACGTCGCGCATCTCCACGGCGCTGTTGCCTGGCAGGTAGGCCGCTCTCATCGTTGCGCACATTCCTTCGTCTCCATTCCGATCCGCGCTGGACTCACGCCGGTGTAATCTCGCCGTTCAAATCCCACAGATCCTCCCACGACTGGTTGTCTTTCCACAAAAACACCTGCCCTTTAATCAGCCGGCAGTTGCGGTCGATCTTCGCAATTGCCTGCATGTCTTCTGCGCTTAGCGGATCGCCGGTCACCGCGCGCAGGTTGGCCAGGTAATTACGGCGATTCGTAGAGAAGGGAATCGGCGTCGTGCCACGCTGCACCGCCCACTTCAAACACACCGCCGCCGGATGCACGCGCATCCGCTCGGCGATGCGCACAATCACCGAGTCCTCCAGAGGTGACGTATCCTCCGGCGTGCGGTCGCGCTCCGGCCGCGCCGGCGAGCCCAGCGGCGAGTAGGCAACCGGTTCCACGCCGTTTTCTTTCAGATAAGCCACGAACTCCGGCTGCTGAAAATGCGGATGAAGCTCCATCTCGTTTACCGCCGGCTTGACGCGCACATCGCGCAGCACCAGCTTCATCTTCGGAATCGTCATATTCGACGTGCCGATATGCCGCACCAGTCCGCGATCCACCAACTCCTCCATCTTTCGCCAGGTGCGCATGTAGTTCTCGTGGATGTATGGGACGGCGTTCGGGTTGCGCTGGTTCACGTCGCATTGCGGAGGATGATGATTGGGAAACGGCCAGTGCACGAGATAAAGGTCCAGATACTTCAGGCGCAGGTTGGCCAGCGACTGCTCGCACGAGGCGATCACATCGTCCTCGCCGTGCTTGTCGTTCCACAATTTGGAAGTGATCCAGACCGCGCTGCGATCGAGGCCGCTCGCGAAGATATCCTCGAATGACCGGCCGATCAGGCTCTCGTTGCCGTAAACCGACGCGCAGTCGAAGTGCCGGTAGCCCACAGCGGCCGCAGACTGCACAGCCTCCGCAACCACCGCATGCGGAATGTGATCGGAGCCGAAGGTGCCCAGCCCGATGGCCGGCATCGTAGCGCCCGTAGCCAGCCGCCGTTGCGGCACAAGCGCCGGGTCGACTGCATCTTCAGCCGGCTGCCAGCGGGCAGTCGCTTCCGTCATAGAGAAAGCCTCCCGGAGATAAAAGTAATCGATAACTGTAACGGGATGAGGCTAGAACTGCCTCCATCTGCTTGTCAAGCGCATCCGCGTTCTCCGCGCCGCTCCCCGATTTGCGTGAGGTCTGACCACGTGGAACCTCCGCGAGTCCCCATCAACGAACCCTCCAAAGCTGCTCTGGAACTCATCTCTTTCACCATGTAAACTGCAATGAGAGCGGTTCTCCAATTTCTGTGCAGTCTGAAACAGGCGTGTCCGCCGCGGCGGATGACGTTTTTCTCAAGGAAAATGGCACTTGAGGGTTATGACTCCGTTCTGCACTCATTGGAGAGCCGCTGCATCAGGCATGCGCGATCGACGCGCTCTCTTGCTAGGAGGCAAGCTCGAACCATGGCCGTGCGCTTGAAGGATATCGCCCACGACCTGGGCCTGTCAGTGGTCACCGTTTCCAAGGTCCTGCGCGACCACCCCGACATCGGGGAAGAGACGCGTAAACGTGTCCTGAAACGGATGAAGCAGCTCAACTACCAGCCCAATTTTGCCGCCCGTTCCCTCATTACAGGTCAGACCTGGACCATCGGCATCGTCGTCCCTGACCTGCTGCATCCCTTCTTCGCCCAGATCGCCAAAGTCATCTCCGTCCAGGTACGAAAAAAAGGCTACAGCCTTTTCATCTCATCGTCAGACGAAGACCCGGCGCTCGAACAGGAAGAGATTGCGCAGTTGCTTGCCCGCCGCGTCGATGTGCTTCTAGTCGCCTCTTCGCAGTGGACCGTCGAAAGTTTCCACCGTATCGAAGAGCAAAAGGTTCCTTACATCCTTCTCGACCGCCAGTTCGCCGGCCTCGAATCCAACTTTGTCGGCGTCGACGACCGTGCCGTTGGCATGCTGGCCACCACGCATCTCATCGAGCAGGGATGCCGCCGCATCGCCCACGTGCGCGGTCCGGAGATCAGCACCGCCGTCGGACGCCTGGAAGGCTATCGCCAGGCGCTGGCTGCCGCGCAGATGGTTTCGCTGCCCGGCCATGTCGTCTCCATTGGCGCCTCCGGCGACCATCTGGGCGATCGCGGCGGATACGAGGCTACGCAAAAGCTGCTCGCCAACAGGTCCCGCCCCGACGGCATCTTCTGCTTCAACGATCCCTCCGCTCTGGGCGCCATGCGTGCCATCCTCGATGCCGGCCTGCGTATTCCGGAGGATGTGGCCGTGGTCGGCTGCGGCAATCTCTCCTACTCCGACTTCCTGCGCGTTCCGCTTTCCTCAGTCGACCAGGGCAGCCAGACCATCGGCAAAGCGGCGGCTGCGCTGGCGCTCAAGCTTGCCCACAACAAGTCGCCGCTCCGTCCCAAAAGCGAGTTGGTGGCGCCGCATCTCGTCGTGCGTGCATCCAGCCTGCGCCGGCGGTAACCGGGAGCGGCGAGGCGCGCGCGCCGGTTGATTCTGACAGAATCGAGGCGCTTCCTCGTATCCCAGTTGATGCAGCGAGCGCGCATAATGACAAATCCGTGACAATTCGCGGCGCCTGTGTCTTTGCGCCAGCGGCGCAATCCTTTTCAGAAATGGCGTTGGGCAGCGAATCTAAATGGCTGCAAAGAAAACGTTTATCGAGCCGGGACGCGAATCCTGGCAGGCGCCGAACGTTTTCCATTTCGAGAACCTGAAAATTGTGATGCGAGAAAGACTTGCCGGTTGATTTCGGATTTGCGACAATGGCCCACCGGTCCGAACGGCCTCGCGCAGGTCTTCTGCGAATCCTACACGCAAAGATAGCGTACGCATCGGATTCGGCAGTGGCAGCAATAGTTTCTTTCTGCGCTCGTCTTTCATGCGCCAATGGAGAGCGGGGCTGGATTCACGTCGGCCCACCCAAAAGCTTCTGAGAGCCGGGCGGCGCGGCTGCTCGGCAGTCCGCGTTGGACTACAGCAGATCAGAAGGGGCATTCGCAATGGGACTCCCTCTTCGCTCTCTCGCCGTGCTGGTCTCCGCTTCACTGTGCTTCTCCAACTGTCTCCATGCGCGTTCCCTGCACGCCCAGCCGGGTCTCTTCCCGTCTCTGGGCGCGGCCGGCCAGGTTTCCGGTGAGTCTGCCGCGCCGCCAGAGACGATCGTGATTCCGGGTCCGCTGCGCTCGTTTCTGCGCATGGCCGGCATTAGCCAGCAAGTTCCGTTTGACGAAGTGCTGCCCATGCTGGCGCGCAACATCACGCTCTGGGGCCACGAGAGCGGCAGAGACACCGAGTTTCTGATTTTGCTGACCCGCTATGTGCAGTTCGCGCGCCAGTTGCAGTCGCTCAGCGGCGCAGACGGCGTGATCCACGTGAATGGCTGCGCCGATGCGGAGCGCCTCGTCCAGATTCTCGGGTACCAGTTCGAGAAAGGCTGCGGCCAGGCCGGCGCTGCAATGGTCACCTCCAATGCCGAACGCGCCTTTCTGACCGTTGATTCCGGCTTTCCGCTGACCGCGCTCGAGCAGTCGCTCGAAAAGAACACACCGTTTTCTTATCCATTTCCCGGCACGCAGGTGCCTATCCTCTTTCATGAAAAAGACTGGACGGGAATCAGCGCCTGGAGGAAGCGCGGCGATCCCGACAACCTGCTCGACATACTGCTACACGACCCCGGCGTGGATCGCCTCTACGCCGCAATGGACCGCTGCGACCCGCAGACGCGGCTGATCCTGGCGCGCTCGCCCGGCCTGCGGCGGCTGCTTCCTATCGCCGCGGTCTTTGACTTTTACGGCAGCCAGATCACCATTCGTTCCGGAACGGTGACTGTTCCCGGCGGCACGCAGGCGGAGCGCGACTGGCATGACCTGGTGGGTGCAAGCCCGCATGCGTCCACTGAGTTTGTCGCCCGCCTGCTTTCCAAAGACCGTGGCTGGCTAGCCGCTTATTTTGATGCGCTCGCGCGAGTGAGTCCGGAGCAGCAGGCCCGCATCATCCAGGGCGGCCGGCTCAGGACGCTCTATGACGCATATCGCGCGCCGGTGGCGAATGACAGCGCATCGGCCGGCGTCTTCCCGCGCAACACCGAACTATTGCTGCTCTTCACCCGGCTGAACTGGCAGCCGAACGGCGACCCGCGGGTTCCCGGCGACCTGGCCGAATGGAGGGAGATCTTTACCAGGGACGCCAGGATCCTCGGGCTTCGTGACTGGGCCAAACGCGGACGCAATCTCGATTCGCCTACGCAACTGCTTTCCGAGCTTGTGGCCGCCTCCAACGTTGAAACCGATATCGGCCCGGTTCAGATTTACCTGCAGTTGAGCGCGATTGAACGCGGCCGTCCGGCGTCGATGCCGCTTTCCAACGAGGCGGTTCGGCTGCTGGCCGCCAACTTTGTCCGGTTCTACAACTGGTACTCTATCTTCTCTGAATTTCCAGCCCTCGATGACAGCTCGATCACCAGCTTTATCGATGCCGCCGACCGCGTTGACAAGATTTCGAACCCCTCGCTGCGCGCCAACGCTCTTGGGTCTTTCCAGGCAGACGTGGGGTTGTGGCAGATCTTCGCGCGCCAGGGCCAGATTCCGACGGCGGCGCTCAACACATCGTGGCAGGACGCGATTCACCCCTTCGCGTCGGTTGCATCTTCGCAGCAGCTCTTCGATGCGGCGCGCGGATCGCTCGGCGCCACTCTGAAGGTCGTCTCCGGCAGCTCCGATCTCACCCAGGACCAGATCATCGACCTGCTTGCCGGCCCACCGCAGCAGACGGCCGACGGCCGCCGCGTTCACCAGGAGCTGGCGCACAGAATCCGCGCCGTGCTCGAGGACCAGCGGCTGGTCTCGCTCGATACGCTGTATGGCCTCTACGACGGCCTGGACCAGATGGCCCATGGAGCTTCCGTGGGCGACAGCCTGATTCAGCTTGCCGGCAACCTGCGCGAGTTCGAGCTGCCGCGGCCCATCTTTACTGAGGGAGAAAAGACCTCCTGGTCGCCGGTTATCTATACCAACCGGCACGCCGAGCTGCAGGTGCGCACCGATCTGACCAGCGTCATCCGCACGCCCGGCTCGGCCGCGCAGCTTGAGGCCGCTCGCGCCCGTATTACGCCCTTCCTGCGCGATACGCTGGTGGGCCTGAACTATGCCTACTACGAGCCGCCCGGCGCGCAGGTGCTGCACAACAATCCGTTGTTCGTCCGCTCCCACGATTTCTCCACCGTTTCCGTGCAGGGCGTGCAGCAGATATGGGGCGCACCGGAGCTGATCGGCATTGGCGTCACTGCGGGCGGCGGCGCCTATCTGATGGGCTCGCTGGCCGACCTGCCCTATGCGCTGGCTTCCGTCGAGCAGGACTTCATTGCGCCGGAGAATGTGCAGGCGCTCATCTGGAAAGAGACCGTTCCGCAGCTTCTGGTGGGCGCCGTGCTGCCGCGCTGGTGGGGCGTGAGCGCGCGCGAGATGCACGCCGCCGCTTTATACCAGCGCGCGGGCGAAGAACTGCTGGCCGCTTCAGCCGGTAACCCCGACCTGCGCAAGAAGGTTGAAGCCATCCTGTCCGACCACATCACGCCGGCACGCCTCGATCGTATCGACGAAGCTCTGCGCGGCCCGCGCGGCGCGGCTTCGCTCTCCTCAGAGGTGTTGCCTGCAAGCACTTTCTATCTGGCCGCCGAATTCCGCCGCCGGTATCCCAATCAGGCAGCTTCGTGGGGCCCGGCCAGCCGCGAGCTCGACGATCTGGCCCGCAGCCATCCGGCAGATACTGATCCGGCGCGGCTTTCCAAGGACTTTGGCGTGCCGCACCCGGCCATGGAGCAGAGCGACTCCTGCATGCTGGTCAACACCGGGCTGTTTCCGGTCTCAGGAGGATACACCAGCCGCCTGTTCGGCGAATCCTGGGAGTCAACCAATCTTTACTGGGCGCGGCTTGCCGATGAGATGGGCTACCCCCCGGTGATGCTCAATGTTCTGGTGCCAGAGCTGACGCGCCGCATGATCGTGAAGATCTTCGCCACCAACATTGACGACTGGCCCGCGCTGTTGCGCGCCATGCAGGAGACGGGCGAGGAATTCAGGCACGGCAGGATTGCCGTGCAGGCAGCAACCACAGCATCAGGGCAATAGAGATACAGCAGTTGGAGCATGCATCGGAGTGACCATGAAAAAAAGATCGTTTGCCTTTTTCTGCATCTGTTCGGGCCTTCTGCTCCTGCTCGGAGCTGACCCCCAAAGACCTGCGGCCCAGGACGGCTCGACCAACTTCCGAGTCAACGTTGTGCTGGTACAGCTCAATGTTGCCGTTACCGATCACAAGGGGAACTATATCGCCGGTCTTCATCCCCAGGACTTCCTGGTGACCGAGGACAAGATTCCGCAGCACATCGCCACTTTTGAAGAGGGCAATGAGACCGCGGTCGACCTCACTGCGTCCAGCGGCTCGAGTGTCAGCCACGCAGCCGCGCTGCCGGCGCAGGCATCTGACTCAGGCCCGCAGGTGCCCGGCCCGAGTGCTGACGCCGCGCAATCCTCCGCTTCGGTCGCCGGGGCCAATGTCTTCATCCTGTTTGACACCAGCAATTACATGTATCGCCAGTTCGTCTTCGCCCAGGATGCGATCGCGGACTTCGTGCGCTCCATGGACGAAGCCAGCCGCATCGCCTTCTATTCCTACAGCCGCAATCTCTCCCGCGCCGCAGCACTCACCACTGACCGGTATCGCGTTGTGAGCGGCGTGCGCAGCACGGTGGCCGGCGACGATGCCGCGCTCTACAACTCGCTGCTGCTCACCGTGGAAGATGCTGCGCGGCTCAAGGGCCGCAAGGCAATCGTGGTCTTCTCAAACGGCCCGGACAACGCCAGCTCGGTGCCTCCGGAGGATGTTGCTGAACTGGCGCAATCGACCGGGACCATCATCTACATCATCAGCACGCGCCTGGCGCAGACCGAGCCGGTTTCAGCGGCGGCGTTCGTGCGCATGAGCAAGGCGACCGGAGGCCGCGCCTACTTTGCCGGCAACTGGCGCCAGGAGCAGCAGGCTTTCACCTCCATCCGCGAAGATCTCTCGCACCTCTACACGCTCAGCTACTATCCGCAGCCCAACCCCAACCGCGGGTGGCGCACCATCAAGGTGCAGCTCGTCGGCAAGGATCTGCAGA
This sequence comes from Acidobacteriaceae bacterium, assembly GCA_030038195.1. Lineage (GTDB taxonomy): Bacteria > Acidobacteriota > Terriglobia > Terriglobales > Acidobacteriaceae > Telmatobacter. The sequence continues at coordinate 48,653 of JASHPJ010000003.1, forward strand.
AGTATCACATTCGCACCCGCGACGGTTACCGGCTGCTGCCGCACATCGCCGCGACGGAGGACAACGACGTGGCCTCAACGCCCGCGCCGAGCGACGACGACTCCGATCCGAAGTAATCGTGAGAGCGCCATAATCATTCGCACAGGGAAAACAGCCACCCCGGAGGGACGTCACGAAGATTGCCCAGGGAAAGTCCGCCGTGGCGGCGCGAATCAACGGCCGGCGTCTCCATTGCCGGTCTGCCTCTCGTCAGCCGCTACCCACAGCTCGCTCACGATCAGCCCGCCCAGCCACGCGCGCTTCTTCTCAAGCGCAAAGCCCGCCTGGCGCAGGGCCGCGTGATGATCCGGCAGCTCTCGCACTCCAAGTCCCGTGAGCAAGCCGAATGCGCGATAGAGCAGCCGCACGATCGGACGCGCAACCGCGTGCCCATACCAGCTCTCCGGCTCGGCAAACTCTGAAACAAGCCAGCGCGCCTCCCGCGCAGCCGCGCTGCGCATTCCGGCTGCCAGCGCGCGAATCGCATCGGTAGTCAGGCAGTCGAGGAAGAAATGCGTCACGATCAGGTCGTAGTCCGCCGCGCGGGGCTGCCAGCGGCGCGCATCGCAGCAGTGGGCGCGCACCCGGCCGGCATCCGCTCCCGCGCGGTGCACGAGCGCGCGCAGCATCGCCAGGCTGGCGTCCACGGCATCGATGGCAATGGCGCGGTTCGCGGCGAGTAGCCGCGCTGTGAAGCGGCCGTCGCCATCACCCAGCACAACCGCTCGCCGGCAGCCAGTCAGCTCTTTGAGAAAGGCGCACCGGCACCACCACAGCCATGGGCCAAAGCTCGCGTACTCCATCCAGCGATAGACGCGAGCCAGCCGGTTGAAATCCGCTGTCTTGAAGTCAGGTTGAGCGGCTTCTTTCCGCACGGATGAGTGGGTTGCCGCGCTCATCGCGCCAGCCACGCCAACGCAAGAAGCAGTGCCGGCGTCAGAAGCGCCAGGTCTGCCGCTGCGCGCAGCGCTACCGGATTGAGTTTGCCGCGCCAGCGGTCCAGGAGGGCCAGCAGAAGCGCGCTCACGGCCCCTATGGCAACCAAGGCAGCAGCGCGCGGATAAATGCCTGCAATCAGGGCAGCCAGCAGGAAGCCGGCAGCAGCCAGCAGGCCAGCCGCCAAGGAGCTGCTCGGTTTGCGTGATTGCGCCTGCGGCTTCCATGCGTCTGTCGGCTCCGCTTCCCATCGATCGATTGCATGGCAGTTGAGCCACGCCAGCGGCGCAAACAACGCCGTCACGGACGCCAGCGGCCAGAGCGCGCCCCGCGCAGCCAGCAACGCGCCCCATGCGGGCAGTGCGCAGCCCACAGTAAACAGCAGGCCTACAAGCAGCTCCTTGGTGAGCAGGGAAGAAAAAAACGGCCGCGACCGGTGACCTGCGTGCACGCGCGCAAAGTAAGCCACTGACGGCACAGCCAGCAACGCGTCCCGTTCCCGCGCCGCCATCGGCATAAAGGCCAGAACCAGCCCAGCCGCCACGCCCGCAGCCGCAACGGCCAGAGGCAGCAGAACGTGCCGATGGCGCCAGTGAAAGAAATGCCGCTCGCGCAGCCGGTTGATCTCCGTGGCGCGCAAAGCTGCGCGCGCGTCCAACAGCCGGTCGAAGATATACACCGCCCACACCGTAAGCGCCAGCAGCAGTGGGGCCCACGCCGCCAGCCGCACTCCTGCGGCCCACGCAAAGCCCAGCGACCATGCCGCGGCGACGGTAGGGGCATCCAGGCTGGCCAGGTGCCACAACTCCAGCGGACGCACAGACGCGCGCTCGCGCAGCGCAGCAGCTTCTTCCGCCGGCAAGCGCAGCCAGTCGCTGTTGCCAATGTCGCAGTTCGAGGATTCTTGCGCCGGGAGATGGGGAAGCGTCAGCGCCACTGCTTCCATTGTAAAAGCAACCGGCTGCTCAGTCCGCGGCGCTGGCCCGTTTCTGAACCACCCTGGCGCGCGCAGGCTTCACGGTGGACTTCTCTTTCGCCGGCGCATCCGCTCGATGCGGCCTGGGAATCGCGTCCAGGTCGGTCTTGCCTTCGGCCAGGCGCATCAGAAAATCCTGGCTTGAAAACACCGGCGTGTCTTTGAACACCTTGCTCGCGCGCACGTAGCTGCCGTCCGGCTGCTGCTGGCGCGCCTTCACCGTATCGGCCAGGTAGGCCGGCAGGATCTCGTCGTGGATGCGCGCAATCGCCGCCGCATCGCGCACCGGAAAAACCACCTCGCAGCGCTCGAAGAGGTTGCGCGGCATCCAGTCGGCCGATCCCATGTAGAACTCGTCGTTGCCGCCGTTGGCGAAGTGGAAGATGCGTGAGTGTTCCAGGAACCGGCCCACAATGGAGCGCACGCGGATCCGCTCGGACAGGCCTTTCACGCCGGGCCGCAGGATCGAGAGACCACGCACGATCAGATCGATCTCCACGCCCGCCTGCGACGCCTGATAGAGCGCCTCGATGACCGAGGGCTCCAGCAGCGCATTCATCTTGGCCACAATCCGCGCCGGCCGTCCTGCCTGTGCGTGCTCGGCTTCGCGCCGGATCAGCCGCAGGAAGCTCTCCGCCATGGTCAGCGGAGCGACGAGCAGCGGGCTGTAGTCGTCCACTTCGGCGTGCGCGGTTAAATAATTGAAGACCATGTGCACCCGCTCGGTAATCTGCGGGTCGCAGGTCAGCAGGCTCAGGTCGGTGTAGAAGCGCGCCGTCACCGGGTTGTAATTGCCCGTGCCCAGGTGGCAATAGCGCCGCGTCTGCCCGTCTTCGTCGCGCCTCACCAGCATGGCCAGCTTGCAATGGGTTTTGAGTCCCACCACGCCGTGAAACACCTGCACGCCGGCGTCTTCCATGCTGCGCGCCCAGCGGATATTCGACGCCTCGTCGAACCGCGCCATCAGCTCTACCACCACCGTGGCTTCCTTGGTGGCGCCGGCTTCAGTGAGCGCCTGGAACATCGGCGAGTCGCTGCTGGTGCGGTAGAGCGTCTGCTTCATGGTCACCACCGCCGGGTCCTGCGCGCCCTGCTGGATGAAATCCATCACCGGATCATAGGAGTCGTAGGGATGATGGAGCAGCACGTCGCGATGCCGCAGCTCGTCAAAGATGCCTGCCGACTTGCGGCTCAGCACCAGCGGCTTGGGCGTGAAGGGCTGGAACTTCAGGTCGGGCCGCTTCACGTCGTCATACAAGAACATCAGCCGGGAGAGATTCACCGGCCCGTCGCCGCGGAAGACCTGGTCCTCATCGAGCTCGAAGTTCACCCGCAGCCGCTCTACGATTTCGGGGTCGGCGCCGGTTTCGATCTCCAGCCGCACCGCGTCGCCCTTGCGGCGGTTGTGCAGCTCCACGCGGATGGTTTCGAGCAGCGAGCGCGCTTCTTCTTCCTCGAAGTAGAGGTTCGAGTTGCGTGTCACGCGGAACGACGCATGGGCCAGCACTTCGTAGCCGCGGTACATGCCGGCCAGGTGCTGCGCGATCAGGTCCTGCAGCAGCAGATAGTCGTAAGCACTGTCGGCCGCAGGCAGCCGCACAAACCGCGGCAGCGCACGCGGCACCGTCACCACGCCCAGTACCTGCGGCCCCGAGCTGCGCCGCTTGGCGCGCAGCAGCAGCGCCAGGCAGAGAGCCTTGTTGAGCACGCGCGGAAAGGGATGCGCCGGATCGATCGAGATCGGCGTAAGCAGCGGGTCCACTTCGCGCTGGAAGTAGTCCCGTGCAAAGGCCCGCGCCTCGTCGCTCAACTCCGTCCACTCGAGCAGCCGCACGCCGTGCTTGCGCAGCTCCGGCAGCAGATGATCGTTCCAGCAGCGGTACTGCGCGGTCACAAACTCGTGAATGTCCGCCGTGAGCGTGGCCAGAGACTCGTCCGGCCGCAATCCGTCGTAACCCGGCTCGCGATAGCCGTCTTCAATCCGCTGCATCAGCCCGGCCTGACGAATCTCCACGTATTCGTCGAGGTTCGAGCCGGTAATAGCCAGGAACTTTACCCGTTCGAGCAGCGGATTGCCGGGGTCTTCCGCTTCTTCCAGCACGCGCCGGTTGAACTGCATCCAGGAGTGGTCGCGGCCGTTGAAGAGCTTGGGCTTGTGGGTATTTCTGGCCATGGTGCGGGTCCGTGCGCCGTGTTGGCAGTCTACAGTGTTTGCCTGGTGGCTGGCATGGCCATTGCCGCCGGCAACCAAATTTGTTCCACCCTGAACAGATACAGCATCCGCCCACGAACGATTGTTAACAGACTGCGAAAAAGCCGAATGCCATTTGCGGATTATTCTCGACAGGCTTTGCGAATGCGGTTCCAAACTGAGTCCAGGCCAAAGTCTCCGCGGCTGCAGACCAGGCTCTCCGGTTGACGCCGCGGCCCGTTGGGTTCGAGGATAGACTGGAGGCTCGCAAAAGCATTGCAGAGGAGTTTTCCATGCCTGAAAAAGCGGTGACTCCACACTCCAGCCTGATTCCAGCGCAACCCATCCCTGCCGGGGCAGAGGAGTTTGCCAGCCGCGTGCACAGCCTGCTCGACGGCCATCCCAAGGACAGCGCCACGGTCGACCGCGCGCTTGCAGGCATGGACGCGATGTTCGATCTCATCGCCGCCGGACTCTATAACCTGGCTTCCATGCTGGTGGGCGAAGGCGAAGAGAGCGTGCGGCTGGTGGAAACGGCCGTGGCCACAGCCGAGATTTCTGCCTGCGATAAGGCGCAGCAGGCGCGCAAGGCCAGCCGCCTGGCCCTGTGCAGAGCAGCGCTCGACCTGATCGTGCGGCGCAATCCACTGAGCCTGGCCGCTCCGGCGGGAATTCCGGCCTCGACGGCCTGCATCGAAGACGACGAGCTGGATTCTGTGGGCGTCTCGGCCGCCGAGGCGGAGCACATGTTGTCCGGGCTGGACCGCGACCGCGTGCGGACATGGCTTTCCGAGCTGCCGGCTGCGCAGCGCACCGTGTTTGTCCTGCGCGCCGTAGCCGGACTGACGGCGGATGAGACCGCTGTGCTGCTTGTGGAGCGGGGCGGAGCTGCCGCTGCGGGCTGGACGCCGGCCTCTGTCCGCGAAATCTTCCGGCAGGGGCTCTGTTCGCTGGCTTCGGTCGCCGCGGCAACCTTGCGCGCCTCCACCGCCCGCTAGGTTCCTGACCGGATGATTTCGTGCCTTGGCATCGTGGTCTCCCAGGTCCGGAAATCCGGACCTGGGGCACCCAGCATAGTGCAAACTCATGCGGTCAGAGACCTAGGGCGTATCCACATATAGCTTGAGGCGGAGCCAAGCGCATGCCAGAGCGGTGAAGGAACAGAAAGCGGCGATGGTTTTGCAGTAGCGGGTGGCGAAGCGGCGGAAGTGCTTGAGCTTGTTGAAGCATCGTTCGATGCGATTGCGCTGCTTGTACAGTTCGCGGTCATACTCGCGCGAT
>JASHPJ010000035.1 GCA_030038195.1 Acidobacteriaceae bacterium
GATGCATCGCGCGTCGGCGCCGTTGGCGCATCCGGCGGGGGCACGCAAACCTTTCTGCTCGCTGCCGTAGACGATCGCATTGCCTTCTCATCGCCTGTGAATATGGTCTCGTCGATCATGCAGGGCGGCGATCTGTGCGAAAACGCCCCTGGACTGCGCATCGGCACCAGCAACGTGGAAATTGCCGCCATGACCGCGCCGCGCCCCATGCTGCTCGTCTCCGACACCACGGACTGGACGCGCAACCTGCCGCGCGTCGAGTATCCCGCGATCAAAAAGATCTACGCTCTGTACAGCAAAGCCGGCGCAGTCAGCGCCGTGCAGTTCCAGGCCGTGCACAACTTCAACCAGCAGAGCCGCGAAGCCGTCTACCAGTTTTTTGCGCAGCTCAACCCCGGCTGGAGCGACCCGCGCGACCTGAAAGAACACGACATCGAAGTCCCCATGCTGCAGGATATGCTCGTGCTCTCCAATCGCACGCTCCCCGCTAACGCCCTCGACCTCGCCGGCCTCTTTCACGAGTGGCGCTCGATGGCTGCAGCGCAGAACGCACAACCGCAGAACGCTGCGTTTCTGCGCGACCGCCTGCGCCAGACGCTCGTCGTTGAAGATCCAGCCGATGTCATTGCAGAAAAAAATGGGGAGTCCATCGTCCTCAGCCGCCCTGCAGCAAAAGACCGCATTCCCGGTATCGATCTCGCTGGCAAAGGCGACACCGCCATCGTCATCGATCCCGACGGCTCAGCCGCAGCCAGGAAGAGCGAGCTGGTCGCGCGCCTGCGCAAGCAAAAACGTTCGCTGCTGCTGTTCGACGTCTTCCAGACCGGCGCAGCCAAGGCCCCGCGCGACCGCCAAGACCACCCCGGCACAACACCAGGCAACGAAAAAGATGAAACGCCCATCGAGCGCCAGGCTGATATCGCCGGCGGCGGACCGAAGTTTCTCACCTACAACGTCTCCGATGATGCCGCGCGCGTGCAAGACATCGTCACCGCCATCGCCTGGGCGCACAAGACCAGCGCGCACGTCGAAATCTACGCCCGCGGCGACGCAGCCATCTGGGCCACCTTCGCCGCCGCCGTCAGCGCCACGCCTGTCACGCTCCATCTTGAAGACGCGCCGCAGCTCGCCACCGACGACGACTATCTGACGCACTTCAATGTCCCCGGCATCCTCCGCGCCGGCGGCCTGCCCGTAGCCCGGCAATTGGCCCAGCCCCGATAAGCACGAAAATGCGCGCCCCATCCTGGCAGCTTCGCTCGACACCAATGGGAGAACGGCTATATTGCGCCGGATAACATCAGGGTACGAGGCCCCCACCCTCAGCAATGGCGTCTATATCCTGAGAGCCATGCAACACACGAACAACGATGATTTCTTCATGTCAAGGCAGGTAGTGTGGTATCCCAGAAGTTCGTATCATAAGTTGACATCCCGAACCACAGGTTCCGCCACGGCGGATCTTTGACCTTCGACTCTCCGCCGCGACGGACCGCGGCGCCCCTCGCTCAGGATGACAGCGGTATTGATGTCATGACCTTCAGGGACAGGACAGTAGTAAATCGCGTAATTACCCTGAAAAATTACGCGCATGTCTGTTGCAAGTTGCGGGCGGGCAGTTCCAGAAAATGGGAAAAGTAAGACCTGATCGAACCGAGCAGTGAGATCGGAAATAAACTGCGTCGCCACCGCCTCGGATGCTTCAAGAGCAAGATAGCTCCAGATTTCCGAGAGGTCAGCCTCCGCAGTTTCCGCTAGACGGAGAGAGAACGGTCGGCTAATAGCTTTCTTCCGCGCGCGATGATACGATCCGCATTGAATTTCGTAATGCGTCCTTCGGCGACAGCGGCCAGTCCCCGATCAATCTCTGCCTTAAGCGCAGCAATCTTCTGCACGCGCAAATCTCGCTTCAACTTCCAATCACGGAAAGCTTCACGAACAACCTCACTGGATGAGGCGTAATCGCCACCTTCCACAGCCCCTTTTACGACAGTCGCCATATCGGCAGGTAGAGTCACCGTCATTCGCTTAATGCCAGCCATAAAAATCTCTATTCATGCTTTATCATACGAACGATGCCAATTTTTGCATCGTTGCGGCTGTCATGCCGGGCAACCCCGCCACTCCGAAGCGGCTACTTCCCCGCGCAAGAACACGCCCGGTACGCGCTCTCCGTGCGATTGTCGAGTGCGCATACATACTGCGGCCAGAAGGCTTTCAGCTCCTGCGTGGCGTCGCCCACGAAATAATCCTTGAGATAGTTCTGGCTCGCCTGGGTCTGCGCTCCAGGATCGGCTTTGAACTCTGCGAACAGGTTCTCCACCGAACCCGCGGCAAACGACGGCTGCTGGTAAGCCTTCGCGTAGTCGTACTCTTCGGTCCACGTCGTGCCCACGCCCGTCTGGTTCGATGCCGCAATCACGCGATAGTCCATCAGCACGCCCGTCTCCGCATCCACCTTTGCCACCGTGAACGATGGATTGTTTCCGTTGACAGGCGAGATCGAGGGCGCCATCTTCACCGCAACCGGCCCATGCTTATCGTTCTTCTTGTCCGGCTCCAGCAGCCGCATCTCGTCCATGTGCGTATGCGCAAAGATTGCCAGCGGAATCACGTCGCCATAGCCGGCCATCGTATCGGCCATCGCGTCGGAGGAAAGGAACATCTGCGGCGGCTTGCCAGCGCAGATGTTCCTGGCCTTGGTAATCGTCGAATACGGATCGACGCCCGGCGGAATGTGCGCCATCACCCAGATCTTTTCCTTGTCTTTGCGCGCATGATCGAGCTCCTTTTTCAGCCACGCAATCTGCGCCGCCGCGGCAGCCGGATCGGGCTTGTTCGCGCAGGTTGCGTACTTGCGCGCCATGAACAGGTCGTCCAGCACCAAAATGCGCGCATGACGGATCGGCAGCGCGGCGCTGTAGTAGCCGCCATCCGCAAAATCCTTCGCAGCCTTCTTCCGTTCCAGCTCCGGCAACCCGGTAAGCTCCGGCTGCGGGAGGTCCGCAGTCAGAAACTCTCCCACGTCGCTCAGGAACTGGCTGTCGGCGTCGAGCTGGTAATCACCGCAATCGGAGTCGTTGTTGCCCAGCGCCGTATACACCGGCACATGCGGAAACGCCTCGCGCAGCGAGGTCACCACAAAGCCGATCGTCTTCTCCACAAAGGCGCGATAATCGGCCGGCGAGGACTTCGGAAACAGCGCCTGGTACTTGCACGAGAACGAGTGCGCAATCAGGTCGCCGCTCACCGTCACAAATTGAATGTCCGCCGCATTCTCGCGCATCGCCTCCAGGCTCGACGCAAACAGCGGATACGAGGTATCCGCGCCGCGCGTATGGCACGTCTGCTCGAGCGCCGCGAACTTCTGCTCGCGATCCGCCGAGTCCGGCGCGGCGAGAACCGTCTTCCAGTCGCTGGCCGCCGCTGCCGCAAGCTGCGCCGTCTTGTCCGGGTCCCAGAAGGGCTCAAAGTGAATATCGCTCACCATCAGCGCCTGCACCGTGGGCTTGCTTGCGCGCAGCGGCAGGCTGGAACACGGCAACGATGCCAACGCGGCCATGCACGCCACGATCCACAAAAGACCCAGCTTCGTCTTCCCTCTCATCTCCACTCCCCGGCAACGATTCAGAAATCTTACGGCGTGACCAGGATAAACCGCAGCCTTGGCCGCCGCTCTCTCCCGTCGCCGGCCAGTTTGAGCGGTGTGGCCTCCCGTACCCGAACAGGAGCCACTCTCGCCGAAGCATGAACTTCCGTGGGCCCATCCTTGGCGGGTTTTTGCGCCAAGGGTAGAAAAGCACGATTCCAACCAACCTTTCTCCACCAAGCACGAACAAGGGCTACCATCTATAAAACCAACAACTTAACCGCATAACCTTCACAGCCTTACAGCTTCAAATCTGCTATTTCCCCTCGAAAAAACCTGTCAAAAGCCTGCAATTCCCGGCATGCTTTTGCAAGCATCGCGCAGCCTGAACGCAGCCCATCGCGCGCCCTGAGCCGGTCCCTTTCCAGTCAACCCGTCGCGCCATTCTCCGGGTAAACTAGAGAGATGGCGGAGATACAGCGCAGGAAGACCCCTACAGTCAAAATCGGCCACGTACGCGTGGGCTGGGAAGTCCCGGTCGTCGTGCAGTCGATGACCAACACCGATACGGCGGACGTTGCCGGCACCATCGAGCAGGCGGCGGCTCTCGCGCTCGCCGGCTCTGAGCTGGTGCGCGTCACCGTCAATAACGAAGAAGCCGCAGCCGCCGTTCCGCACATCGTTGACGGTCTTGAGAAGCGCGGCCTGCGCGTGCCCATCATCGGCGATTTCCACTACAACGGCCACATTCTTCTCAAGAAATATCCCGCCGCCGCGCGCGCTCTGGCCAAGTACCGCATCAATCCCGGCAATGTATCGATTGGCCGCAAAGACGACGACAACTTCCGCACCATGATCGAGTGCGCCGTGGAGAACCAGAAACCCGTGCGCATCGGCGTCAACTGGGGCTCGCTCGACCAGTCTCTCATGACCCGCATGATGGATCAAAACGCCCGCCAGGCGCAGCCTCAACCGGCGCGCGACGTGATGATGGAAGCCATGGTGGTGAGCGCGCTCGACTCCGCCAAGGCCGCCGAGCGTTACGGCCTGGGCCACGACCGCATCATCCTCTCCGCCAAGGTGAGCGGCGTGCGCGACCTCATCGATGTCTATACGACACTGGCCGCGCGCTGCGATTACCCGCTGCATCTGGGATTGACCGAAGCCGGTATGGGCTCGAAGGGCCTCATCGCCTCCACGGCCGGCCTGGCGCCGCTGCTGCTCGAAGGCATCGGCGACACCATCCGCGTGAGTCTCACGCCCAAGCCCGGCGGCGATCGCACCGAAGAGGTGCTGGCTGCGCAGCAGATTCTGCAGTCGCTCTCGATCCGCAGCTTCATGCCGCAGGTGACAAGCTGCCCCGGCTGCGGCCGGACGACGAGCACGTATTTCCAGGAACTGGCCGAGCAGATTCAGGGCTACCTGCGCGCCTCCATGCCCGAGTGGCGCAAGCGCTACCCCGGCGTAGAGGAGCTGAAGCTCGCCGTGATGGGCTGCGTGGTGAACGGTCCCGGCGAATCGAAGCACGCCAACCTGGGCGTCAGCCTGCCCGGCACCTTCGAAGAGCCCAAGGCCCCGGTTTACGTGGACGGCAAGCTCTACACCACGCTGCGCGGTGACACCATCGTGGCCGAGTTCAAGCAGATTCTCGACAACTACGTCGCGAGCCACTACGGCCAGGGCGCCAAGAGTGAAGAGCTGGTGGGTGCACATTGAGCGCTATTCGCTTTGCCGGGGATTCGCTGCAAAAAATTCCTCGAGGCGTTTTGTAAAAGGGCATGGCCTCAGAGCTTGCCGAAAAAGCTTCGCTGAGGAGCTTTCTATCAGAGCGGGGCTTCAGCCGTGTCGCAACAATCGCAAAAAATTTAGCGGGCTTCAGCACCGGGGGATTTTTTCTGCGTACTCCTCGCTCTCAACGCGCAATCGGCCGTGAAAAGCGGTAGAGTAATTCCGTGTTTCCACGCCATCTATTTGTGCTCGCTGTAATTCCTTCGCTCCTATCCTTTGCCGGCACACCCAAGCCCTGCGTCCCCGCCGAACAGGCCGCGCAAATGCTCAACAAAGACGTTTGCATTTCGGCCCATATCTATGACGTGGTGCAACTTCCCGACGGCACGCGCTTCCTTGATGTCTGCTCGCCTGAAACCCCTGATGCCGACTGTCGCTTCACCATCGTCAGCTTCTGGCAGGATCACGATACCGTGGGCGAGCTCAACCAGTACCGGAACATGAACGTGCAGGTGCGCGGCATTGTACAGCCCATGCATGGCCGCGCCGGCATCGTGCTGAGCCACGCGCGCCAGTTCCACGGCGGCCCACCCAGGTTCCGGCCGAACCCGCTGCTCGCCCGCGGCTTCTCCGCTGATGAGTCGCGTCCGCCGGTCAGTGACCCCAACTTGAAGTCGCAAGGCGGACGCCGCGCCTTTATGAATACAAACGATCAGGAACCCACCAAGTAGCACACCTCTGCTAACTCGCTGACTCGCTGGCCTCATCCAGCACCGGCGCAAACCGCGCCCCAACCATCAGAATCACCGCCGAGATCACCAGGAAGATCATCGTCGCGCCCAGGCCGATGCCCAGGTTCGAGCGGTCGGAGATGGCGCCGATGATCTGCGGCGAAAAGGTGTCGCCGAAGAAGTGAATGCAGAACAGGTTCACCGAGATGGCCGTGGCGCGCACCGGCGCATTGACTGAGTTCACAATCGCCGCGTTGAGCGGACCGGTGTTCAGGAAGAGGAAGAACTCGGCCAGCAGCAGCGCCGGCACCGTCGTAGCCTTCGGGCCAAAGCACAGCAGCAAGCCGAATGGGAGCGTGAGCGCCACGCTCCAGAACGAGACCAGGTACAGCGCGCGATGATTGGTGCGCAGCCAGAGTTGCGCCACCCATCCGCCCACGATGGTTCCGGCAATCCCGTCCACCACCGTAATCGCGCTCACCGTCAGGCTTGCGTTGGCCACGGAGAGGCCGTTGAACCGGTGCAGAAACGTGGGCACCCAGGCCGAGATGCCGCCCATGGCAAAGGTCAGCGTAGCCAGCCCGAAGGTTGCCGTCAGAAACGCCGGATTGGTGAACAGCCCCAGTACAGTCGTCCGATTCAGCGTGGGCCGGATATGGTCGCTCGCGCCGCGCTCCGGCTCGCGCCCCAGCACTGCATAAAGCACAGCCACCAGCAGTCCCGGAATGGCGCACAGAAAGAACGGCTCGCGCCATCCCCACCTGGAGCCCATCGTGCCGCCTGCAAGATACCCCAGCGCCGCACCCACCGGAATGGCCACATAAAAGATCGACAAAATTCGGTTGCGGTCGCGCTCAGGATAGAAGTCCGCAATCACCGCCGGCGCAAAGATGGTGAACGTGGCCTCGCCCACGCCCACCAGCGCATGGCGCATGTAGAGGGTCCAGTAGTCGTGCACCCAGGCCGTGGCCAGCGTGGCCAGGCTCCACAGCACGGCTCCGCCCACAATCAGCGGCTTGCGCCGGAAGCGATCGCCCAGCCAGCCGGTGAGCGGCGCAATCAGCATGTAGGCGACAAACAGCGCGGTGGTCAGCGCGCCCATCTGCTGGTCGGTCGCATGAAACTCACGCTGGATAAGCGGCTGCGCACCGGGCAGGATATAACGGTCGATAAAGTTGAGCAGATTGAGCGCCAGCAGCAGGACAAACGTAGCCAGCGCCGGGTTAAGGCGAGTCCGTATCGGCTGGGTTTCAGGGCTCAAGGGGCGTCGGCTCACAAGATACCTTGCGGGAAAATCCACGAATATCACACTGAGCGGAATCGCCCCAAGTTTTTCAGGCTCTGGATCACGCCTGCGGTATAGTGGTGCGTACTCCACAGGAGGCCTTATGCGGAGGTTGCGTCTTCTCAAGGTCCTCGGAGGGTCGCTCGCGCTTGTATTCCTGGTCGTTCTCGTGCTGGCGTTCGTATGGCTGCACACTGCCGGGAGTACAAATCCTGGAGTTTCTGTAAACGAATCGGATGCAGCAGCGCCGAGCCCGCCTGGCGCGGGAGCGAGCCCGAACGGGGAATCCGCGGCTCCGCCGGAAATGCCCTCGCCGCCTCCCCAATCTCCCAACCGGAGTCCGTCTTCGATCGAGCCGGAGCCTGTGCCAGCCGGGCCGCCGCCCCCCATGTCGAGCGACGACGATCTTATCGAGCAGAGTCTGGCAAGGCTCAAGAAAGGAAACCTCGCCTACAACACACCACAAAAGATGAAGACAGGCCAGACGGCCCGCGTGACCGCGCGCATTGCGCCCGGCGAGATTTCGCTCGAAACCCTCGAGTCCGGAATGCCGTCCGGCGCCGGGACCACCACCGCAACCGCGCCTACGCCCATCTCAACCCGGATGAAGATGACGCTCAAGAGCGCGGACTTCAACATTACGCAGCTCAGCTCTGAAGAGCAGTTCGTCGGCGGAGACACGCCCACCGAGTGGGAGTGGGATGTGGTTCCCAAACACGCCGGAACCCTGAGCCTGCATCTGGCCGCAGTCGTGGAGTTGGGAAACCTCTCTCGCGATTTCACCAGCGTCGACCGGGAGATCGCGGTTCGGGTTGACCCCATCGCCGCAGTGACCAATTTCGCCGCAGCCAACACCGTGTGGATATTCACGACGCTGGGCGGCGCGATTGCCGCTCTGTGGGCGTGGTGGAGAAAGCGGCGGAAACGCAAGACGCCCGACTGGGAAACTCCTGAATGATCGCGCTGCCGGCTCACATCGTTGCCGCCTGGAGAAGTTCCGATCAAGCGCAAGAATTCGTCAACCCCATCCTCAGGAGTTAAAACCCTATTTCATTCTGCCGGTTTTATCGGCACGGCTGAAGCCGTGCCCTTTCAAAACACGACTTAATCAGAGCTTCCCTGGAGATGGAATAATCAAAAATCAAAAAACGCAGCCGGCTGTTACTCCTTCGGCCGCGGCCAGCGCGCTTCCACGGTTGTGCCGATCCCGCCGCGCGGGCGAAACACGCCTTTCACCACCGCCCATACCGGATCGCAGGCCTTCACCACGTCTTCCAGAACCCGGTTGACGATGTTCTCCTGGAAGATGCCCAGGTTGCGGTAGGTGAACAGATACTCCTTGAACGACTTCAGTTCCAGGCAGCGGTTGCGCGGCATGTAGCGGATGGTCAGCACGCCGAAGTCGGGCAGGCCGGTCTTGGGGCAGACCGAGGTCAGCTCCGGATCATCGATCTCGATCTCGTAGCCGGGAAACTGGTTCTGCCAGGTCTCGATGGCCGGGAATGGGTGGTCGAGGCCGGCCTTGGCGTGGTCGTCGGTGTAGCGGGGTGTTTCTACAGTCATAGCTGCATTTTACGTGGACTCATCTGATCATGCATTCGACGGCTGCCAACAGTCCATCAATCGATATAGCAAGTCAGCAGCAGCCAAAATGCAAACGTCGCCACCGTGCCTGCAGGAGCCAACAATTGCAGCGGGTGCTTTCGCCATACCCCACCGATCGCACAGATCAGCCCTGCGAGAGAAAAGAGGGCTCCCGGCACTAAAAACCAGCGAACTAGGGCGTATCCACATATAGACTATGCATCTGGGATTTGATTTGTTTGACTTGCGGATATGGCAAGCCGCTATGAGTTGAACGAAGCGCAGTGGCAACGGATCAAGGACACGCTGCCTGGTCGGGTGGAGCACGTAGGGCGGACGGCTGTTGATAACCGTCAGTTCGTCAACGGTGTGCTGTGGGTGTTGCGC
>JASHPJ010000004.1 GCA_030038195.1 Acidobacteriaceae bacterium
GAATGCCTCCATTGCCTTCGTCCATCTCGAGCGCCGCTTCGATCCCTTCTTCCGCCCGCTGTTTGACGCGCTCTTTCGCAGCCTGCTGACCGGCGCAACCACGGGTCTCATCAACCTGGGCCGCACGCGCGACAACACGAAGATTGCTGAAGAACGCCCCGAACCCGATGAAGAGCAATATCTCGATGACATCATCACGACCATGGGCAGACAGATGGAGGGCCTGTGGAAGCGCGGCGACTACCAGCGCGGGGGCAACACCAAAACCCACGGCATCGTGCGCGGCGAGTTCATCGTCCGCGATGATCTGCCCGCAAACATGCGCCGCGGCATCTATGCCACGCCACGCAGTTATCCCGCCTGGGTGCGCTTCTCGGGGCCCGGCCCTTACATCACCGCGGACATCGACGACGTCGGCTTCATGAGCATCAGCATCAAGCTGATGGACGTGCCGGGGCCGAAGTTGATGGACGACGAGAAATTCACGCTGGACATGTTCGGCGTCTCCACGCCGACCTTCGTCACCGCCGACACGAAGTCGAATGCCGACCTGCAGTACTGGAGCCTCAAGAACGCATCGATCTTTCACTTTCTCAAATTCAGGAACCACCACGTGCTTGACCTGGTCATGCAATCCTTGTGGATCAAGACGCAGTCGAGCCCACTGGAAAGCCAGTTCTTCAGTTGCGTTCCCTACCTGCTGGGCGAAGGCCAGGCCATGCAGTATTGCGTGCGGTCACGGCTCAAGACGCGAACCCCGGTGCCGCGTCTGCCGCTTCGCCCGCCCGACAACTATTTGCGCGATGCGATGGTCGCTACGCTGGCCGGGCAGGATGTGGAGTTCGACATCCTGCTGCAATTGCAGACCGATCCATTCCTGATGCCGATTGAAAATAACGCAGTCTACTGGCCGCCGCGGCGGTCGCCGCGCATTCCCGCGGCTATCCTGCGTATTCCGAAACAAAAATTCGATTCCCCCGCGCAGCTCGGCTTCGCCAAGGTGCTTTCCTACAACCCGTGGCACACGATCGCCCAGCATCGCCCACTGGGCAACCAGAGCCGCGCACGATTGCGCATGTATAAGACACTCTCAACCCTGCGCCAGTCAATGAACGGCGTGCAGCACTACGAGCCGAACGGCAGTGAGACGTTTCCCGACTCCTGAGGGAAAAGCCCCGATATGATCCGATGCCGTAATTCGATTCGATGCGCATCGTTGTGACCAATCATCCTTGGCTTTTCGCCTGCGGAAACGCGGTGATGCGCAGCTTGGCTGCCGCATAGGGGATAAGCGTGATGGTTTCTTCAGGGTGATCGCTCATGACCGGGCTTTGCGGCGGAGGATTCGCGGCACCGTCTTCAGGCTGCCACTCATCAAGCCTGCGCGCCTTCACGCTGAGACGAACCGGCGTGGAGCTGCGCGCGAACGGTCGCTCGCCCCATGCCTTTTCTTCCACGGCAATGCTCTCCGCAGCCGCATCCGGATCGACGTTGAGCGCGTAATTCCACTGATCGGTGGGAAAGACCTGCCAGTCGGCCGTCATGCCGCGATCGCGCAGCTTCACCCAGCTCTCGCCGATGCCATACGAAAAGACAAGCGGGCCGCGTTCCACGGCAACCGAGTCGTGGAACCAGCGCGAGACGCGCGGCTGCAACGGAAAGACGATCTCGACGCGGTCGCCGGAGTTCCAGGCCCGATCGACGGTTGCAAATGCTCCTGGGGCGGGCGAAGGCATTCGCCTGCCATTGACTTCGACGGTCGCGCCGGCGGCCCATGCCGGAATGCGAAGCTGCAGCGGAAAGCGCAAAGGCGACGCGGGATGGACAGTGAGCCGCACCGTGCCGAGGAAGGGATAGTTCGTCTCTTCGACGAGATGCACTGCCGTGCCGCGCACAACGGTTCGTACTTCGCAAGGCGCGTAGGCGGCTGCGGCCAGGCCTTCGTCCTGCTCGCCGGCGCCGGAACGCATGAACAGGCTGGCAGTGAACTTCGGCCATCCCTGGTGGTAGTTGGCCGTGCAACAGCCGAAGTTCGGCTCGAGGCCATAGAGGTTGGATTCGGGTCCATCCGTGCCCCAGGGCCGCTGATGCAGGCTGCACTCCACCTGGTTGGACTCCTGGTTATATTGATGCGCCCACATATCGTCGGTGAAGGTTCCGGGGAGGGCGTTGAAGGCAAGGCGCTCAAGCTTGTCGCCGAGGGACGGCTCGCCGGAGATGGCGAGCGACTGCTCGAGTGAAAACATGTATTCGACAACCGTGCAAAGCTCGGAACCCTGCGACGGATTGAGTCCGGCCAGATGCTCGTCGCACGAAAACATGCCGCTGGGCAGGCCATGGTACTTGTCAAGCTCGGCAATCATGCGCAGCGCAGCGGCGCGGTCCACGGGCGATCCTGAAACCTGCGACCATACCGGCCCCGTCTTCACCGCCTGACCGTTGTTGACGCCGTGCGTAGCCAGCGATAGGTCGTTGAGGCCGTTGCCCGCATTGAGCTTGAGGTAGTCCGCGGTAATCCGGCGCGTGTACTGGAAATTCGCGTACTGTGCCATCCAGTCGTATCCCTGCCTGTGCAGCAGCCGCGCAAGATCGAGCAGATAGGGTGAACCCGTGCGGTTGTAGAGCCAGATCACGCTCAGCACTTCATCCTGCCAGCGGAACTTGCCCCAGTCGCGCAGCGGACGCCGCGGCAGCTCGGACAACTGGAACTGGAGATATCGCTCCATGACCGGGATCACGCGCCCGTCGCCGGTGAACTCCTGATACTGGGCAAGAGCCTTGAGCATGATGATGCGCGGCCACCAGTCGTTGTTGGATGCCGGCCCGATCATGCCGCTGGGTGCCTGGTGCTCCAGCGTCCAATCGACGAACCGTTGCGCCTTGGCCTTGAGCGCCGGGTCATCGAGAAGCCATGCCAGCGGCACAAGGCCATCGAGAAAGTAAGGGCCGCGCTCCCACGACTCGCCCGTGCCGCCAAGCCAGCCGCTGTTGGGGCCCACGTCCGCCCAGGTTTCGTCCAGATGGCCGCTCAGGCCGCTGGCCTGGATGCGCAACTGCTCTTTCAGCCAGCCTGCCGGCTGAATGGACCCCATGGGCAGGAGATAAAACGTGCTCGCCGCCAGCGGCGCGCGATTCCTCACGATCGTTGGATTCGATGCGGCAGAAACGGTGGCGCCCGAGGCGAGCAAAAAATGGCTCGCAGGCAAGGCGGTTGCCAGCCCGAGCAGCCCAAGAAATTCACGGCGCGTAGATAAGGGTTCCCTCGAATGTGACAACTGTGGCTCCAGCACCAACCTTTCGATAGTATCGGAACGCGGAGGAGCGCGCATGGTCCAGATGGTCTACCCGGCCCCACGGCCGGCATTTGTCTTCAATTACGAGCTTCGATAATCCCGCGGAGAATTGCAGTGGTTGCAGCTTCTGTCCGGTCTGAGACTTCGAGCTTTTCGATAATGCTGTTTACGTGGTTGCGGACGGTGTTGCCGCTGATGTCGAGCGCGCTACCAATCTCTTTATTGGTAAGGCCGCGAGCCAGCATGTGCAGAACCTCGAGTTCGCGGGCCGTCAGGTCGGTGCGCATCATGCGCTCGGCGAGCCGCGCCGCAATGTCGCGTGGAAAATACCGCTTGCCGCTGTGCACCGCGCGGATAGCCTCAATCATGTCGGACTGGTGCGCGTCCTTGAGCAGATAACCCTGCGCGCCGGCTTGCACGGCGCGGTAGATGTCTTCATCCGTCTCGAAGCTGGTGAGGATGATGGCGCGGATGTTGATTTTTTCGCGGCGCAGAGCGTGCAGCGTGTCGATGCCGTTCATGCCGGGCATGCGCAGGTCCAGCAGCAACAGGTCAGCGGCGATGGTGCGCAGCAGCTCCAGCGCCTCTTCGCCGCTCGCGGCAGAGCCGACAACTTCCATCCCTTCCTGTGTGCCAAGCATGCTGGCCAGACCGGCTACCACCACAGGGTGATCATCCACGATAAGAATGCGAATCGGCGTGTCTCGCTGGTCGGACATTGATCCAATGCTCCAAGAAATATTCCCAAAACCGCCGGAGTACGGAGGCCAGGGTCGCACGCGGCGGCAGTGGCGCATTTACGCTCACCAGTGTTCCTGCGCCGGGCTTGCTGCGAAGTTGCATCGTGGCGACGATGCTCTGCGCGCGCCTGCGCATGCCGCGAATGCCAAACCCGAGCAGCCCGCTGCTCCGCACAAAGCCTTTTCCATTGTCTTCGATTTCGAGGCAGATCGAATTTGCATGATAGATGAGCCGGACTGTAAGAAGCGTGGGGTCAGCGTGGCGCACCGCGTTGGCGATTGCTTCCTGCCCGATGCGGTAAAGAGTGTCGGCAAGCCGCAGCGGCAGCGGACGCTGGTCACCGCGGCGCTCGGTGACGACCTGGACGGGGCTGCCCTCAACCATCGACCGGGCGCAAAGCCCGAGGGCCGCAAGCACGTCTTCCGTCTCCAGGTGCTCTCTGCGCAAGGTAGCAATGCTGCGCCGCGCCTCCTGATGGCTGTGGCGCACCAGCTCGCTGGCCAGCTCCAGTTGCTGATGCAGGGCGGTCTGCTCCTGGGGCACGCCATTCCGGATGGCCTGCAGTTGAAAGCCGATTCCGGCGAAGCTCTGCGCGAGCGTGTCGTGCATCTCATGAGCCAGGCGTCCGCGCTCGTCCAGAATGGCGCGAAGCCGCCAGTTTTCCACACGGTGATACAGCACCACGCCGGCAAGCGCGAGCAGCAGACCAGTGATGACGATAGCGATCACATGACCGGCGCTCCACCATGGCGGGCCGGCGATGACGTCAAGATCTTCATTGGAGCGCAGAAGCAGCACGAACGGCGTGAGATTGTGCGTAAATGCCGGATCAACGACGCAGATGCCGCGCAGGCGCAGCGTGCTGTTGAGCTTGAGCTTGCCGAAAAGATAGTCGCTGCGCCCTGGGTTGAGGATAGCGCGGAATGACTGCGGGCCTTCATCGAGATCGAGAATCAGCGTGTTGCCGGGACCATGCTCCTTGCCCGCCAGGCGGCCATGCACCTCAATGAACGTTGCATCGTATTTGCCGGTGGAGGCCTGCGACGCAGTAACCGAGAGCGGCGGCATGGGCGTGCGCTCCCACAGCACCTGCACCGTTGCATGTTCAAGCGTGGAGCTGAAATCGCCGGGATGCACCTCGCCCGTGACCTCCACTTCATCGCCGACCTTCAGCAGCGGAGCCCTGGGCTGCGGGATGTAAACACCGCCTGTCGAGTCCTGTACGAACAGCACAGGCGCAGTAAGCACCACTACGCCGCGCACAGTCGCCGTAGTGGGCTTGGTAAAAGACGCCAGGCGCAGGCTTGCGATGCTCTGGGTATCAGTGCTGGAGCGAGCCTCTGCCTGCTGCTGCAGGCGCGACTCGATCGAGGCGAAATCCTGCGAGAGTACGTCGGACGAGACCGGCTCACCGCGGCTCGCGCTGCTGTTGAGCATGGCCAGCAGGTCCTGGTGCGTGGCTGGACGCACTTCGACGTTGCGCCAGATGCCGCCTGAGGAGTAAGAGCGAAGTCCAACCCTGCCTGATTGGATACAGTCCGAATCTGTAATGCCAAGGGTGGTGGCCTGGGCTTGCGACGCCGGAGTCACTGCCGTGACGATCTGGCAGCCGTACGCCAGCAGTTTCAGGTGATACCAGCGAAAAGGACGAATGCCCGCGGGATCAGACACTTTTTTCACGGCTTCAGTCCAGCCATGCTCCGCGCGGCCCAGCACGAGCGAGTTGTCGAGGGTGCGTACTCCGGCGTAGTAGCCCGTATAGGAGTTCACGCCCTCTTCTTCATCGCCTGAGCGGATGACCAGGCCAGCGTCACCGCTGATGCCGAGCAGGTAGACGTCGGCTTCAATCGAATAATTGCGCCAGTATAGCGAGCCGGTGAGCAGCTTTGCGCCGCGCTCGTCGGATTCGTTGCGCATCATGCCGTCAACCAGCTCCCAGGTCCCGCCCAGCGCCTTCCATTCGTCGGCGTTGCCCCTGGCGAACGAGTCGTGATAAGGCAGGCCGCGCCGCGGGTTCTGCAGCCACGCGCGAAGGCCCGCAAACCCGAGCGCCAGCAGCAGACACACGAGCAGGCTCGCAAGCAGCCGCCGGCGAAGCATGGATGCATGTTTCATTCGATTGAGCTCCAGTGAGTATGACCAAGAGTCCAGTCCTGCGCAAGCATGTCGCGTATCTGCGGGGAGTTGATGTTGGCCGCCGTGATCACTTGGGGAGGAATGCGGACGAGCACCGGAGCCGATTGGCCATGCCGCCTGGCCAGGATCAGTTCTATCGCCTTTTGACCCATGGCTCGCGTGTCGCTCTGAATGACGCAATCGAGCTGCGGATTGCGCTCGAAGGAGGGTAAGCCGGCCACATCGAATCCAATCACCTTGATCCTGCGCAAGGCGGGAGACGTGGCCAGAGCCGATAAAGTGCCGTCGACCGAGGACGACATGAGCGCCACCACTGCATCCAGATCAGGATGCGCGCGCAGGATATCTTCGGCCGCTTCCTGTTCATGTGGCACGTTGAACGACCCCATGCGTCTGGCAGCGACATGGATCTGAGGAGCGTTCTGCGACAGGAACTCTTCGAGCGCCCGGTCGCGAATCATGGTTCCTGTCACATCAGGATCGATGCCCAGCACGGCGATCGTTCCGCGGCCGTGCAGGAGCTCTTCGACGCGCTGCGCAGCCAACTGCCCGCCCCGGCGGTCATCGTTGAGGATGTAGGAAAGATTGCCACCGGCAGGAATCGGCAGCGGCGAGCTGATGATCACGGTAGGAATTCCGCGCGCGAGCACGCGGCGCACCGGGCTGATCAGCGACAATGCCTGGTCCGGCGCCAGGACCAGCCCCTGGTAGTTGCCGTTGGCCACGCGATCAACCAGCGCAATCTGCGCTTCGGAGTCGTCCTCGCGCGTGGGAGCGTTCCAGTAGATCGATGCGCCCGTGTGGTCGGCGGCGCTCTCTGCGCCCACGTGTGCCGCCTCCCAGATCATGTTGCCTTCCGTCTGCGGAATTACGGCGATGGTAACCCTGGCACGGGAGCCGCACGACGCGGCGCAAAGCGCCAGCGCGATAGACAGGCAAGCCTTGAGAATGCGCGACCCGCGCGGCGCGCACTGAGGTCCGCGTTGGCCGAGTTGATTCATCTTCGGGCAGGATGGAGTCTACGCCAGGCAATCGCGACGTAGCAAGCAGCCCGCTCCGGCCGCACAGGATCGGACCTTTGCGGAATCGCAGGCGACAGGAAGGCGCGCCGGCGACACGCCCCATCGAATAGGCCACGCCAGCACAGCCAATAGTCCATATGAACTATTCATCCGTGGTCACTCCATCTCATGCGCAGATCATCCCTGGTGAGTACGCTCTGTGTGTTAACGGAATGGGCGAAACGATAAACGTTTTCATTGCCCGGCTGTACGATCTGCTCACTGCCAAGCATGTGCTGCCGGTATCTCCGGCGTGCTGTCTATCCGATTCGTTTCAAACTGCAATTCGTGAGAGAGGCCACAATGACCAAAACCGCAAGACGACTCCTCTACATTTCTCTGCTTGTGCTGCTCACCACCCTCCCCTGTCGCGCGCAGTTCACCAGCAATGTGCAGGGAACGGTGCTCGATCCCAAGGGATCGGTGGTTCCGCAGGCGCAGGTGACTCTCATCAACACGCAGACAGGTGTGAGGCAGCGAACCGCAAGCAATGCCAACGGCCTGTATCGCTTTGACAGCGTTGCGCCCGGAGACTACACCGTCTCCACAACTGTTCCGGGCTTTACGCCGACCTCCGTGACATTTAACCTGACCACGGATCAGACACGCGACGTGCCGCTGAATCTGACCATCGAGAAGGCATCGTCGTCGATCACCGTCACCACCGAAGAGCCGCTGATCGACACATCAGACAGCCGCTTCGAGCAGACGCTTGATACCACTGCGCTGACGGATCTTCCTTTGGCGGGAAGGAATCCAACCAATGTGATCATTCTTGCGCCTGGCGTTACAGGAACGGGAGGGCAAAACTCTCCCGGTTCGAGCACTTCGACAAACTTCGCCCCTGAGAACTGGGTGAATGCGAGCGCAAACGGCCAGGGAGCAACCGGCAATCAGTACATTGTGGACGGAATGGACGTGACCAGCACGATCCGGCCCGGCGTATTGAATCTGACGCCCAATGCGGATGTAGTTCAGGAAGTCAGCGTTCAAACCAACACATATACTGTGGACTTCGGCCGCGCTGCTTCGATCCAGACGGTGATGACGACCAAATCGGGCGCTAAGCAATTCCACGGAATCGCCAGCGAATACTATCAGTACCAGGGTCTTGCTGCGCGTGGTGAATTCGGTGTTCCGCAACCTACGCCGGTGAATCCGTATCACGTCAACAACCTGTCGTTCGCATTGGGCGGTCCGGTCATTCCACACAAGGAGTTCTTTTTCTTTGTCGGCTATGAGCCCTATCGCTCATTGGCGTCAAACGGCACCAGCTTGCAGGGATTCGAAGATCCGGCATTCGCAACGTTTGCCGAAGGCGTCGAACCGAACAGCCCTGAAGTGGAACTGATGCAGAAATATCCGGTGGCCAAGATGGTCAACGTCAAACTGGCTTCGACCGCCGGTTCATTATGGAGCAACACACTGCCTACACAAGCCCAGCAGCAGGCATGCGAATCCGGCACCGGGAATATTACTGCGTTCGACGGCATCACTGTGCCGTGCTCTCTGGCGGTCTTCGATACAGGAAACTTCAACAGCTCCAGCTATTACAATGCAAACCAATACAACATCCGCATCGACAAATACTTCAAGAAAGACCGCACATACGGGCAGTTCTTCCGCGACACCATCAACAATGGCGGGCCCAATCCGCGTCCTGCATTTTCGGAAACGGACAAATTTTTCACCTTCTCCTTGCAGGGCAATGAAACACATACGTTCTCGTCCAACACATTGAATGAAGCGGTCTTCGGCTACAACCGCATTGAAGGCATCCAACCGGCGACCGGGCTTTACACGGTTCCTATCGTCAGCGTCACGAATCTGGGCACGGGCTGGGGCGACGGGTTCGCCGACGGCGACTACATCCAGCACAGCTATCACTGGCGTGATGTGCTGACGCACATCGTTGGCCCGCACAGCTTCAAGGCGGGCTTCGAAGCGTGGCGCAGCAACGACATTGCATTGTTCGCGGGATGCTATGACCAGCCGAGTTTCTCTTTCGACAACATGATCGACCTGATTGCGAACAACCCGTACAGCGAATCGGGAATCTCCTATAATCCCGTCACCGGAGCTTACGATCCGGCCAACTACGGCTACAAGGAGACAACGTTAGGGATCTTTGCGGAGGATAGTTGGAAGGTCAACCGCAAACTCACTGTGAACTACGGCATCCGCTATGACAATTTCGGCAATCCTTATGTTGCGCTGGCCGGAACCGTACTGGCCAACTTTCATCTGGCATCCGGATCGACATTTGCCGATCAAGTGGCAAATGGCATCATGAAGCAACAATCGCATGTGTTTACCAACGATATGAACTGGGTCTTCAGTCCGCGCGCCGGCTTCGCCTATGATCCCTTTGGAAATGGCAAGTGGGTGCTTCGCGGTGGTTTCGGGCTGTTCCACAACGAATTCACGCTGGGCAATGCAGAGAATGGGTTGAAGGGCAATCCGCCGGGCTACATTGTGCCGACGTTTTACAACAACGGTTCCACCGCGGCCCCAATATTCGGCTACGGAACGCAAAACAAGGTTCCGTTCGGCTTCCCCGCACCAGCGTTTGTCGGCCAGCCTCTGGATGCAAAAGGCGGAATTGCCGGAGCGCAGAACGGTGTGGGCGGAACAGATCCGGCAATGAGTGCGCCGAACGCGCTGGATTGGTCAGTCGGCCTGGAACATCAACTCAAGCAAAACCTGGTTGCGAGCGTGGGCTACGAGGGATCGCATGGCTACAATCTGGTTTCTGCGGGTGGCAACACAGGCAATACCACATACGGCGTGGATGTGAACATCTTCCCCGGCGACCTGATCCAGCACCCGGCGTTTAATTCGGACGGCGTGTGGACGGGGAATGGAATTCAGACTCGGCTCAACACCAGCTTCGGGTCAATCAACTATGCCTGGAATGCCGCCTACTCAAATTACTATGCCTTGATCTTTGCGGTGAAAGGCAAGGTAGGAGCACACAGCTTCCTGACCGCTTCCTACACTCGATCGGCGGCGAAGGATGACTGGAACAACTATCCGGAAGGCTACGTTGGCGGCGGCGGAACGTCTTACAACTTCAAACAGTTCTATAGCCCCTCGCCGTGGGATGCGCCCAACCGTTTCTCCATGGGCATCAGCTACGATATCCCCGGCTGGAATGCAGGCAACGGCTTGGTGCACCGGCTCACGAACGGCTTCAACTTGTCGGAAACGACGATCCTGCAGTCGGGCAATCCATTCTATGTATATTCCGGCAACCCGCTGAGCCTGACTGATACTGCAGGCGTAACGGTAACCCAGTCCAGCTATCAGAGTGAGCTGGCAGCGGGACACTTCGCCTTTGCCGGCAACAGCGGCAATTACTCTGCGGATGGCGACAATAACAACGTACCGGACGTAGTGAGTTACAAACAAAAAACCAACCGCAAGTCATACGAATATACCGGCGTGGTCGATTCGGGCATCATTACCCACTCTCAGTTCGCTCAGCCGGCCTTCAGCGCGAACGGTACAGAGGGCAATGAAAAGATCGATCAGTTCCGCAACCCCGGTTACGCAGACACGGACTTCACCGTGAAGAAGACTACCGCACTGGCCGAGCGCATGAACCTGGAGTTGCGCCTGGATGTATTCAACCTGTTTAACCGGGTCAATCTGAACGGAGTGGACAATAACTACAACGATACAAGCGCATCCTTTGGGACCACCAGCGGCACATCGTTCCCGCGCTATCTACAGTTGGCGGCGAGGATTACCTTCTAACGCGCTGCGTCACTCTGCAAAAATCGAAGGGACGGCGGGAAAATTTACCGCCGTCCCTTTGCTACGTGATCGACAAATAAGAAATGCGCCGCAAGGATTCTATGCGAATCTTCACTCGAATACTTTTCCTCTTCGCCATACAATTTGCTGTCTCTGCCTCTGTGGCATCTGCTCAGTTGCTTGAGCTTCATAATTCGCATCTGCGCGCAAAGTTTGGGCCGGCGGGATTGACGTCGGTGCTGAACACCGAATCGGGAGCCAGCATATCGATTACCGAGGATGCGTGGCGGCTCTCGATCGACAGCGCAGACCTTCACAGCGAGCAGATGCAGCCGCGCGTCGAACAGGTGTCGAAGAGCAGCATCCTCTATCACTACAGCACTGCAGGCTACCGCATCGATGTGACGTACAAATTGAGCCCGGAGTGGAACTTTGTCGGCAAGCAGATCATAATCCTCAGCGCACCGCGCGCGGACTATACCTTACACCGGATCACGCCATGGATTCTGACTGCAGGAACCCGGATCGATTCCGATTTCACGCCGTCTGTCTATATTCCGCAGCTTGGCGCGGACATTCAGCAGAGCCGCAGGGATTTGCCGGAGAAAGATTTCGGTGAGTTTCTGCGCCTGGCCGGTGGTAATGGCGCAATGCTCGCCGTTCAGAATCCTTACCTCGACGTAAAACGCGACGGGCAGTCCCTCACGATCAGCTATGCGCCCGATATGGAGTGGCGGCAGGCATGGGGAGGCTTTGAGAGCGATGCCGCCATGATAAGCGCGTATCGCCTCACCGGCCGCCGCCTGCCACGCGAGATGGCGCTGGAATGGCATCTTCTCCATGAGCCGCTGCCTGCTGACGGCATGGACGAAGCGGAAATCGCGGCTTATACGCAATGCGTGCGCGCCTATCTCATCGATCCATCTCCTGATCCAATCAGCGTGGAAGTGGGCTGGACGCTCAATGACTACCAGATCGATGTCGGCACGGAAGCGGGCCGCGCCGAGTATAGGAAGATTATCGATACAGCCGCGGAGCTGGGCATCAAGACTCTGCTCTACGCACCGGAAAACTCCAGCCTGGCCGACCATGCAGACAGCGCCGATACCTGGGGATGGGAGTATGTGCTGTGGCTCGGACTGGGCGAAAAGATACGCAAGGGCGAGTGGGACCCGGCAAAAGATGCGATTCCCGCCAGCATCTCAACCATGCTTGACTACGCGAAGCAAAAGCATGTCGGCCTGCTTGCGTATGTCTATCCCTCCATCCCGTTCGCCGGGAATCCCGCATGGATTGTACGGGGCGGTCACACGGTCTCGGGCGCTCCGTTTGGCGACGCGCAGCACTTCTATGCCACCCTTGCCTCACGCACGTTTCAGGATTACCTGATTCGCAACCTGATCGAGTTCCGGAAGCGCACGGGCATTGCCGGCTACTCGTTCGACTATACATTCCTCAACTTTCCTGGCAGCAGCAGCTATGCGCAATGGCATGGATGGCGGAGGGTGATCGAGGCGCTGCGCAGAGATGATCCGGCCATCGTGATTGACGGCCGGCAATCGTATCAGCTTTACGGGCCCTGGAGCTGGCTCGCGGGCAGCTATCCGCATCCAACGGGCAACGACGAGCAGCCGGAAAGCTTCAAGCCGTTTCCCGATCTGCACTTCGATCGCGTCTCCGCCGACCGCGCGCGGTTTGTCAATTACTGGTATCGCAACTACCAGTTTGCTCCGGAAGAGATCATCCCCGGCTACGCGACTCACCAGACCGAGCGCTCGCGAGAGGTAAACGGTCCCGATGGGCCGCGCGCAGAGATGATGTACACGCGTTACCGCCCGCGCGACTGGGATTATCTTGGCTTCAAGTATTCTTTTCTCTCGTCTATCGCTACGGGAGGATGGAACAACGTCGTCGACATGATTCCAGCGCGCGATCCGGAAGAAGCCGCGCATTTCTCCTCTGCGGACAAGGCGTGGATTCGCGGCTGGCTCGAGTGGACCATTCAGAACAAGGAATATCTGCGCCACACACGAACGATTATCGGTCAGCCCGCGCTGGGCCGCGTGGATGGCGTCGCGGCGATGAACGACGATCGCGGCTATATCTTCCTCTTCAATCCAAATTACCGGCAACTCGCCGCAAAGTTCTCATTGGATGACTCCCTTGGCCTGAAAGGCGGCGATAGATTTCTGCTCAAGGAGCTTTATCCGCAAGCCGGCCTGCTCATTGGCAAGCCGCACACCGGCCTTTGGCAGCGCGGAGATGCAGTCAGCCTCAGCCTCGACGGAACAAGCGCAACTGTTCTCGAACTGGCGCCGGCCGGCAAAATCGATCGGCCGATCCTGCTGAATGCCGCTGCCGGCGGCCTGCATTCCCCTCTCGTTACCGATCGCAGCGGGAACACGCTGTCTCTTCTGCATGTGGCCGGAGAGCCTGGGACTACGCGGGAGATTGGTGTCCTGCTTCCAGCACCAGCCACGATTCGTGCTGTCTGGGTGAATGGCACCGCGCATACATTCACGCAACGAGGCAACTACATTGAAGTGCATGTGCGGTTTGCGGGGGAGCGCTTCGCCCAGGCGCAGCAGATCTCCCTTGAGCCCGATGCTGACGGCGCTTTGCAGGGAAGCTTTGCAGTTCCGCAGCGCATCTTCGATCAGCTCGCGGCGCGTAAGAAACAGTGGCCGATTCCATGGACGAAGGACGATTACGAAACGATGTGGCTCGCGCCGGAGCGCCTCCTGCTTTTCGTCCAGATAGCCGGCGGAAAAGGCGCTAGCGAGGCAATCGCAAGGCTCGACGGCCAACCGCTCGCACTCACGCCGGCCTACACCTCAGTCCGTTCCGTCGCCCGCTGCTTCGTCGGCTACTATGCCGATCTTTCCGCAATCACGCCGGACACACGGCATGCAATTGAGCTGCGCGTGCTGGGGTTGGCTCCGGGACAACTGCAAGGCGTATTCTTTGACAATGTGCTGCCGCAATTCACAGAGTCGATTGCGCGCTGAAAGCGCGGCATAATGGCGACAGATTGCCGTATATCGAGAATGAACAGACTGTCCAGTTCGTCACCGGCGCAGCACGCAAAGACGTGGAATGGCTCGCGCTTCCTCTTGCTTTGTTGTCTTCTGGTGCTGGCATGGCAAGGACATGCGCAAAACGATCCCAGACAAAACCCGGTCAGAGCGATTTCCGATGCGCTGCGCAGCCACGACTTTACGCAAGCATTGCGTCTTTGCCAAGCCGCGCTGGCACAATATCCTGGCGATTACCGCATCTGGACCCTGCGCGGCATGGCTACGGCCGGGACCGGTGATCTGCCGAAGGCATTGCTCGACTACCAGCACGCGCTCGGGCTGTCGCCGGCTTATCTGCCCGCGCTTGAAGGCGCCGCGCAGACCGAGTTTCAGCTCCACAAAGAAGGCGCAGAGCCATTGCTTGAGAAGATACTGGCGCAGCGTCCTGACGATCCAGCCACGCACGCGCTCCTTGCAATCCTGGAATACCGCAGGAAGGATTGCGCCGATGCGATCGGCCATTTTGCAAAAGCGTCGGCCGTCATCGCCAATCAACCGGCGGCCTTAAACGATTACGGCTCATGTCTCGCCGCGCTGAATCGCGACGACGAAGCGGTCACCATCTTTGCCGATGCTCTTGCGCTCGATCCCGCAAGACCGGAGGCGCGCTACAATCTTGCGCTGGCGCAGTGGGATGCGCATCGCGCAGACGACGCGCTGAAGACGCTCGCGCCACTGACCGATGCGACGCCCGTAAATGAAGATGCGCTATCGCTGGCAGCCGACATCGACGAATCGAGGAACGATACCGTGGGCGCAGTGGCACTGCTGCGCAAGGCCCTCGTCGCCAATCCGAAAGACATTGCCATCTATCTGCAGTTTGCCGCCCTGTCGTTCGATCACGCCTCGCCGCAGGTAGGCATCGATATGTTGAACTTCGGGCTTGCGCAGTTGCCCAACGAGCCTCGGCTCTATCTTGTGCGTGGCATCCTGCTGACCCAGTTGGGCGAATTTGCGCGCGCCGCAGATGATTTTGAAACTGCGAGCCGCCTGGATCCCGCGCTCCAGTTCCTTGGCGTGGCAGAGGGCCTGGTGAATTCGCAGCGGCACAACACCACGGAAGCGCTGGCCAGGTTTCGCGCGGCCGTCAAGGCGCATCCAAACGAAGCGTATGCTCACTATCTCCTTGCTGAAGCGCTGCTCGAAGAAGGCAAGCAGCAAGGCAGCGCAGAGTATCAAGAAGAGTTACACGAGGCAACACGCGCGGTGGAGCTTGATCCAAAACTGGCGGCGGCGCACGATCTGCTGGCCACGATATACATTGAAAACGGCGACGTGGAGCAGGCCACCCGGCACAGCCGCGCTGCACTTGCCACCGATCCCAACGATCAGCAGGCGATCTATCACCTTGTGGTTGCGCTGCGCGGGACCAGCCAGAAGGATGAAATTCCCGCGCTGCTTAAACGGCTGATCGAGTCGCGCAGCAAGAGCAAGAGCGAAGAACAGGCCACGAAGCAGTATCGGCTTTACGAGGAGCAGCCGGCAGGCAATCCGCCGGCGCAATAGAGATACAGACCCAGGCACACGGCAGAGTTTCCATTGCTACTGCAGAGCGCTCGTCAGAGGCTCCTCCTTCGCTGCAGGCAATGAGACGCCAAGGATTTTTGCGACCGTAGGAGCAACCTGCAAATTCGTGATGTCGCCAAGATCGATGCCGCGACGGATATGCGCACCTGAAATGATAAAAAGCGCTCCCATGTCCGGATCGGTGTTGAGATAGCCGTGTGTCCCGCGCGCAACGGGAAGGTCGCTGACAAGTGGACCCTGCGTACCGCCAACAAACGCGTATCCCTGCTCCGCAGCCAAATAAAGATCGGGTGCCTGGTCTGTCGAGCCAGACGCAGGAATGCCAAACTTTTGCGCTTCCTGGTTGGTATAGGCTCCTGCGACTCCAGGAACAGTGGCAAAATATTCCTTCAACTGTTGCGCGAGCAGCGTCTTCTTTGAAGCATCACGAATGAACAGCGACGCTTCGCCACCCTCGGCCAGGAACCACGTGTCGCCGTTGTATCGGCCATCTTTCATCTGCAGCAGTCCCTTCTCCACGAGAGCGACGTTGGGACGAATTGCGTGCGTTATCGTTCCAAAGCCGTGATCCGATGTAAGGATGAACGTAATACGATCAAGCAGCCCGGCGGAACGGGCCGCATCCACGACCCGGGCGATGCACCGATCAGCATACGCATAAGCCGCGTACGCTGCAGGAGTCAGCGGGCCGTACTCGTGCTGAAGAGTGTCTGTCTGCAGCAGGTGCATCAGCAGAAGATTGGGTGTATGCCTTGTCAGGATGTCAATTGCCGCGTCTGTCCAGATTTCATCGCGCCACGCCGGGCTGCTCTTTTGTCCGAAGGACGCAATTTCGTCCTTTGTGGCCACTTTATCCGCGATGAGATCCTGGGCAATCGGGCTATCGGGATCAGGCCGTTCGGCAAACTCCCACTGCACATTTCTTGCGTTATAGATGGCAACCCAGTCAACCTGGCCAGTGGTCATGCCGGCTGCGGCTGCAGCATCGTAAAGGGTTTCCGCGTGCACCAGCGTGTCTCTCGGCACCCAAGGTTTCACTTCGGGCGCTGACCCATCGTCTGGAAAAGTGATCAGGCCATTGACCATGACATGGTGCACGCTGGCATTTACGCCAGTGATGAGCGCGGTATGATTCGGCCACGTAACGGTCGGATTGACCGGCTGCATCACGTCAGCATGGGCGCCGTTTGCTTCGAGCATGCGCAACTCGGGCATGGGAAGACGCGGGTCATCGAGAGCGCGCGCCGGAAATCCATCGATGGTAATCATCACAACGATAGGCCCATTCGTCGCCGCGCTCCCATCATCCTGGGCCGCGCATTCCGTTGTGAAAAGGGCGGCAGAGAGCAGGATAAGCGCTGCCTGGAACGCAAAGTTCTTCTGTATCGGCATGAAAAAGAAAGCTCCGTAGAGCATTTGAACTCCAACCCCAAAATGGACGAATGCAGGCCCCGCAGAACCGGGGCCCCAATAACTCTTGTTCAGAATGACAGTTTCAGACCGAACTGCATCTGGCGTGGTGAATTTGCCTGCGAAGTGATCGCGCCAAAACTCCCGCTGGTGACAGTTGTGTTCGGATTGCTGAACTCGGGATGGTTGAAGATATTAAAGGCTTCCGCGCGAAATTCCACCTTGAGTCTTTCGACGGGGCTGAATACCTTGAAGAGCGAGAAGTCCGTGTTATCAAGTCCCGGACCGCGCAGGTGATTATAATATGCCGGCCCGTTGCCGAGCGTGAAAGCCGCTGGCTGGCTGAAATCAGCGGTATTGAAGTAGTTGTTGACACGGTTTTTCACCGGACCCGACAAGGTAGGATTCTGGAAGTTGGTATCGGCATACAGAGTCTGGAAATCGAAGCTGGAAAGCGTGTTGCTCGCGGTGACCTGCAGAGGATTGCCGCCCTGCAACGTCGTGATGCCGTTGACCTGCCAGCCGCCCAGCACGTTATCTTCCCATGCCGCTATATGGCTTCCGAACATCCGGCCCCGGCCGAATGGCAGTTCGTAGATATAGCTCATCACAAACCGCTGATGAATATCTTGCGAGGCGATTGCATAGTCGCGCATGGGATGAAAGGTGTCTTGATGAGTAGTGCCGTTCCAAAAATCCTTCGACCACACATACGACCCCTGTAGCTGCACGCCCTGCGACAGCCGCTTGTTCAGAGTTACTTGCAAGCCGTCATACTGCGAGTTGCCGCCCTGAGCGCGCAATGGCCACATTTCCAGCCATTGGGGATATTTGATGAGCAACTGCTCCTGTGAAGTGGTTGGAGCGGAGAGTGTGCCGGTTACGCGAGGATCTCCGTAGAATGGGTTGGCTACCTGGGTGTTTAAGGCTGACCCCAGAGACAGGTCGGAAGCCGGCAATTGATCTAAATCCAGCCCGCCTTCACCGCTTTGGATCAGTTGCCGGCCGCGGTTGGCGACGTAGGCAACATCGGCGGTCATTTCAAAGGGCAACTTCTGCTGCACATCCAGGCCCCATTGAATCGAATACGGCGTGGCGTCCTGCCGCAGCACACCTTCCAGCAGGCTGCCCGCGCCTGTATAGAGACCATTGGCTGAACCCGGCGGCGTTGTAAAGCCTTGCGGGAACGGATTGTCAAGATTGCCGCCCAGGCAAGCACCTGTAGCAGGGCAGGTGTAAGGCGTAACGTTGTCGAGCGTATCCACCCAGTTCGTCTGCACGCGCCAGCCGTAAGGCCCGACCGTGCCCGCCGCCTGCTGCGTCGATTGGCCATAAATCTGTGAGAAACCGCCATGCACTACCGTGGAGGGAGTTGCAGCATAAGCAAATCCAAATCGCGGCGCAACATTGTTCCAGTCCACGTTGTACTGGTGCCTGCTGTGTCCATTCACAGCCACAAATTGAAGACCGCCCGTCAGTCCTGGGATGTCGGAGTCAAGGGGCGAGGCAACGTTGGGATCAAACCAGTTCATGCGGTTGAAGCGCTCGGTGCGTGGTGAGTCAAGGTCGTAGCGTATGCCCAAATTGAGTGTCAACTTCGGAGTGATCCGCCAATCGTCCTGCAAGTATTCCGCGAAATAATAGCTCTGCGTGGCAACATCCTTATAGTCTTGGATCACGTACCCAGTGCCCAGTCCGATCAGCATGGAAGCAAGGCCGTTGCCTGCGTATGCGCTCGCCGCGTTTGCATTTGGCCCCTGTGTCCAGTTGGTTCCAAATGTATATCCGCCCGCGCCGTAAGAGGCTTCATTATCATTCACGCGGATCATTCGGCCATCGAAACCAAGCTTGAAAATATGCTTGCCGCGCTGGAGCGTGACGGAAGATAAAAGCGCATAAGTCATGAAGGCATTGTGGCGTTCGCCGTTGTTGCCCAGACCGTCGTAGCCGGCCGGGTCCATCTGCGGAAAGAGTGGCGTAACGCCGGGAGCCGCATCGATGTTCGAGGGCAGCCCCAGCGTCGTGTCCTGAAAACCAAGGCTATTGTTCAAATAGTTGTACAGCGTGCGGGCGAAACCCAGACGGGCATCGTAGATCACCCGTGGAGTGATCGACGCGGTATACCCGGCAGTGATGCCGCGGGAAAAATCCTCTCCGTTGATCAGTCCCTCCGCGACCGCCTGTGCGGCGGGGAACAGCGGACCTGGATCGCTGTCGTAATAGCGATTCGAATAACGGCCGAAGATCTTCTGCCGGTCGCTGATGGTGTGATCCACGCGCACGTCCCAGGCGATCGTCTGCGTGGGCGTGGTGCCGACCGCATAGTAATTGTTGGCCTGAGTAACAGGATTGGTCTGATTGCCCTGCGGCAACGGATAGTAGTTTAAGACGTTGAATCCTACTTTGCTCTCCTCTGAAGGCTCGGAAGAGAT
This sequence comes from Acidobacteriaceae bacterium, assembly GCA_030038195.1. GTDB lineage: Bacteria > Acidobacteriota > Terriglobia > Terriglobales > Acidobacteriaceae > Telmatobacter. Next base: position 19,437 of record JASHPJ010000004.1, read on the forward strand.
TTTGTTGCCGGCGTAGGGGGTGCGGTTGTACGTTTCCGTGCTTGCATCGTAAGTCGTAGTATACGGATCGTAGATCACAATAAGATTTCCATTGGGCCCGTAGGTCTGCGAGAAATCGCCTGTTCTCTGCAGCAGTGTCGGCACCGTGGTGGTGATCGATTGAAACTGATTTTGGCTGAGAATCTCGCTGGAGATCAGGAAGAACGTCTTATTGCGGTAGAGGGGTCCATCCAGCACACCGCCAAACTGGTTGCGGTGAAAGGCCGGCAGCGGCACGTGGTTCCGGTTGGAAAAAAAGTCGTTCGCGTCCAGAGAGCCTTCGCGGAGGAACTCAAATCCGGTGCCGTGAAACTGGTTGGCGCCTGACTTGAAGACGACGTTCACGAGTCCATCGAGTGTGCGGCCGAACTCGGCGGGTAGATTCTGTGCCAGAACCCGGAATTCGCCAATTGCGTCCACCGAGGGAAAGATGCCAACGCCTTGAACGCCATTGACGGTCGGGAAACCCGCGGGCGTGCCATCGACAAGGATGTCTCCATAATCCGCGTCGCCGCCATCGATTGAATAGCTCACGGCGTTGTAGTCATTGCCGATCGATCCCGTAAATGCCGGCACCAGCGCGAGCAGGGAATAGGATTCGCGGGTATTGAGCGGCAGGTTCCGGATCGAATCGCCGTTGACTTCGGCGTTCAGTTCTGAGGAAGCCGTATCCAGGCCGGTCACATCGGCGTTGACAGTGACCTGTTGCTGCACTGCGCCAAGTTGAAGGGCAATATCCACCGTGGCGTGCTGGTTCAGGTTGAGCAGGATGCCGGTCTGCTCGTAACTGCTAAAACTGGAGGCCACAACTCTCAGCGTGTAGGTTCCCGGCGGCAGATTCAGCAGCGTATATTCCCCGCCATTCTGCGATTGCGTTTTCGCAGTTGCGTTGGTGGCCGTGTTGGTCGCCGTCACGGTCGCGTTGTCCACCGTTGCGCCCGTGGCATCCCGCACTGTTCCGTTGATACTTGCGCCAGTGTCCTGTGCTGCGGATGCCAGCGAGAAAAACCCTAACAGGATCACCCCAACCGCTTGAATACCCCTTCTCAAGTTCAGCATCATTGTGTCCTCCTTAAAAAGCTGTTCCATAACGTCAAGAAAGCCGCCTGCATCAGGGCGAGCCCTTCTGTACTTACATCGGGATTCAACAGCTTGAAAACTGTGTCTCCCGACCCGCAGGTTATTAGGTAAGATAGGTGTGCAGCGCTGCAAGTGAATTCTCCGTGATTTGACATTTGAAAACAGTTAATGCTCTTTCATCTGTTGTTTAAGACAGCGTGTTCTTCGTCGTAAGGGAGGTGAAATCGACATGTTTCACACCCAGGAACGATCTGCAACAAAAGATTTGCCCGGGGATTCAGGAGCGGAACCAGCTTCAGAGAAGCCGAAGATTACCAACAGGACTTCGCCTTATATCCACGATCCTCGATGGCTGCTGGTGGAGCGGATTCTGGCTACGCAGGATTTCGAACGGTCACCCAGGCTATCGGAGTTCCTCAGCCACATCTGCCGCCTGTTCCTCGAAGGGCGAAGCAGCGATATCAACGAGCAGTATCTGGGTGAAGCGGTATTCGGGCGTCCGCCCGGATATGACGCCAGCGCGGACTCGATCGTGCGCTCGCATGCGTTGCGGCTCCGGCACCGGCTCGAGTTGTACTTCAGCAACGAGGGCGCTCACGAACCGCTGCAGATTGAAATTCCCCGTGGCGGCTACGTGCCGCGTTTCTTTATCTGCGACCAGGAAAACAGGCCTGTCGACGAGCCTCCGGCGCTCCCGATCGCCGTTGACGCAGCCAATGGGTTGGCAAGGGAGGATACCGCGGCTGCTCCTTTGCCGCTCCCCAGAACCCGACGGCTTCCGTGGGGCCGGATCGGCTCTTTCCTGGCCGGGATTGCAATCGGCAGCACGGCGTTGTCAGCCGCTTATTATCTGGCGCACTCGTTGCCGAACAGGCCGCAAGTCAAGACGGAGGACATCAATCGCCGGTTCTGGAGCCAGATATTTTCCGCGAATGAAAGGACGGTGGTTGTTCCGGGTGACAGCGGACTGGTGCTCTATGAAACCGTGACCGGGCAGGATATCAGCCTGTCTGACTATATCAATGGCGTTCACCCGGCATTCCGCCGGTACCACATCCTGTTCACGACTATCTCAAAGCCGATGGCCGACGACCTGGGCTCGCGGCGTTACACCAGCATCGTGGATCTCGATCTTGTGCTGCAACTTTCGCATCTGCCGGAATGGTCGCCTGAGCATGCTGCCACGGTCTATGCCCGTGATTTAAGGCCATCCGCTGCGGCGCGATCGAATCTTATCCTGATCGGCTCGCGGCAGGCGAACCCATGGATTTCCCTCGTGGAGCCATCCATGAATTTCATCTTGACGCGCGCAGACGACGGTGGATTCTACTTTCTCAATCGTCATCCTCAGAATGGCGAATCGAAAGAGTATCGAACGCAACAGGGATCGGGAGATTTAGGCGCTGCGGATGTGTATGGCGATGTCGCCTATCTGCCGAATCCAGGTGGCAATGGCATGGTTCTTGTGCTGAGCGGACTATGGATGTCTGGCACACAATCCGCAGGCAACTTTGTTCTTGACGATGCCAGGTTTTCAGAATGGTTAAAGTCTATTGTGGCCCCCGACGGCACAATTCCTCCATTCGAAGTGCTGATTGCGACGAAAAACCTCCAGGGAAGCGCGGCTTACTCGTCGATCGTGGCCAAGCGAGTTCTGTCCCGGTGAAACTCCCCTGTCAGCACCGCCAGGCGTCGCATTCCGCATCCAATTATGTGTAGTGCCTGGACCACATACCGCAAGGCCGCGAGAGTGTGGCGCCGGCTTCACTATCTTCGTCACCCATTGCACTTCAGTCGCTGAGCAGCACGGCGCAGTACGGCGCAACCACGAGCGGCGCACGGCGTCTGCTCTCCGCAATTGGCTTGAACTCAATCCCGCTCTTCGCGTCCACTGCGTGCGCGCTCAACTGCATCCGTTTCCAGTGTCTCTTCCCGCCGAGGTTTCCCGCCAGGGTCACTTCTACCGGACTGTCCGTCTTGTTGAGGATCGCCACCAGGTCGGCGCGCGCCCCTCTTCCGGCTCTACGCGCCGCGTAGGCGGTCACGCGGTCGCTCTCGCACAGCAGGTCGCTTTTCAGCAAAGTGGCGCCCGCAAAGCGTTGCGCAAATTGAATGCCAAAGAACTCCGGCCGCTTGCTGAATCCCGCTGCCGGGCTGCCGACAATCGGCGAATAAATTCCCATTCCTCCGCCATGCAGATTCACGCCGCAAAAACCCAGCGACGCAAAATGCAGCATCACGTCAGCGCACCACAGCGCCGAGGCGAACACGTCGGAAATACCCGGCATTCCGCCATTCCAGCACGAGTTTTCCTCCGACACGCGAAAGGGCAACCGGGCGGCGCGCATGGCCTCCTCGATCACCGGCACGCTGCTCCACTGGAGCGTCGTCATCCTGGGATGCGCGCTTAGCAGGTTATCGAGCGTGATTCCGGGGCGTCCTGCCGGTCCCATCGCATAGTAGTGCCCCGTCAACAAAATAATATCGGGATGTTCCGGCGCGATCCGGGCAAACGCGGTCAGGTACGACAGCTTGTTCGAGATATCCGGGCCGGCAAACTTCGCGTCCGGCACGCGCGCGACAATCGCGCCGTGAAATGCTGTCCACTCGCGGATGTAATCGTCCGGTCCCCAGCCAGCCGGGCGGAGATGCCCGAACGAGTCCGGCTCGTTACCGATCTGCAGCGCCAGCAGCCGCGGCCCCAGAATGCGATGCACTGCTTCGGCCTCGACGGTGGCATTTCCCTGTGTGCCCTGGCCGAGATTCAATCCGTAAAGGCAGGTCCAATGCGCCGCGTCCAGAAAGGCGCGCAGGTTGCGCAGCGCCAGCGACGTCGTCACCGTGCCCTTCTTCACGGTCTTGCTCGTATCCGGGCCGAAGGTCTCAAACGGCGGCGGACCCGTGGGAGCCTGTTCAGAAAACGTCGTATATTCTGACGATCCTCCGCCCAGCCGCAGCACGCCGCTCGGGCTCAACTCGCGGAACATCGCAATCAACTGCGTATTGGCTGCGGAAAAGAAAGTCGGATTGGCAAGCTGCGCGGACTCGTAGCTGAGCCCGGTAAAATCCTGCGGCAGCGTGTAGATTTCTGCGTTTTCATCGACGTGCAGCGCCGCCTTGAGCAGGGGCGGATGCGCTCCCTGGCCTATCGCACGCTCAGCAACGGCAACCATGCCCGCCGCAGCAACCCGCGTCATAAACTCACGCCGGTTCAGGCACGCCTGCCTGGTTGAAACAGTACCCACCGTGAATCTCCCAGGAAATCAAGATACAAGAAACAGGCCGCAATGCACCGTGGACGATCAACCGATAACAATCTCACGTGAACATGAACTCCGCCGTCATCCGGCACGAAACGCTGGGTACTAGACGGACCCACTGCGAGCTGAAGGCATCCTCAAACAGGACCGGATGGTACTCGCCGCCCTTGAGCGGAACGGTCTCATATTTTTCCCAGGAGCCGTTGCCTAGAAAATCCACCTGAATCTCCACCTCGGCAGTCTTTTCCGAGACCAGGTGCAACATCTTGCGGCGAAAGTCGGTGAAGAGAAATGGATCGGACGGCGCGCCGGCTGTGACCGGATCGTTGCGCCACGGACCACCCCAGCCCTGGGGCTTGCCCCAGCTCCACAAGTCGTCTGACTTGCCGAACCAGATGCCGCTCTGCGGCTGGCCTGCCACGGCGTTGTTGTCCACGTTGGGCGTGGTCTCGTTGCCGCCTATCGCCAGCATTCCGCGAAAGCTGCAGTAGTCCGGAATGGTGCGCAGGTGCTGGCAGACGGGCTTCACGCCCCAGATACGGCCCTCAAAGGCAATCGGCTGCAGCTCATAAAACATGCCCTGAATATCCATCATGTAGTGCTCGGTTTCGATCTCGCGAATGCGCATCCACTCCGTCTGCCACGCCTGCTCGAACGCGTGCGACGCCTTGGGCAGCCGGTAGTGCTGCCACTCGCCGTTCACCAGCGCATCGAGCAGCACGGACCGCTCGTCCCAGCCCGAGGTAAACAGCACGCTGCCCATATTGGCGCGCGCGGCTACGTCCATGTGCGGCTTGTCGGAGATTCTTCGCCAACTTTTGCCGCCATCCCACTCGAACAGTCCCGCCTGCGTCTGTCCGTACGCATAGAAACCATTGTTGGACACAACCACGCGGTCCTGCGCGGTGTAACCACCCTTGAAGTGCGGCGGCTCGGTGATTTTCATCTCCTGGGTCAGATCGAACAGCACGCGCGGCTTCAGGTCGGTAATGTCCATTTCGAGAAAGAGTCCTTCCATGGTCTGGTAGTAGACGCGATTCCCAGGATCAGTCAGATGGGGCATGGTGGCCGTCAGCCGGTGAGGCAGCAGTCCTTCGATGCGCCGCCACTTTCCATCGGCATCAATGATGTACGGCCCGATGAGGCACTGATTGGAGCCGTGATGGATGAAGCGATTGGCAAAGACGCCGTTCACCTCGTCGAGCATGGCCGGCTTGAGAGTGTCGTCGATGCGATATAAGCCCAGTCCGCTGCCGCTTCTTGCTCCGCTCGCCTTGCCGCCCGTGCCGGAAGAGTTATAGGTCATCGCGTAGAGGCCGTCTGCCCACGGCATCAGTGCGCCCACACCGCTCTCTGTGCGGTGCGGATCATCGTTGCCCTTCAGGCCCACGTTCGGAATGCCCGGCAAAAAGCTCTGCGCGCATGCGTAGCCGGCCGAGCCAGCCAGCGCAGCCAGCACGGAGCGCCGGGAGAAAAATCGATAAGCGGAAGACGCGGGTCCCTTGTTCATACATATCCTTTGGTAATAGTTCAAGTGATCGCCTGCGCAGCGCGCAACTGCGCCCGGCACGTTTTTGGGTTCGCTGGGTTCGGCTTGGTTTTGCGGTAATTCCACGAGCACTGTAAACTCGCTGCCGCGGGCTTTCTCATTACCCAGAACGATCATAGGCTGACGAAGTCTGCGCTTGAATCTGCTGAAAGTAGGACCGGCGAGAAATTTTTTGCTGGAACGAATCTGAAGCCGCGCTTCTTTCAGCATGAACTGCTTCGCGCTGCCTGATCGAGAGGCAAAAGCTGCCAGACCCGCGCGCAATCAATTCAAATGAGTTCGCATTGGAGGCTGACCTTTGAACTTCAGCTCACATCGAACGGACCGGCTGCGGCCGCATCGGACGGCCAGGATTCCACTCCTCGGCCTGCTGCTGGCCGCCGCCTGTCTCTGCGCTGGAGCGGGCGTGAGCCTGTTTGCGCAGCAGCTCACAGTCAGGACGCGCGCGGCAAACGGCGAAGAGCTGAACTACATGATCCGCTCCTGGCAACTGCAGAATGGCTTGCCGGAAGAGTCCGTGCAGGCCTTTGCCCAAACTCCCGACGGCTATCTCTGGGTGGGCACGACCGGAGGGCTTCTGCGCTTTGACGGCGCAAGCTTTCGCCTGTTCAACCATGCCAACACGCCCGCCTTCGGCGAGGACGACGTATTCAGCCTGCTTACCGACCGGGACGGCCACCTGTGGATCGGCACCAGCGGCGCGGGGCTGATCGAGTGGCAGAACGGCGCATTTCGCGCCTATCCCACTGAGAAAGGCCAGAGCGTCGCGTATGTACGCGCGCTCGCCCAGGACAGCAGCGGTCAGTTGTGGGTGGCCACCGATGGAGGGCTCTTCTGGGTCAAGGGCGATCGCCTGGTGCGCGTGGACAGGGCGCTGGGAACGGCGATATCCGATGCGCATGCGGTGCTCCAGGATCACACCGGCCGCGTGTGGGCAGGCGGTTCTCACTTGTACGCCTTTGGCAATGGCCGGTCGCGCGAGTATTTGCTGCCCGGCAACGACAATCGCAACCAGGTAAAGTCCCTGGCGGAAACGGCCGATGGGACCATCTGGGTGGGAACGGTCAGCGGGCTCTATCGTCTGCTGCCGGGAACGGATCGCCTTGCACCCGTGCCGGGAGTCTTCGGGCTGATCCGCACTCTGCGCGTCGTTGCCGGCGGCGAGTTGTGGGCGGGCACCATCGGCGCCGGCATCTTCAGGATTCGCGGCAACGAAGTGACGCGCCTGCAGGCGCCATCCACCCTGATCAGCAACACCGTCTACTCCATTTATATCGATTCCGGCAAAGATCTCTGGATTGGCACGCTCACCGGCATCATGTGCCTGAGCCAGACGCCGGTGCGGGTTCTCGCTTTGCCTGAGGCCGCAGGCGCTGACTTCGGCACCGTGGCCCTGGACACGGACGGTTCGCTCTGGTTCGCTTCCAATCAGCTCATGCACGTGCGCGGAGATGTGGCGCGCCCGGTCCGCTTTCCCGAGCTGGGCAATGTGCGTGTCCGCAACATGCTGCGCAGCCGCGACGGCTCTCTCTGGATTGGCACTATCGGCGGAGGCGTGTACCACTTTTCCCCGAAAGGCAACCAGCACTTCACCACGCAGGATGGCTTGTCGAGCAACTTTGTGCAGGCGCTGCTCGAGGCTCGCGACGGAACCATCTGGATCGGCACCAATTATGGCGTGAGTCATCTCGACCGCGCCGGCCTGCACAACCTTACAACCCAAAACGGGCTGGCCGCCAATTATATTCGCTCGCTGCTCGAAGAGCGCGACGGAACTATCTGGATCGGCTCAGAGCGCGGCTTGGGACGGTACAGAAATGGCGCGTTCGTGGATGACGCGCTGACGGCCAGGCTGAGCAATGAACGCATATGGGCCTTCTATCAGGATGTGGACGGCGGCATCTGGATAGGCACCCACGGAGATGGCCTGTACTACTACGACGATGGACGCCTGTCGCACTACACCATGGCCGACGGGCTGACCAGCAATACCATCTATTGCATCCTCGGCGACAGGCAGAATCATCTCTGGATCAGCAGTCCTACCGGAGTGATGCTGCTCAATCGCGCGGAGCTGCGCGCGTATATCCCCAACTCCGGCTCGCCATTCTCGCTTCGCTACTACGCGGTAAGCGAGGGCAACGAGTCTGTTCAGGTTTTGGGCGGAATGCAGTCAGCCGGCGCTCTCACCGCGGCGAGCGAAGCATGGTTTCCCACCAGCCAGGGCCTGTGGAAGATCAGCCCGGACGACGCAGGCCGTCCCATTCTCTTCAACCTGCATATCGATTCCGTTACCGTGGATGGACAGCCACAGCCACTGGCGCAAAGGTTGCTCCTGCATGCGGACAGCAATCATGTGAATATCGCCTATCAGCCGGTGCTGCTCACTCCGCAGCAGGGCCTTGGCTTCCGCTACAAGCTGCAGGGCTTCGATAAAAGCTGGACCTACGCAAACGCGCAGCAGCGGCTGGCAAGCTACACTAATCTTCCTCCCGGCCGGTTCACATTCCTGGTGGAAGCCTGGGAAACAGCCTATCCCGGCCACGTGGTTCGCGCATCGGCCGCAATTGTAAAACTGCGCCACTTTTACCAGACGCCGTGGTTCATTTTGCTCTGCGCACTCGGCGTAGTGCTGCTCTCCTGCTTCGCTTACCAGGTGCGCGTGCAGCAGATCAAAGGCCGGTTCAAGGCCGTACTGGTGGAACGCACGCGGCTGGCGCGCGAGATGCACGACACGCTCATCCAGGGCTGCATCGCCGTCTCCGCGCTGCTCAAGGCAGCATCGAGCGGCGAGGTCGACGACTCGGAATCGCGGCTGCATCTCATCGACTACGCCTCCACGCAGATCCACGCCACCATCGACGAGGCGCGCCAAGCCGTATGGAACCTGCGCGGCGAAGAGCGCGCTTCGGTTGACCTGCCCGCGGCTCTCGAGCGCATGGCCGAGCGCGTGAGCCACGAGCACGGACTGAAGGTTACCAATCGCTCGCACGGAAAACCTTTCCCCATCAGCCTGCAGGCCACGCATGAGGTTCTGATGGTCGCCAGGGAGTCGGTTTTCAACGCCATTCTGCACGGGCATGCGTATGAGATCGATGTCGAGCTCGCCTACCTGGCTGACTCGCTTTCGCTGACCGTGAAAGACAAGGGACGCGGCTTCGACGCCTCTGACGCATTCGTGGAAGGGCACTTTGGCCTGCGTGGAATGAGAGAGCGCATTCACCGCTTCCATGGAAGATTTGAAATTGAAAGCGCGGCGCATCAGGGAACACGTGTAGGCGTCGAGATACCGCGCGCCGCCATTACCCCGTAACGCATCCGCTGACAGTGCAGCGCGATCCGCTTTATAATCGTCAGCCATGCCAGCTATCCGCATCCTTATCGTGGACGACCACCCCATCGTGCGAGTCGGCATCAGTGCGCTCTTCTCATCCAGCCATGAGATGGAGGTGGTGGCGCAGGCCCGCAGCGGCGAAGAAGCCGTCACCCTGCACGCGCAGCATCGCCCCGACATCACGTTGATGGACCTGCGCCTGCCCGGTATCAACGGCGTTGAAGCCATCCGGCAGATTCGCAGCCAGAGCCCCAGGGCCCGCTTTATCGTTCTCACCACCTATGACGGCGACGAGGACATCTACCAGGCCCTGGAAGCCGGCGCATCGGGATACCTGATCAAGGACATGCCGCAGAACATCTTGTTTGATGCGGTCCGGCGCGTGCATGCCGGCGGGCGTTGCCTGCCCTCGCCCGTTTCGCAAGCGCTGGCCTCCCGCGTCCCCGACTCGTCGCTCAGCAAGCGCGAGTGTGACGTTCTGCGGCTGATGGCGCAGGGAAAGTCCAACAGCGAGATCGCCGGAGACCTGGGCATCACCGAAGGCACGGTCAAGTGCCACGTCAGCGTCATCCTGAATCGCCTGAGCGTCCGTGATCGCACGCAGGCCGTAGTCACGGCTCTGCAACGCGGCCTCATCCACATCTAAAATTTTCAACTTCAATACGGCTCGTTGCCCTGGCGAAGTCTGTAACGGCGCGTGCAGCCCTGGTAAATAATTTCCCGCCACTCTGACTTTTGGCAGATGCCAATCCTTATCTTCGGGGCATAGAGTCGCTGCATTGTCATCCTGCCCGTGCGTGGCCATGCCTCCGGGGACGACGCTTTCACAAGATTGCAGCGCGGCGCCCTGCGCCGGCAGGCATGCTTCTGCGCGTCAGCGAGGCACGGCGGAGCTGGAAGCACGGCTGACAGATGCAATGAAATCGATTGGAGGTAAATCCAGTGACCAGGCAAGAACCCAGATTGGACAGGCTGCGCGCGGGAGCCACGCGGCTTCTCGCGCTGTTGCCGCTGTTTCTGATCCTGTGTATCGGTGGCGGGATCGCTCGGGCGCAGCAGGATGTTGGCTACATTGTGGGCACGGTGACAGATCAGAGCGGGGCCAGCCTAGCCGGCGTACAGGTGCACATCAGGAACCAGAACAACGGGCTGAGCGTGGACGTGGTTACCGACAGCAACGGATATTATCAGGCCGAGCGGCTGCAGGTAGGGCAGTACTCCATTGAGATCAAGATGAACGGCTTCAAGCCGTGGGCTGTAAGCAATGTCGTAGTTGACGCGGCGGCGCACGTGATGGAAAATGCCGCGCTTCAGGTAGGCTCGGCATCCACCACGATCTCGGTCCAGGCCATACCACCCGCTCTCGACACCACGGACGCAATCGTCGGCGACACCATCGACACGCGCAACGCGCAACAGCTCCCGGTGAATGGCCGCAGCGTGCTGGCGCTGGCCACGCTCAGCCCCGGCGTTGAGTCCGGCGTGGGAGCGGTGAGCGAGGGCTTTGCCAATCGCGGCACGGCCGTCTCGTCCATCCGCATCTCCGGCGGCGTAATGGGCGTGAACAACAACATGCTTGACGGCGTGACCAATGTGACAACGTTTACCAGCGAGATCGGCATCAACATTACGTCCGACGCGATCCAGGAATACCGCATCATGACCGGTGTGATTCCGGCGCAGTTCGGCTACACCTCCGGCGGCGTGGTCAACGTGATTACCCGCGGCGGCGGCGACCATTACCACGGCAGCCTCTACGAATTTTTCCGCAATGACGCGCTGGATGCAGAGATCGCATTTCCCAAGCCCACCTTCGGCAAGCCGGAAACGCGCTTCAACAACTACGGAGGCACCTTCGGCGGTCCGATCCCGCACACGAAGAATCTCTTCCTGTTCACCAACTACGAGCAGTACAAGTACATCTCGGATACGCCCTCTTACACCACTGTCCCCACTCCGCAGGAATATCAGGGGGATTTCAGCGATCTTGGCGTGCTCACGAATGGCGTTTGTACGCAGGTGCCCATCTACGACCCAACCACGGCAACCAACACCGGAACCAGAACGCAATTCAGCAACAACGGCGTTGCCAACGTGATTCCCACCGGGCGTCTCGATACTTCTGCCGTTGCGTATCAAAAGCTGTTCTATCCGCAGCCCAATAATACCTCCGGGCCATACAACTCGTGCACCCATGCGGACAATTACATCGAGAGCCCGAAGCTGGTCGTGGGCGACAGGCTTGGCCTCGCGCGCGCTGACTATCGGCTGAGTGCGAACGACAGCTTTGTGGCGAGATATGCCTATTACCTGAGCACACAAAACAATGCGCAAGGATACAGCGCTGCCTTCAATCGCAACGACCACGACCAGCAGCAGAACGCGCTTCTCTCGGAGACGCACGTATTTTCTCCGCGCCTGGTGAATGAAGCGCGCTTCGGCCTTGTGCGCACCGATTTCCTCTTCGCTTCAGCGCAGGCAGGCAAGGACAATGTCGCGGCCATCGGCATGCCTCCGTTTCTCGGCAGCGGCCTGACCGCGCTGCAAGTCAGCAACGGCATGGCCGAGCCCTACGCCACCCTCGGCTTCCGCTCCAACACCATCGGCGAGCTTATTGACGACGCCACGCTGATCCGCGGCAAACATACGATCACCGTGGGCGCAAGCGTGCGCTTCACTGAAACCTACAACTACCAGGACAATGCCTCCTCGGGCACTTTTAGCTTTATCGCCGGGACCACGGCAGCCGGCAATAACTCTACCGTGACCTCCGGCACAGGCAGCCAATACGCCAGCTTCCTCATCGGCGCCGTTCACAGCGCCAGCAACACGCCGGTAGCGGGCTCTGCGTGGCGGCACATGATGTACGCCGGCTACGTGCAGGACGACTGGAGAACGACCCCGCGGCTGACCATCAACGCCGGCCTGCGCTACGACTACATGGCCAATGCCTACGCCAAGCAGGATATGTTCGACAACGTCGATCTCAACAAACCCAACGGCTCCAACCCGGCGCTGAAGGGACTGGTCGAGTACGCAGGAGTTGACGGCTACGGCAGGAACTTTGCCAACGAGAACTTCAACGACTGGGGTCCGCGTCTCGGCTTTGCCTATGCTCTCACGCCCGATGGCCGCACCGTTCTCCGCGGCGGCGCCGCGATTTACTATGCTTCGACTTCCGGCGAAGAGTACATGCAGTCCGATGGCAACCCGAACGGCTTTACCGGCCTCACTACGTCGTTCACCGCCTCCACGGCCAATGGCGTGCTCTCGCAGTTCTCCAGCGGCATGCCTGGACCGATCGCGCCGGTCGCCGGCCGCTCCCTCGGCCAGACAGGTTTTCTCGGCCAGTCCGTCTATACCATCTGGCCCACGCAGAAAGATCCCAACTCGCAGCAGTACACGCTGACTCTCTCGCGCCAGTTGCCGTTCCAATGGGTGCTTGACGCGACTTACATTGGCAACAACGGGCGTCACTTCACGCTGAACGAGTACAACGAGAACTTCCTCAACCCCAGCTATTACAGCCTGGGCACAACGTTTCTCAACGCCTCGGCGCCGAATCCATACGCCGGCGAGGTGCCAGGCAGCCTTGGAGCCGCGACGCTCACCAATGCAACTCTGCTTAAGCCGTTCCCCTATTACTCCAACGTGTATCAGAGCTATCCACGCGGCGGTTTCTTCCACAGCAACTATCTTTATGTTACGGCGCAGCGCCGCGCGGCCCATGGCCTGGCTGTCATTGCATCTTTCACGTATGGCAAACTGCAGGACCTGCCCATCTTCACCGATCTCTCCACCGCTCCCGGCGGCGGAGTATCCACCTCAAATGGTCCGCAGAACCCCTACGATTTACGCGCCGATTACAGTGTGGACACCTTCGACGTGAACAAGCGCGCGACCGTTTCTACGCTCTATGATCTGCCCTTCGGAAAAGGAGAGCGATTCCTGAGCGGAAACGGCGCCGCAGCCGCCATCGCAGGTGGCTGGCAATACAACGTGATCATGACGCTCGAATCGGGCCGTCCGCTTCTTATTACCGGGGCCACGAACCAGGGAATCGCATCGCGCCCCAACTTCAATCCCGGCGTCAGCGTGAAAGTTGCGCATCAAAGCAAAGCGCAGTGGTTTAATCCCAATGCATTTGTCGATCCGGCGGACTACAGTTTCGGCAACGTGCCACGCGCCTACTCGCCTGTCCGCGGACCGGCGCAGGTGAACTTCGATATGTCGCTCTTCAGAACCACGCACATCAAGGACCGCACCGAGCTGGAGTTTCGTATCGAAGCCTACAACGCGCTCAACAGAACGAACCTTCAGAATCCAAACACGACATTCACCGCGGGTCCGCCTGCAGTCCCGAGCAATCCTTCTGCCGAGGGTGGCATAAACACAAACACCAACTTCGGTGTCGTAACTGCGGCCAATGCCGCCCGGACTGTGCAGCTTGGCGCGAAGCTCCGCTTCTGATCCTGTTTCCATCGCAACGCCGGGCGAAGAGACGGTCTTCGCCCCATTCTTTTTCAGCGCCGCACAGAGCCTGGCGGCGGCCTGATGCGCAACACGCCTCAGGAGGAATTTTCAAGCGTATGAAAAGCATCTCCGGCGAGTACGACGTGGTGGTTTGTGGCGGAGGACTGGCGGGCGTGAGCGCAGCGATTGCGGCTGCGCGCTCGGGCTCAAAAACGTGTCTGGTTCAGGACAGGCCCGTGCTCGGCGGCAACAGCTCGTCGGAGGTGCGCGTTACGCCCCATGGAGCCGCAGCCTTCCACGCCTACGCGCGCGAGACCGGTATCCTCTCCGAGCTGCTCATCGAAGAACGCGCGGCCAACCACGAGGAGATCTTTGAAAACGGCTGGACGAACTCCGTATGGGACATGACCATTTACGATGCCGTACAGCGCACCGAGAACCTTACGCTGTATCTCAACACATCGGTGCTGGGCGTCAAGGCTGGCGAGCGCATGCTCGAAAGCGTCGAATGCCGCGTGGCCAACGCCGAGGTAAATCTCTCGCTCTCCGCCAAAGTCTTTATTGACTGCACCGGCGACGGTATTGTCGCCTCTGAAGCAGGATGCGAGTGGAGGATGGGCAGCGAAGGCAAGGCCGAGTTCAACGAGCCGCACGCGCCCGACAAGGCTAACGGCGATATCATGGGCAACTCGATCCACTTCAAGACCAAAAACATGGGCAGGCCGTCTCCTTTCAAGCTGCCGCCGTGGGCCATTGAGCACAAGGATGGGCGCTACTTTTACGACCAGGGCCGCTTGCCCAAGGATATCCGCGGCGGATACTGGTGGATCGAGATCGGCGTTCCTTACGATACCATTCACCAGGCCGAATCCATTCGCCACGAACTCACGCGGCACGCGCTCGGCGTCTGGGATTGGATCAAGAACAAAGATCCTCGAACCATGAAGCTGGCCGAAAACTACGCGCTCGACTGGATCGGCCAAGTGCCTGGAAAGCGCGAGAGCCGCCGCGTGATGGGTCTCTACCTGATGAATGAGTGGGATGTCATCCGCTGCACCGTTCATCACGATGAGATTGCTTTCGGCGGCTGGTTCATCGATATTCATACGCCCGGCGGTCTGCTTGCCGACAAGAGCGAGCCGGCCAGCGCTGAAGGCTACTCGCAGACCAGCGAATATGCAACCCGCTCCTATGCCGGGCCTTACGGCATTCCGCTGCGCATCCTGGTTTCCAAGGACATTGACAACCTGATGATGGCCGGGCGCAACGTGAGTGCGACTCACTGCGCGCTGGGCACCGTTCGGGTCATGGGAACTACGGCACTCATGGGCCAGGCCGCCGGGGTAGCCGCCGGGATAGCTGTCGCCAGGCGCATCTCACCGGCCGAAGTATGCCGCAGTCAATATAGTGCCGTGCAGCAGTGGCTGCTCCGCGACGGATGCTTTCTTCCCAACGTTCGCAACACTGATGAGGCCGACAAGGCAAGAAGAGCCATGGCGACGGCCTCAAGCGAAGCACGGTTTCACGGCCTTGCACCTGACTCGACAGGCGCGCATGAAGGGCTCAGCTTCTGGCGTGACCAGGCCGTTCCACTCCGCGAAGAGTTGCTGCAACGGCGCGGGCAGTGGGTTGCGGTAGGCCCCGAACCAATCCAGCGCGTGCGCTTCTGCCTTTCCAACACCAGTGCGGAGGCGCAAAAGATCACCGTACATGCAATGCAGGTGCTGCACATCTGGGACTATCGCGTCGATGACGCCATGGAGATTGCCAGGGGCCATCTGGCCGTGACGCCAGGCAAACAGCAGTGGGTGGAGTGGTCTCTGCCGCGCGATACGCATCTTCCCGCCGTGGGCTACATCCGCTTCGATCTCGATGCGAACCCGGATGTGCTCTGGCATGTTGCCGGCGCAATCGAGCCGGGCCACGTATCCGCTTTTGCAATGGCCCCAGGCAAGATGCGGCGATTCTCAAACGGCGTTACGATGGCCATGCAGGTCGATCCGCCGCAGCGCTGCTTTGCCGCGAAAAATGTTCTGAGCGGACAGACGCGCCCTCACGACGGAACCAATCTCTGGAGGTCCGATCCTGCGCAACCGCTGCCGCAGTGGCTTGAGCTTGCCTGGCCCACCCCTGAATCGATCGCCGCAATCGAGCTCACATTCGCTGGTCATCTGCTGCGCGAGTACCATGCTTATGCGTCTTTCTATCGCGATCCACAGTGCGTGCGCGACTACGAAATCGAATACAAGACCTCAGACGGTTGGAAGACGCTGTTCTCGGTGCGCGGCAACTATCAGCGTCATCGCAAGCATCCACTGGCGCGGCCGGTGGAAACAGAGCGGCTTCGCGTCATGGTGCTGGCAACCAATGGTGACCTGTCTGCGGCCATCTATGAAGTGCGCGCCTACTGACGCACGAGCGAATACGCAGAATGCAGCATGGCGCCACTTAAGGAGAATTCGTGCTGAAGCAATGCAGTATTGATCTTCGAACCATCTTTCTGTGCGGCCTTGCCGCCTCGGCCTTCTGGCCTGCACGCCCATCTCTCGCTGCGCAGACCAGCGGCAACTACACGGTCCGCTATGATCAGCCACAGCAGGTCATCAAGGGGCTGGGCTTCGAGATACAAAGCGACAGCATCGGCTCAGGCAATGCGGGCATGCCAGACGACGTCGTTGCCATCCCGCACGACCTGACGCCTTCCGAGCGCCTGCGCTTTTACACGCAGATGCTGCATGGGTTTCGCTATGCACGGCTGGCGATGGGACTCTATCTGCGTGGCACAGATACTGATCAAAAGCACATCGTCGAGCGATACCCGCACCAGATGGATGATCTGCGCGCCATGCAGGATATTTCCGGTATTGAAGGATTCGACGTGGAGTATTGGTCTCCAGCGCCTTTCTGGAAACAGAACAAAAGCTATTACGGCGGCACGATCGCCAGTAGCGATCCTGCTTTCCTCAATGAATTCTCGAATGCCATGGTTCAGGATCTCCGCTACCTGCAGGCGCACGGCTTGCGCGTGGCGATGTGGGGTTTGCAAAACGAACCGGTCGTGGGCCTTCCCCGCCAAACAACCGGCAAACAAAGTGACGGCGCCAGGCAGTCCTACGCCACCTGCTATTACACGCCCGAGGCTTACGCGGCAACGTTGAAGGTCGTGGTTCCAAAAGTGCGCGCGCTGCTCCCCAACGTTCAGATTCAGGCCCCAAGCTGGGATGGGCCGGCAGGAAAATTTGCGGCGGCCATCCGTAGCGATCCGGAGTTATTGAGGAATATCGATGCGTGGACCTGGCACCAGATTGGTCATGATTCCAATGATCAGATCGACAAGAGAGCCATCTATCTCGATGGCGCCGATGGAAAACCCGTCTACTCGAACGAGTTCGAATACCAGCCCTGGAATAAACCCAAGTTCAATTCCTATTTCATGAATACCGGCCAAAGCCTGATGAACTGGATGGTTTTTGAGAACTCGCCAACCTGGTTCTGGCTGCACGCGCTCAAGCCGGTAACGAACATGGAGGCCGGCACCTACGCGCTTGGCTTCTGGCGTCCTTACGGCCAGCTCAAACAGGATCTGAGGCCCAGCCTCAAAGCCGGCCACTGGGAATTCAATCCGCAGAACTGGAACGCCATCGCGGGATTCCTGAAGTATCTTCCCTGGGACTCCACGCGTCTGCAGGTTGATGAAGACACCGTGCGCTACGATCAGCGCATCCTCGTCTGGCAAAGCAAAGATGGACGCCTGGGCATCGCCCTTTCCAATCGCGGCGACGTTCCTTTCACGTTTCATTTGCACGGGATCAAAGCCGCTCAACTGGCGGGCCACAGGTACACCGTAACTTCGTGCGATCGGTCCATTGGAAGAATGCGCGGAAGCAAAGATATAGCAATCACAGTCCAGCCACAATCATTTGAATTCTGGATTGCTCAAAAATGGGCAAACACTCGTTAGTGCAAAGTGATTGCCCCGGTCTTTTCGCTTTTCAGCTCCGGGATGTGGCATGCTACGGTTGCGTTCCGCATCTTCTGGAACCGCTATTGCCAGGGACATTCTTTGAAGTGGAAAGCTTGCGTTCAATGAATAATACAAAAAAAACAACAGCCTGGCTGGCAAAACACAGGCCATTCTTTCTTGTTGTAGTCCTTTTTCTCATTGCTTTTATCAATTACTTTGACCGGCAAAGTCTGTCGGTCGTTGCGCCGCGTTTCCAGGTCGAGCTCCATATGAGCGACCTGGATTATGCGCACGTCGTCGGGCTGTTTCTGCTGGCCTCCGCAATTGCGTATGCAATTGCCGGCTTCGTTGCAGATTGGCTCGGCACGCGTCGATCGATGGCCTTCTTCGTCGGCGTGTGGTCGCTGGCTGAGGCGGCAACGGCATTCGCAACAAACACGCTGTCGCTGAGCATTGCGCGTTTTTGTCTTGGGCTTGGCGAACCAGGACTGTGGGTCGCTGCTCCCAAGGCAGTAGGCGAAGCCCTCGTAGAAAGGTTGCGCGCGCTCGCCATCGGCATCTATTCCATGGGCGCAACGCTGGGCGCCGTGATTGCGCTGCCCGCCATTGTCTTCATCACCAGTCATCTGCCATGGCGCTCCGTGTTTCTCATCGACGGCGCCGGCGGCCTGCTGTGGATTCCCTTCTGGTTCTGGGGATTTCGCACCCAGCAGGCTGAGGGCGCCGGCATCGAGCAGGGATGGATCGACAGGAAAAACCAGGCGGCCAGATCTGCCGTCGCGCCGAACCTGCGCGCAGTGCTCACGCGTTCTACAACCTGGAAGCTCGTTGCCGCGCGCGGCCTTACCGATCCAGTCTGGTATTTCTACCTCTTCTGGTTTCCGAAGTATTTGATGACCTCGCGGCATCTCACGCTCAACGGCGTTGCCCACTTTGCCTGGTTCGTCTACCTCGGCGCAGGAATCGGCGCCGTCACCGGTGGACTCTTCGCGAGCGCGCTCATCCGCCGCGGCATGAGCGTCTGCATCGCCTACCGCTGGACCATGCTGGCTGCGGCCCTCCTGCTGCCGGCGAGCCCATTCACGGCCATCGCATCCAGCAGCACGCTTGCTATCCTCATTGCTGCGCTTATTGCCTTCGCGCACATGAACTGGCTTGTCACTCTCACTGCCATCGTTGTCGAGCTGTATCCTGCGCGGCAGGTCGGCACGGCTGCAGGGCTTATCGCCTCAGGCAGCGGCCTAGGCGGCATGATCTCCAGCGAGATCATCGGCTACATCGTCACTCGCCACGGGTACACACCTCTGTTCTTCATGATGGCCGGCCTTCATCCCTTCGTGCTCACATTTCTGTGGCGCGTCTTTGAAGAAGGCACATCCCGCCACACTGCTTCGCCCGACGCCGCATTCACTATGCAGGTCTGACCTCCGTCGACAGTCGGGTAGCTCTGGAATTTCCCGTTGCGGAGTCGAAGCACGCCTCCCCCTTCAGCACCAATTCCACAAGCTGCCGTCTTCGGTATAGCCTTGAAAGCCCGTATCGCGCAACTGTGCCCTTGCGGCAATGGTTGGAACGCATCCCGAAGATCTGGCACAGCGTGCGTTCGAGAGTGGAACGCATAAGCATCCTCCCTCGATCCGTCATCCGAGGGTTCAGGCACTGCAGATTAGGAAGGAAACAGCCTCGCCGGGAGGAGGCTTTCAATTGCGGCCTACCAGAAATGCGTGGCGACAACCTGCGGTGGCGAGGTCACCATGCCGATGACCGATACACGGACGACGGCCTCGAAGTTCCTGGTTTGCCAGCCCTGTGGTGCTTGTTTGATCAACCCGGAGAACCAATCCGGATTAAAGAGCAACTCGGCTGCGCCTGCGGTTCCGAAAGTCGTGATGCCGGCCGCAATCATCACTATCTGGCCGCTTTCGGCGTCGAAGATACGGCACAGAATGCCGTGGTCCTGGTCAGCATACCCTTTGCCAGTTGGATTGACTGGCCGCCAGATCTGTCCCGTGCGCCTGTCGAGTATGATTTTGTTTTTGTCTGCGTCCCGCGTGAGCGTGAACGGCAGGTCGCGCGCAATCCGCATGGCCCACATAGAAGCGAAACCGCCCAGCAGCAGGCTGGGATGCTCGATCAACTGCGGAAAGGTCAGGTCCGTGCCGAACCGCAGGGAATACGGGTAATTGTGCCGGGTGAGAAAATCGGATGCATGCCTTAAAGCGGTAGCCGGCCCGATGCCGATCTTCACCGTGAGCTGTCCATCGGGATCGTAAAGGACCGGTATAAAAATCAGCAGCGGCGACTTGGTGGCGAACACGGGTTGCCACAGCAGATCGAGCGGCGTCTTGAAGCGCCGCATGATCGGCACAATCGATCCCAGGCCGAGCGCTGCAAGAGATCCGCCGAGGGTCCAGGCAAATCTGCGCCGGCTCAGATTCTCACTCGCAGCAGGCGCACCGCTCTCAGAAGCCATCGGCGAGATTTCGATCTCCGTTGAACGGCCGATGCGCGGCGTGTAACCCCCGAGCGGCAGCTCAATGCGAATCTCGTTGTCCGGCGCCGACTGGTAATATTCGACGAGCCGCTTCCTGACCTCTCGCGCCTTTACACGCACGAGAGCATCTTCATTGGGCTCAAAGCTCACTCCCTTGCCGAAGACTTCGTGGGCGATATTCCGCTCTTTGATCAGGTGGCCGCGCCCTTCAACCGTCTCCACGACTACGTAGCGAAGAAATTGCTGGCAGCGTTTGCTGGACGCAAACGCAGGACTCGCCAGCACTGCTTCCAGGTGCTTAAGCGTTTCCTCAGAAGTGATTTGCTGCGCCTCAGTTGGATGGACCGAGAGCATGGGAGCTAGCGTAACATGTAACATCGTGTTACGAGTGCTCTAATTTTCGTATGTTTGGCCCCGAGGACACAAGTGCTTCTCCGGTTCCGGCGAGTGGCCTGGAGGTTCGACTTGACAATCTTGCTGCTCCCAATGTAGATTTCGCGCATGGCATATACCGCACGAGTTGTTCGCCGGTGTTGTTGCTCGTTTCCAGTGCTTACTGGCGAACGGGAGATGCCTGCCTATGTGTTTTAGACGGCGATTACAAATTCGCGCGTTCTAATTCTAAATAGATAGCCCGCTTGCCAGCGCCTGCTGGGGCGGGTTTTTTACTTTTGCCGCCGTCTCGGTCCCACCTCTCCTTTCCACATTTCAGACACCGCGAGCTACCAGGACTTATACAAGCGGTGCAGGCTCCGCCATTGAAAGGTCTTCAATATGCCGGTTTCTGCAAATATCTTAAATGCCGATCATGCGTTTGCGGATTTCTCTCGACTGCGGTTCTTCATCGTTTACGGGCAGATCGTGAACGCCACGTTGCAGGGAGCCGTGCAGGACGCAATCGGTGCAACGGTTGCAGAGGCCAAGGTGGAAGCGCTGAATACCGCGACCGGAATTGTCACGCGCACGGAATCGAATGCGAATGGGCGATTCGTCTTCGCTGCCCTGGCTCCTCGCGGGCCATACACGATCATCATGGAAGCCAAAGGCTTCAAAGCTGAAGATCGAACCGGCATTCATCTCCAGATCCATCAGGCGACGGAGATGCATTACCGCAATAACAGTCGGCCATTACCGTTAATTACTGTTCCAGTATTGACGGAACCGCCGGAAGAGTACGAGTATCCCCAAGGAATAACCAATCCACGCCGCGGTTCTGAGGAAATTGACCGAGCCGCCGCATGGCGAATCCGGCGTGAGCTTGCAGAGCCACGAGATCGGGCCAGCCGCCCGAGTGGGTTTTGCGCTTCGATTAACCGCAACAGACTGCTATTTGCGTCATCGTCTTTTTTGGAAAAAATGGGCGTAAAGGTTTCTACTTTGTCATTTTCGTAATCGATAACGATAACGATCACGAACCAGCGAACCAGCATGGAAAGGATACCGGTCTTTATGGGCCAAAACTTCAATCGTCGCTCCTTCTGCGTGAATGCAGCACTGAGTGCGGCCGGACTTCTCCTGAACCCTGAATTATTCGCGCAAGTTTTGAAGCAGGGCGCTCGCCCCAACGTGGTTTACATCTTGGCCGACGACATGGGATGGGGCGACCTCGATGCATACAACCGATATTCGGCCGTGCCGACGCCGAACTGCAATGCGTTCGCAAAACAGGGCATGCGCTTCACTGACATGCATGCCTCCAGCGCCGTTTGCACGCCCAGCCGCTACAGCATCCTCACCGGGCGCTACTGCTGGCGCTCGCGCCTGAAAAAAGGCGTGCTCGACGGCGAATCTCCCGACCTGATCGAGCCCGGCCGCATGACTGTCCCTTTGATGCTGAAGCAGGATGGTTATTACACGGCGGGCGTGGGCAAGTGGCACCTTGGCTTAGGAGACGCGGAGAAGACCGACTTCACCAAGCCACTGCGGCCCGGCCCCATCTCCCATGGGTTCGACTACTACTTCGGCATTCCCGCCTCGCTCGACATGGCCCCTTACGTTTACTTCGAGAATGAACATGTCGTCGAGCAGGCCACGATCCCTGATTCGGGCAGCAAGAGCCCACGTGGCGTCTTCTGGAGGCCAGGCCTCCGCGCTCCCGGCTTTCAATTTCCTCAGGTGTTGCCCACCCTTACGGACAAAGCGGTAGAGATACTGCGCCAGCGTGCGCAACACCCTGGGCAGCCGTTCTTTCTCTACTTCGCCATGCCGGCGCCGCATACTCCATGGGTGCCGTTGCCACAGTATCACGGCAAATCGGGCGCGGGCGACTACGGTGACTATGTTGCCGAAGTCGATGCGATGATCGGCCGCCTGCTCGACACGATTCATGCGCTGGGGATGGATGACAACACGCTGGTGATCGTAACCAGCGACAACGGCGCAGACTGGAAGCCCGAAGATATCGCGCGCTACCCGCATCGAGCGAATGCTGACTGGCGCGGAGAAAAGGCCGATATCTGGGAGGCTGGGCACCGCATCCCATTCATCGCGCGCTGGCCGAAACACATTCCGGCAAATACCGTGTGCAACGACACAGGCTCGCTCACTGACCTCATGGCGACCCTGGCCGCGATCCTGCACCGGCCTTTGTCGCCCGATGCCGGCGAAGACAGCATTAACCTGCTCCCGGCGTTCCTCAATCCCAACCATCCACAGATTCGCAAAACTATCGTCGATGCTTCCATCGATGGAATGCTCACCATTCGCGAGGGCGACTGGAAGCTCGAACTGGGCCTGGGTAGCGGCGGATTCTCTTCTCCGAAGCGCGTAGAGCCCGCTCCCGGCGGCGTGCAGGGACAGCTTTACAACCTTGCAGACGATCCACACGAGCTTTACAACCTGTGGGCCGCTCGACCGGAGATTGTCCAGAGGCTTACTGGGCTGCTGACGCAATACGAACAGAGCGGGCGCTCGCGCGATTAGTCGATTCCACTCACCAGGAACCATGACACATGCCGGTTGACACGGTACATCACAAGCAAACCGCTTTTTTGAAGAAAAGGAGAGCCATGCGGAAGCAGGCTATTCGACAATCTCTCAAACGGTCACACGAACTCCTCATCTTGTTGGCGCTCGTCATCCTCTGCTGCACAGGCCAAGTGTACGCACAGCTTACAACCGGGTCGATCGTGGGATCTGTCCAAGATTCCTCTGGTGCGGCGGTAACGGGCGTCTCGGTGACCGCAGTGCTGACTGAAACGGGCGCCTCGCGGCAGGCTACGACCGATCAGAACGGAGAATTCACCTTCAACAGCATGCAGCCTGGAACCTACACGCTGACTTTCACCGCCCAGGGGTTCAAAACCAAGCAACTCGCGCATCTGATGCTTACCACCGGTGAGACCCTTCCGGTAACGCATGTCGGACTGGAGGTTGGCGCGGTCACACAGACCACGACTGTTTCAGCCGAAGGCTCCACAGTGATGACACAAAGCTCGGAGATCTCTGACCTTCTTTCATCCACGCAGATTCAGAGCCTGGTGGTGAGAGGCCGCAATTTTACTGATCTTGTCACGCTTGCTCCGGGCGTAATCGACACCAGCCAGAGTCAGAACATCAGCAGCAGTCCGACGATTTACGTGAACGGAAACCGGAGCAACAGCAACTCCATCTTTATCGACGGCGTTCCCGCTGACGACATGTCCAGCACCGGGATGAAAGACATGGTCAGCCAGGACGCCGTCGATGAGGTAAAGCTCGAAACGAGCAACTATGAGGCGGAGTACGGCCGCCAGTCGGGGTCGAATATTATCGCCGTTACCAAGTCAGGAACCAGGACGTATCATGGGCTTGCCAGCTACTTCAACCGCAATGAAGACTACAACGCCAACAACTACTTCAATAACCTGAACCATGTTGCTCGCCCCATCTACCGCTACAACACGGTCACTTATAACATCGGCGGCCCGGTCTGGATTCCGCACGTGATCGACCGCCATGCCGGAAAGCTCTTCTTCTTCTGGAACCAGGAGTTCTGGCCAATCAGCACAACAACCACCGGATCGGTCACAGTACCGACAGCTCTCGAGCGGCAGGGAAACTTCTCTGAAAGCTACAACCCCGGCGGCCAGCTTTACGTTGTAAAAGACCCCTATAACAACAATCAGCCCTTCGCCAATAACACGATCCCGAGCGACGAAACCGATGCCAACGGGCTGGCATTGTTGAGTCGCTTTCCTCTGCCGAACTTCACCAATACGGGAGTGTCGAAAGGAAATTACAACTACGTCTTTACAACCGTGGATCAAACACCGCTGGGTACGCAGACACTGCGCATTGACTATAACCTGAATCCGAAAAACATCGTCTCGGGAAGCTACAACGCCTTCGCTGAAAATGAAACCGGCGCTCTCGGCCTGCCCGACAGCTCAGGCAATTGGCCGCTGGTTCCCTGGACGTACTACACCGACTTCAGGGCCGCAGCAGGCCGCTGGATGCACATCTTTACGCCATCGTTGCTCAACGAAGCTTCGTTCGGCTTTCTCTATCAGCCTGCGGGAGACACCTATTCCAACAGCGCGCTCCAGAGCGTCACGCGCAGCAATGTTGGCTTCAACCTCGGCCAGCTCTTCCCCTCGGCAAATCCGCTCAAGGTCCTGCCCAGCGCATCCTTCGGCGGCATCCCCAACGACGCCACGATTTCCATTCCCGGAAGGTTCCCTTTATACAATCGCTATTATCTCTATAACTTCACGGATAATGTCTCCTATACCCGCTCGTCTCACAACTTCAAGGCAGGAATTTACTGGGAGTATTACACGCGCACGCAGAAGACGCAGAATGGAGGTTCTTTTAATGGCTCCTTCGACTTCCAGAACAATGCAAAGAACCCTCTGAATACCGGTTATGCCTACGGCAACGCGGCGCTGGGCACATTCAACGAGTACACTGAGCGATCGATACCGGGCCTGTTCACCTTGCAGGATACGGATATTGAGGCTTACATTCAGGATAACTGGAGGATTACTCCAAAACTTACCCTTGATTATGGCCTTCGCTTGACTTATGTAACACCTTTCACTGAGATGAATAACCAGGTCTCGGCATTTATTCCAGACCGATACGATTCTTCCCAGGCGGTCGAACTCATCGCTCCCGCAATCGTGAATGGAACCCGCGTTGGCGTCGATCCCGGAACCGGCAAGCAATATCCGGCCGCCGACATCGGCGCTATTTCTCCGAGTATCGGCAATCCTGCCGACGGCATGGTCTCTGCATCCAACCGCGGTTCTGCTCCGCGCAGCCTCACTCCGGGAGCAGGCCTGCAACTCGGCCCGCGTTTCGGATTCGCCTATGACGTTTTCGGGAATGGAAAGACGGCACTGCGCGGTGGCTTTGGTGTATTTCAGGATCGCTTCAGCGAAAACTACTTCGATAACTTTGTCGGCCTGCCGCCCATTGCGCAAACGCCGGTTCTTTATTATGGGCAGCTCTCAACGCTGCTTTCTTCTTCGGGTCTCGCCTTTCCGAATAGCGTCTACGGTGTTGCCTCAGCCGGACACCTGGCCATGGTGATGAATTACAGTCTCGGCGTGCAGCAGGACATTGGGCAAAAAGCCATTCTTTCCGTGGCCTATGTAGGCGAGCAGAGCCGGCACCTGGCTGCCCTGATCGACCAGAATGCAATTCCCATCGGAGCCGATTTTCTCCCTGCGAACCAGGACCCGACTCAGAAAGCCGGCACACCTTATCCCTCGTCGTTCTATCGGCCGATAGTTGGCTATAACTCGATCTATGACCTGTCCAACGGGTTTACATCAGGATATAACTCGATGCAGGTCAGCGCGCAGCGGCGTTTTGCGCACGTGCTTCAGTTCGGCGTGGCTTACACATGGTCGAAGGTGATCGACTTCAACGACAACGATACAGATACGATTGAGCCCGTCGTTCCGCTGCGTGCCTACTATCGGAGCCTGGCCACGTTCGACGTGCCGCAGGCGCTCGAAGCGAATTTCGTTTACGATCTTCCGGCAAGCCCTTGGAAAAATGCGATTGCAGCCACTGTCTTGAGCAATTGGGAGCTCTCTGACATCAGCAACTTCCACCGGGGCAATCCCGTTGGAGTAACGATTACTACGACCAACGGAGAAGATATCACCGGAACTACGTCGATCGCGCCGCGCGCAGTTCTGACCGGAGATGCCAACCTGGGCCGTGGCGACCGCACCTTTGCACATTACTTCAACACCAGTGCTATCCAGTTGCCGGCAGTGGGCACATTCGGCAATGCGCCACGTGCATTCATCATTGGACCGGGAGTCAATAACTTCAACCTGGCACTGCTGAAGAACATCCCGCTTCACGAGCGGCTCAGCTTGCAGCTTCGGTTCGAGGCGTACAATGCCTTCAATCACACACAGTTCTCCACGTTTAACTCCACCGCAGAGTTCAACCCGTCAACGGGAGAGCAAATCAATACGCAGTTTGGCCAGGTGACTGCCGCGCTTGATCCCCGCCAGTTGCAACTTTCGGCGCGAATCAGCTTCTAGGTCTCTGACCACTGAGTTTTGTACCAATTGCGGGTGTGGGTGCCCCAGGTCTCTTCCGCCGCGGTCCGCTGCGGCGGAAGACCTGGGAAACCACGATACTGATGGAACAAATTCATGCGGTCATGGACCTAGTATCGCGACCGCGTGAATTTGTGCTTTCCCAGGCCTCACAATCGAGACCTAAAAATTGGCCGCGTCCCGGAGACGGGACGCGGCCGGTCCTTTTCATCCGGTTCATCGCACTACGTACTGGATCGTTATCGAGGCCGTCGCGTCCTTGGAGTCGCTCCCTGGGGGAATCAGTGGTAGAGACGCCAGGTAGACGCCCTTGGGCATGGATTTTGTCGAAAGCGTTATCGTTGCCGGCGTGGTCGACGTATTCACCTTGGCCACCAGCCAGTCCGGCGTTTCGCCAATCTGGAACGGAATCCGGTCTGAGTCTCCCTGGAAGCCGCTCAGATGGATCGTCTGTGTCATTCCGGGTGTGAGCGCAACCGACGACACGTCCGGTACGATTTCGTCCTTGACCGTTATGGAAACCGGGATCTTGGTGTCGTTGACTGGCTTGCCGGTGGCCGGATCGATCTCCTGGATCGTGATGGTCCCGGTTTGGGTTCCAATTTGATCGATCGCATCCGGCGTGGGCGTAATCTGAATCTGATTGGTCGGCCACGCCTGAATCTGGCTGTCCTCCCACGAATTGGACATCAATTGTTGCGCCTGAAATGGGCCGGACGCGGTAATGAG
This sequence comes from Acidobacteriaceae bacterium, assembly GCA_030038195.1. Lineage (GTDB taxonomy): Bacteria > Acidobacteriota > Terriglobia > Terriglobales > Acidobacteriaceae > Telmatobacter. Next base: position 46,865 of record JASHPJ010000004.1, read on the forward strand.
TAACTTGCCGCCGTTGCCGCCGCCAACCCAGATTGTCTGCGGCGCAGGCGTGCTGTCGATCGCGGTGACGAACGAGACCTGCGATGGCGCCGTAACCAGTTGCTTCCCGTAGGTTGCGCTACGGTAGTTCAGCCAGACAGCGCTGTTCAGGTTTCCCTGATGCACCTCCTCATACCGCAGGAGGTTGTTCTGCTCGTATGTGGATTGCGGAAACCAGAAGTGATATTGGCTGCCCAGTTTCTGGCATGCCGCTTCGCCCCCGCTCCATGGACCGGCGGTCGATGTGGTCGCCCAGTCGTACAGCCCATCCGACACAAAGTCTGGATCCTCCCGCAGGGCAGCGCAGGCGTAACGCAGGTTCGTAGTATCTGGCTGGCTTACCCACTGCTGGAACGGCTCGAACAGGGTCGCGGGACCTTTGCTGCTGTCGTTGGACATATAGGACCAGCTTGCCGCCATCGGGCGGTCGTCGATGGGAGCGCGGAAATCGACGAGGCTGACGGAAATTCCGTCTACGGTTACGCCGAAGTGAAATGCATGGTTCAGCGCGCCCCAGAAATCCAGGTCGATTACGCTGACGCCGCACCGGGCCGCGATATTGGTCTGGGGATCATCCATCAGCCCATCGGAATCTCCGGCAGCAAAATACGGAAACGAGCTTGTCCGCATCACGGTGGTCATGCTACCGCTGCGATCCTCGCCTGCGTTGCTCCATTGGGTAAGAGTGAGCCCATGAGCAGCGCCACCCATGCAGCCCGGTCCCAGGTTTTGCCCCGCATCGGGCAGCATGTCGATAGGGTTGACGTCATATCCATGCGGCCAATACGCCTTGGTGTGGGGCCATATCGAGGAGGACATGCTGCTTTTGATATAGTTGTTCGCGGAAAAGATGATGGCCTGCTTGCCCATGGCGCGCAACTGGCGCAGGGTAGGAAATACTTCTGCGCTGCTTTCAGTCAGAGTCATGGGTCCGCCGTCGCTGGGCTTATACAGCACGCTGGAAAGGTATTCATCGATTATGCCGATCTCGAGAGCCTGCTGGCTGGAACCGGTGACCTTGTAGTCATTCAGGTAAATCTGGATGAACTCGCCGGGATGGGCGTGGAGCCAGTCAGCGATCTCCCGGATTGTGTAGATAAAGAGCCGCCCGTCGCCGATGATCTGGCAAAGTTCAGGTCCGTGGCAGACGCGTAATTGATCGTCGTAGAAATACGGATCGATGCGGATGTAGCGCGCCCCCGCGTTCAACTGGTCTGAGATCGAGTAGTACTGATCGGCGGCCCACGGGTCGAAGAGCGAGGCGAACTGGTCCAGCTCCAAGTTGAATTTCATCGATGAGTAATCCTCGTAGTAGCCCTCCTGATAATTCGAATAGGAGTTGTGCGTCCCCAGCGTATTGACCATGTTAATCGGCACGTCGGCGCCGATGGCCTGTTCCTGCTCGTGGGTGACAAATCCCCTCGGATCCTGATTCGTCGAAAAGGTGAAGATATTGCCGAGGGTATTGCGATTCAAGTTGCCACAGATCAGTTGCGAAGAGCCCGACGTAGTCAGCGGCGTGAGCCCGTAATCGCAAACTCTTTGCTGGCCCCGGGCATTGGCAACCCAATACTCCTCGTCGTCTGGAGTGCAGACCCGCTGGTTGAGTGCGCCGCAACTGACGTCTCCCAGGGTCGCCCGGAGTGGCAGCGGCAAGGACGACTGGGCTCCGGCAGGCGTGAGGGCAAAGATGCCTGCCAGCCAGAGAAACAGGCTCCAGAACAACGCCTTGGCGGCAGGGGTGACAGCCGAAATGGCCTTCTTCTCGTTTGCAATGAGAGTGTGGATGCTGAGAGAGTTCATGATCGACCTCCTTGGGATCTCCTGCGACCTTGAAATGTCGCTTCAAAGAGGAATGCCCCGTTTCGCTCGACTTCCTATCACGGCGCTTTGCGCATTTGCAGATTCCGGGACAGAGGCCGATCGTCCTGCATCGAAAGCTCGGATCATGACGGATGGGTTTTTGCACCGATCCGAGCCCGGAAATGCCGCTTCCTTGCCAGACCGCACGCATTCCAATCAATCGACTCACCGCAAATGACGTGGGCACGCGAGCAGGCGCACGCGCGGATTCCCGCGCGGATTCTCGTTGACACCCCAACGGAGGTCTGCCATCCTCGGTATTGGCTTCCGGACATGCTTCCCCGGCCTGCATTGCGAGGCAACCCGGCGTTCCCTTCCCGATGAGTTTTCGGCATGAAGCCAACATTCAGCACGGCGGATTGGGCTCGTCTCCAGGAGGTTTTCGACGTCGCAGTCGATCTGGGACCTCGGGAGCGGGATGAGTTTCTCGGCCAGGCGTGCGGAAACGACTCTGCCCTGCGCACACGCGTTCTTTCCCTGCTTGCCGCAATTGACAACGACACCGCCATCGGGCCCGTGTTGAGCACGGCCGCAAGCGCGACGGTCGAATCCTTGCTGCCAGAGATCGGGATGGTTCTTGGCAACTATCGGATCTGTGGAACGATCGGCCGGGGCGGAATGGGAATCGTCTATCGTGCCGTCCGCGCCGATGATGCGTACAAGAAGGACGTAGCCATCAAGGTCGCTACCCTGGGATTACTGTCTGAAGATGCGCGCCAGCGCTTCCTGGCTGAGCGCCAGATTCTGGCCACGCTGGAACATCCGAACATCGCGCGCCTGCTCGACGGCGGGACCACGCCCGAAGGAGTTCCCTATGTCGTGATGGAATTGGTGGAGGGCCAGCCGATCAATGTGTTTTGTGAGAAGCTGACGCAGCGAGAGCGGATCGAGCTCATGATCACGGTGGCGTGCTCCGTGGATTATGCGCACCGACATCTGGTAGTGCATCGGGATTTGAAGCCGGAAAATGTCCTGATCGATGCGAGCGGGTCGCCGAAACTTCTTGACTTCGGAATTGCAAAAGTCCTGCGCCCGGAGGGTGCAGGGCCGGCCGAAGGCGCGACGATGGATGCCGCGCGGTTGATGACGCCGGACTATGCCAGCCCCGAGCAGGTTCTGGGCAAACCGGTCTCCACCGCAACAGACGTGTACCAGCTCGGAATCCTGCTGTATCAGTTACTCACGGGCAGGCGTCCGTTCAAAAGCTCGGGACGGACGCTCGGGGAGTTGGAGAAAAACATTTGCGAAACTCCTCCTGCGCGTCCGGGGATCGATGCGGATATGGACCGCATTCTCCTTCATGCGCTCGAGAAAGACCCCCAGAGGAGATACTCCTCGGCAAAAGCATTCGCCGATGATCTCGCGCGTTACCTCGGTGGGTATCCGGTGATTGCGCGTGCCAGTTCGTTCCGCTACCGCGCTGGCAAGTTCATCCGGCGGCACCGCGTTGGAGTTGCAGCAGGCGCCGCCGTGGCCGCGATGCTGATCGTGCTGGCGATCAGCATGACCGTGCAGGCTGTGCGCATCGCCCGCGAGCGCGACTACGCCAACCGCGAAGCCGCACTGGCCAGGCGCACCTCTGACTTCCTTACCCGGCTCTTCAACACTGCCGATCCATCGCGGTCCCTGGGAAACAAGATCACGGTACGGCAGATGCTGGATCAAGGCGCGCAACAGGTCCAGGCAGGGTTGAAAGACCAGCCCGAGGTGCAGGCCAGCCTGCTGCGCACCATCGGCGACGCCTACTTCGGGCTGGGTCTATACGCAACGGCGCGCCCACTGCTGGAGCAGTCGCTCGCAATTTCCAGAAAGACCCTGGGCCCCGACGATCCCGCCACGCTCGACGCAGAACAAAGCCTGGCCAGCGCGCTGATACGCCTGAACGATATGAAGGCCGCGGAAACACTGGCCGAAGACCTGGCGGCGCGCAGCGAGCGGCTCTACCGGCAAAGCGCTCACACCCAGGCTGATGAAGAGCGGCGTCTGCGCAACAGCCGCGTTCTGGCAATGGTCTACGCAAAGTCAGGCCACGAAAAAGAGGCCGAGGACATGGACAGGCAGCGGCTTGCTGATTATGAAAAGTACTTTGGACCCAATTCACCAGGCGCCGTGCTGGCTTTGCAGGACCTCTCGGAAGACGCGATGAACGAGCAGCGCAGCACCGCGGCGCTGGCGCTGGCGCAAAAGGCAGCCGATCGCGCCCGCACGACCTTTGGGCCGAGCGATCCTTCAACATTGGGCGCGGACCTGGGCCTGGCGCGTGAATTGATCGGTAACACCCAGTACGACAGGGCGGAAATGGTTCTGAAAGATGTCATCGAGCAGGAGACCCGGGTGCTGGGACCGGACCATCCGTCAACGTTGAACTCACGATTCTTCCTCGGAGACATGTACTTCCAGGCCCGTGAGGCACACAAGGCAGAGGCCGTGCTAACGCCTCTCATCGAGCAGGAGACGCTTGTTCTCGGAGCCGATGATCCCAAGACCATTGAGAGCAGGATCGATCTGGCCGCCAGCTACGCGATGGAGGGTCGCGATGCCGAGGCATCTGCGCTCTTCGCTGATCTGTGGAGATTTGCTCAGCACAATCTCAACCCGACCCAGAACCTGTATCACGATATCGTCATGGAATACTCGCACTTTCTGAAGATGCGGCGCCGCTATGCACAGGCCGAAGGCGTTCTGCGGCCGGCAATCGCCGCTTTGTCGAAGCTCGAGACGCCGGGAATGTATCTGGCGCTGGAAGACTTGCTGGCCAGCGTGCAGATGCACGAGGGGAAGTACGAAGAGGCGAAGCAAATCCAGGAACGCCTGCTCGCCGAGCTGGCCCACGATCACTATGATCCGGGTGATTTCGCTGTTCTCGACGTTCATTACAATGCCGCATGCAACGCCGCGCTGAACGGCCATCCAGATGAAGCGTTCGCCCACCTGGACTACGTCGCCAGCCATGGCTTACCGGCCAGCGTAGGCGTAGCCGAAGACAGCGACCTGAAGAGCCTGCATGGCGATCCACGCTTTAACGCGATCCTGGCACGCATGAAAGCGAATGACGAGAGCCGGAAGTGAGACGAGCTTCAAATCGCGAAGCGTGGCAATCGCTTGGAAAACCTTGCCAAAAAGCTCGCGGCGGCTGTGCGAGTTTGAGGCTTTACTGGTAAAAACGCGAGCCCGGCCTTGAACATCAACTGCCGCTGTCCTCTTGGCGATCGGGGTTATGCTGCAAATAGTGCCGGAGCCATGCCTTCGCCAGCTTCAGATCCCGGTTCACCGTCGGCACTGAAATCCCCAGCACTTCTGCAGCCTCGTCGCAGTTCAAGCCTGCAAAGTAGATTAGTTCCAATAAGCGGGCCTTGCGCGCATCCTGTCTGGCCA
>JASHPJ010000036.1 GCA_030038195.1 Acidobacteriaceae bacterium
CTCGGCCCCGCCGTCGTGCAGATACCGGATATACCACGTCATGTACCCAGCCACGTCTTCAAAGTCACGCGTGTCTTTACGGAAGGCCGCAATCTCCTGCAGCGCAAACACCGTCCGCCGTTCCGTGTCATCGTCCTTGGGGCTGCCGACCGCGATGCTCGCCAGCCGGTCGGCGCTGCGGTAAGGAAACGGCCGCAGCACGCCGTTGTAGACAACGCTGAACACCGTAGCCGAAAACCCGATACCCAGTGCAAGGGCCGCGATGGCCACAACTGTAATATGCCCCGCCCGCCGCAGCGACCGCACGGCAAACCGGACGTCGCGAAAGAGGTCGGCTGCATAGCGCCCGCAGCCCACCTCCCGCACCTGCTCGCGGATGCGCTGCGGGTTGCCGAGCTTCAACAGCGCTTGGCGCCGGGCCTCTTCCGGTCCGAGCCCGGCTTCCGTGTACGCGTCGGTCAGCTCGTCCACGTGAAAGCGCAGCTCGCCCTCCAGCTCGCGCGCGTACTCCGCTCTCCGCCGCCACCGAAACAGCTTCGCCATAATCCGCCCACCGGCATGTCCACGCCTATCGCGATGTGGCCAGACAGCGCGCCATGGTGGCCACCACGCGCTGCCAGTTCTGCGTTTCCGTCGCGATCTGCTTTTCACCAGGCTTCGTCAGCGAGTAGTACTTCGCGCGGCGATTTTTCTCCGTCGTGCCCCACTCCGCCTTGATCCACTTCCGCTCCTGCAGCCGGACTAGCGCAGGATAAATCGTCCCCTGATTCATGCTCAGCGAGTTGTCACTCAACTGCTCGATCCGGCGCGCAATCCCATAGCCGTGCAGCGGCCCCATCGTCTCCAGAATCTTTAAGACCATCAGGTCCAGCGTTCCCTGCAGAACCTCGGATTTGTCCTCGCCCATGGTGCACTCCCCGTGGCGTTTCGCATGACGAATCGCCATCTTGCTCTTTCTCCCGGATGCTGCGCAATAAGAAGCATCGCGCCTTGAACCTCACCAGTCTGCGCTCTCTTTCTGTTGGATGTCAAATAAAGATAGCATCGTTCCCCGGTCAGAACAGGGCAGCAACGCTCATCGTCTCCGACCCCTGCCTGAAGCCGGGAGTCTCCCTGGCCTGCTTCAGCCGCTCCCCAACGCATCGCGCGGCATCTCTCTGGTGCGTGCTGCGTAAGAAGCGCTGGTATTGGGTCATGATGCTTACCGAGACCGGATGCGTCCATCCCAACTGCTTCTCCACCAGTTCCGAGCCGTCCCGCAGCAGGTTGCCGGCCCGCGCTGCATCGCCCGATTTCCAATACGCATAGCCCAGCAGAAACGATCCGAATCCGCTCGGAAAATCCTCCGGCCCGTAGGCGCGGTGCACCACTGCCATCGCGCCCTGCATGATGGCAATTGCCTTTGTGTACCTGCGCAAGCGGCACAGGCTCATGGCCAGCACAAACTGCGCGTTGATCTGATCATCGGGCGTTGCGTGGACATCCGCGTGAAGCTGATCCGCAGCCTGCCCGGCGTACTTCCGCGCCCGCTCCGCGCGATGCTCGCGCAGCGACAGCGTGGCAAGATGATACCAGCTCCGCGGCAGGTCGCCCGTGAGTCCCTGCGCCTCGCGAATCTGCAGGGCCCGCTGCTCGGCTCGTTCCGCCTGCCGGGTGTCGCCGCGCACCATGTACAGCGTTCCTAGATCGTCGATGGCCCTGGCCAGATCCGCCCCGGACACTGGCGCAGCCTCGAGAAGCCGAATCGCATGCAGGTAAGCCATCTCCGCCTGCGCGTACATGCCCGCGTCCTCGTACAAAGACCCCAGGTGCGACCAGATGCGGCCTGCTGGAACGGGCGCCATTCCTGGAGGATTTGCGCACAAGGACTCTGCGGCATAGATTTGAATCTGCGTTTTCAGCGTTTCTCCGGTCAGGGTCTGTGTGCTTGCCGGCCTAGAACCGCTTGACGCGATACAGAGGCCAGCCATGACCGTGCAGCGGATCGAGCCCGCAAGAAAATTCCCGATCCATGGATATGCACTCTCTTCAATCTCCATTTGCAGCTCCTCTGCGCCATGGGAATCCGAGCATCGCACAGTGAACAGATTGCAATTCTATTTCCATGTTGGATATCTACACAAATAGAACGTCCTGTTGGAAATCAACAGGAGGACGGGAATGCGGCGCTTGTTCGATTCCGAACTGAAGTGTTCACAAACGGACAGAACCGGTCCACAGCGGTTTCGCTTCTAGCATGTACAGAACCGAGGCTGTCGAGCGGTCTTTCCCCCAGGAAAAAAGCCATCCGCCGCGGTGGACACGATGCCGGCTCGTCAAGATGGAAAGCGAAACCGCTCCAGGACGGCCTGGATCGTAAGAAAGGATGCAAATCTCAAGGAGTTGCAGGCATCGGCCGCGTGCCGATTGTAGAGCTGGTTGTATCGACGTTGTTGAAACGACGCGGCTTCGCCGGAAAAGATTCCTCTTGACAGAGTTTTCTTTGTAGTGGTACCTATACAGCGTTGCACAATCGATTGAGCAGATTGCTCCATGGGGAAGAGCCACCAGAGCGTGAGCCTCCATCCCCAAAGACCGCAACCAACCTTTCAGGAGACCCGTATGCAAGCAATTGGTTTAGAAAGCGATCCGAGCCGCATTCCGATGGGAAGAACCTCTTTCAGGGCGCTGATTCCCTTCTGGTTCCCGGCATGGCTCCTCCTCCTTTTCTTCGCCACGGTTCCGGCCCGCGCCCAGTACAACGCCAGCTTGCAGGGCACCGTAACCGACACGAGCGGCGCGCTTGTCCCGGGCGCCAAGGTCACCCTCACGGATCAGGAAACCAACCGTATCCTCATCGCCACCAGCAACAGCACCGGCGACTTCGCCTTCAATGCCCTCCCACCCAGCGTCTATCGGGTCGAGATTTCGCGCGACGGCTTCAAGACCAAGGTGATCGACAATGTGAAGATTCTGGCCGAGCAGGCCAACGCTCTCAACGTGTCGCTCGAGGTGGGCGCTGCAGCAGAGACGGTGACGGTGAACGCCGCAGACCATCCACTGATCGACACGGAAACGGGCAACGTAAGCGGGACCATCGACCAGAACGATCTGGCCAAGATGCCTGACTTTGGCCGCGATCCGCTGCAGCTTGCCCAACTGGCGCCGGGCATGTTCGGCGATGCATCGCAGTCGGGCGGCGGCGGCACCTACAGCCTGCCCGGCAACCAGGGCGATGGAAGCGCGGGAGCCAGCAGCGGCCCGTACATGACCGAGAACAAGCCGCAGGTGTTTGGCAACGGCCAGCGCAACGATACCAACGGCATCTCGCTCGATGGCGTGCAGATCACCAGCGTGACCTGGGGCTCGGCGGCTGTGATTACGCCCAATCCCGACTCGATCAAGGAGATCAAGGTAGACACCAACGGCTACGATGCCGAGTACGGCCGGTTTGGCGGCGCGCAGATCCAGATGATCACGCAAAACGGCACCAACACCTTCCACGGAACGGCGCTGTTCAAGGTGGACCGTCCCGGCCTGAACGCCTATCAGCGCTGGGATCCCAATAACAATCGGAAGCGCGACAACGCCCGCTACAACGAGCTAGGCGGGACCCTGGGTGGTCCCATCTGGAAGAACAAGCTGTTCGAATTCTTCTCCTATGACAGCATCCGGAACACGGGCACGAACACCGGCGGCGGCTGGTACGATACTGCCGCCTTCGACGGCGAGTCGTCTTCCGGCAGCATCGCCAACAAGTACCTGACGATTAAAGGCGCCGGCGTGACCTACACCAAGATCCTGGAGGACGCAGGAGACAACCACGATTGCGCCAGCATCGGGCTGGTGCAGGGGGCGAACTGCAACTGGATTCAAGGCAAGGGACTCGACATCGGCAAGCCGCTGACCATCGGTCTCGGACAGCACGATCCGTCGTTTGCGGCTCCGGTGACCACCGAGTCGGGAACCGTGTTTACTCCCGGCCTGGGCGGCGACGGCACCGGCAGTTATGCCAACGATCTGGATGGAAACGCCGACCTGATGTACGTGGCCACGGTCGGCCCGAACAACAACATCAACACGCAGTATGGCGGCCGTGTCGATTACCAGGCCACAGGCAAGGACCTGGTCGCCGGCACGATCTACTATGTGCCGGTGAACAACACCAGCTACAACGGACCCAACGGCGCTTATCGCGCCTCCGACATCTTCTACCACGACGCGTTGAACTACTCGTCCGGGCTGCTCTACGATCACACGTTTTCGAGCACTCTGCTGAATGAAGCGCGCGCCGACATGGCCGGGTGGAAGTGGAACGAGCTGGCCGACAACCCGCAATCGCCGCTTGGTTTGCCTGTCGACCAGTACGGGCTGGATGAGAACAACGCAAACAATGGCATCGTGCAGAGCTTTGCAGCGGGATCGCAGGGTTTTCCGGCTTTCGGCCCCAGCATCGGCAGCATCTTCGATCAGTGGACGCTGAGCTTCAAGGACGTGCTCACCAAGGTTCACGGCAGCCACAACCTGAAATTCGGCGGGCAATACACGCGGCTGGCTTACCTCGATGCGCCCACCTGGTTCTATGAGCCGACCTATTACTTCAACAACATGTGGGACTTCCTCAACGATGCCCCGTCAGCCGAGAGCATCACGGCCGATCCCCGCACAGGCGAGCCTTCTTACTTCCGCAAAGACGACCGGCAGTATGTTCTGGCGTTCTTTGCCCAGGACGACTGGAAGTTGAGACCCAACCTCACCTTGAACCTGGGCCTGCGCTGGGAGTACTTTGCAGGCATGACGGAAAAGAAAGGCAATGAGCCGAACGTTCGCCTGGGAACCGGCGCCGACCTGTTTACCAATCTCCACATTCAACTGGGTGGCGCGCAGGTGACCGCGCCCAAGGGCAACTTTGGGCCGGAGATCGGCTTTGCTTGGAGTCCAACGCAATTTGCAAACAAGCTGGTGATCCGCGGCGGCTTCGGTATCGGCTACAACGGGCTGGAGGAAGCCATTACCACCAACACCCGCAACAATCCGCCGTTTGTGGCCACCGGGAACAACCTGTACGGCTCGGACATCGTTTACGGAACGGGAAGCAGCATTTATCAAGCCGGCTCCCTGCCCGCCAATCCCAACATGATCACTTCGTTCAACTCGGCGAACCTGCCCACCAACGGCCTTGCGACCAGCGTGACGGGGCTGCCGACCGATCTGTCCACCTCGTACGTTTACCACTACTCGGCCGAGGGACAGTACGATCTCGGCCATCAATGGGTGGCAACGTTGGGTTATTCGGGCAGCGTGGGGCGCAATTTACCGCTGCAGACGAACCTCTACAACATGTACGCGCAGCAGATTCTGGCCGGCCAGATGGCCTTCAATTCGATCGTCAACAGCATCGACTGGTACTACGACGGCGGTTCATCGAACTTCAATTCTATGCTTGCGGAGATGCGCCACCAATTCGCGCACACCTTTGAAGCGGATGCGCAGTATCGCTGGTCGAAGTCGCTCGACGACGGCTCGGGGCCCTACACAACGCCTGACTATGAGTTCATGCCTGGCTATAACTGGGCTTCCTCTGACTTTGACGTGCGCCAGATGCTGAAGCTGTTTGCCAACTGGTCGCCGGTGCTCTTCCGCGGCTCCAACAGTTGGATGGAGAAGATTGCAGGTGGATGGAATATCAGCCCCATCTTGAACTTCCACACCGGCTTCCCGTTCAGCCCGACCTACGGCGGCATCGGCTGCAACGCTTTTTATGCGGGCAGCGGAGACTGCAACCTGCGGGCCGCGTCGTACAAGGGCGGAGTGGGTGCAAGCCAGGCCACGAATACGTTCAAGCAGACGAACGGAAACTTCACAGGAGGTGGTTCCAACTACTTTACGCCTCCCACAGTACCCGCTGGCAATGCCTGGTCTGGCGATACGCCGCCCACCCCGGTGGCCCTGCCGGAGGTTCCGGGCATTGGACGCAACGCATTCCACGGGCCGCGCTATTCAGACCTCGACCTGGCCATGACCAAGGCCTTCGGTCTGCCGAACATGAAAGTCCTCGGCGAGGATGCAAGGTTTGAAATTCGCGCCAATGCGTTTAACCTCTTCAACAAGCTCAACCTGGCAGGCGTCGATACAGGCATCACCGACACTTACTTCGGAAGAGCCAATACAGTGCTCGGCTCGCGCACGATCGAGATGGAGGCGCACTTCAAGTTCTAACTCGCGCGTTCCTTCAACGCTGCCCGGACCCTCCCGGTCCGGGCAGTTCCAGTTTTGGAGCACCTTTGCCGCCGGCGGCGCGCACCGTGCCGATCGTTCGTCAATCAATATGATCAAGAGCCGGGATTATGATGAGAGCCGGAAGGAGACTGAGAGCCTGCCCAAAAACTCTTCAAAGCACGACTGATTCAGTCTTATAAAGCACGGCTGATTCAGAGCTTCATTAGCTTCCCGGCTTCGGAGCACGGCAACTGTGGAACCGCTGTAGAGTCAAGATGCGTCTGTTCTGAGGAAGCATGTCCGGATTGAGGCGACTGCACGCGCGGAGCACCATTGCCACTGCGGCCTGCGTGACGGCTGCATTGCTTTTTGTGTCCTGTGGCGCAGCGAGTGCGCAGGGATCACCTGCCGCGGCCCATTCCTCCCGAACAGCCGCGCCATCGTTTGCAGAGTTAGCGGCGCGAGCCAGGGCAGCCGACGACGGTGGCCGCCTCGATGAGGCCGCGCGGCTTTTCCACCAGACTCTTGTCCTTAATCCACGATGGGCTGAGGGCTGGTGGTCGCTTGGCACCATCGACTATGACGGCAATCAATATGCATTGGCGGCAAGCGCATTCCGCAAGGTGGTTGCACTCGATCCCAGGCACGGAACGGCGCGCGCCATGCTGGGGCTTTGCGAGTTTGAGCTTGGCCAGGATGCGAGTGCGCTCCAGGACATCGAGGCCAGCAAGGGTCTGGGAATTCTCGACGATCCACAGTTGCGCAACGTTGTGCTGTACCACGAGGGAATGCTTCTGCAGCGTGCCGGCCGGTTTGAAGCTGCGGAGGAAGCGCTGGCCTCTCTGTGTCTGGGCGGAGTCAAGAGCGAAGATCTGACACAGACCTTTGGGATGGTGGTTTTGCATATGCGTGACCCCAGGCCTCCGGCGCCGGGAACGCAAGCGGCGGACATGGTCGAGCACCTGGGGCGAGGAGCATGCCTGAGCGCGCAGAAAAATTACGATGCGGCCCGGCAGGAGTATGAGTTCGCAGCCCGCCAATATCCGCATTTTCCCTTTGTGCACTACGCGTATGGCCGGTTTCTGCTGGAGGCGCACGACCGGGCGTCTGCAATCCACGAGTTTCAGCAGGAGATTGCGGAAGCACCCAACAGCATACTTCCCCGGCTGCAGATTGCGGCTGCCGAGTACCGGGTAGACTCGGCAGCGGGTTTGCCTTATGCCGAACAAGCGCTCCACATCGCGCCGCAAACCCCCTTTGCCCACTACCTGCTCGGCCTGCTTCTGCTCGATACAAGCGCCTATCAGAAGGCGATTCCGCACCTGGAGATTGCCAGGAAAGCCTTTCCCCAGGAAGCGAAGATTGTTTGGTCGCTTGGAGTTGCCTATGCGCTCGCGGGACGCCCGCGGGAAGCAGCGCAGGCGCGAGCGGCGTTTGTCCGCTTGCGCCAGGCCGCCGGACAGGCGTCAGAAAGTGCCTCGCCGGGCGAAACTCCGGACTCAAGTCCGCCCATCAAAATCACAGACGGGGCGACGGCTTCAGAGGCTGCGGAAAAACGCTGATTTTGAGCGCACGTCCCGGAACCTGTCTAACGAGTAAGGCAAGAGCTTTGAAAGGGCACGGCGAGCTCTGCCTTGCGACCGTACAACGGGGAGCGATTCATTCGCTTTTTTACTCGGGGGTGATATCGAAATTGGCGTGTTCCACGGCCAGCGAGCTGCCTCCAACCCACACCGTGTAATGGGTTGGCTCGATCACGGCCTTTCCGGCGTTTGTGTAGAACGAAAGCTCTGGAAAGCCCAGCTCGAAGGCAACCTGCTTTGACTCGCCCGGCTTCAGCGTCACCCGCGAAAACCCCTCAAGCTGGCGGACGGGCTGCTCCAGGCTGGCCCCCGAGTTGCGTATGTAGCATTCCACCACTTCCGTCCCCGCGCGGTCTCCGATGTTCTTCACCGTTGCAGTGACGGTAATGAGCTTTCGTCCATCGTTTTGCCGGGCTTCACCAATCGGCACGGAGAGACGGGATACCGCAACGTTGGAGTATGCAAACTGCGTATAGCTCAGCCCATATCCAAAGGGAAACAGCGCATCGTTGGGCACGTCGATATAGCGCGAGATGAATCGTGTATCGGGCCCCGGAGGCTGGGTGAGATCAGCGTTGAAAGGCGGCCTGCCCGTTGGAAATTGATTGTAATAAAGTGGCTCCTGCCCCACGGCCCGCGGAAAACTCATCGGCAGTTTGCCGCTTGGTGAAGCATCGCCAAACAACACGTCTGTGATTGCCGGGCCGGCTTCGGTTCCTGGGAACCATGATTCCAGAATCGCCGGAATGTGCTCTGCCGCCCAGTTCAGCACGAGCGGCCGGCCGGAAAAGACAAGCAGAACCACCGGGCGACCCGTGGCAGCGATCGTTTCCAGCAGCTGCTCCTGTTTACCCGGAAGGTCAAGATTGGCGCGCGAGCCGGCTTCTCCGCTCATCTCGCTGGACTCGCCCAGGGCAAGGATGACAACGTCAGCCTGCTTCGCCGCTTGCAGGGCCTCGGCAAAGCCGCTTTCTGAGCTGTCTGCAATTCCGCATCCCTGGGCATAGATCAGTGATCCTCCGGTCCGTTTGGTTCGCTCTTCGAGGGCTTCTTTGAGAGTGACCACGTCGGTCATGCGCTCAGATGTTCCCCACAGATCGACCATCTCGTTAGGGTTATCTGCGAGCGGCCCAATCAGTGCGATCTTGTAGGGCCGGTTGGCAAGGGGAAGAAGCGCGGATGCTCCACCATAGGGCTTGTTCTGCAGCAGCACTAGGGATTCTTCCGCAGCCTGCCGCACAAGCGGCCGGTGCTCGGCTACTGCCTGGGTCACTTCTTTTCCTTCCGCATACGGATGCTCGAAAAGACCTAGCGCAAACTTGACCCGCAACACTCTTTTGACAGCTTCATCAACGGCTGCCATCGGGACCTGGCCGGAGCGGACAAGCGCCGGAAGCTCCGTGTCGTAGTAGTGCGACATCATATCCACGTCAACTCCGGCCAGGAATGCCTTCCGCGCCGCAGTGGCTGCGTCGAGCGCGATTCCGTGATTGCGCAGTTCGAGGATGGCCGTGTAGTCGCTGATGACAAAGCCATCAAAGCCCCATTCGTCGCGAAGCACATCCTGCAACAGGAATGGATCGGCCGAGGAAGGCACGCCATTCAGGGTATTGAACGAGCTCATGACCGTTGCCGCGCCGGCCTGAATGGCGGCTTCGTAGGGAGGCAGATATACCTGCCGCAGCCGGCTCTGCGACATGTCGGTCGAGTTGTATTCGCGCCCGGCTTCAGCGGCTCCATACGCGGCAAAATGCTTCACGCAGGCTGCCACGCTTTCAGGCGAGGAGAGATCGTTTCCCTGGTAGCCGCGCACATAGGCGCTTGCCATCGCCGCGCCGAGGTACGGATCTTCGCCCGCGCCTTCTTTCGTCCGTCCCCATCGCGGATCGCGCGAAATATCCACCATCGGCGAATAGAACCATCGCACGCCTGCCGTTCTGGCCTCTTCGGCAGACATATGGGCCAGCGAGGCGGCCAGGGTGGGATCGAACGTGGCGGCCAGTCCGAGAGGTATCGGATAGATAGTGCGGTAGCCGTGGATGATGTCGGCTCCGAACAACAGCGGAATGTGCAGGCGGCTCTGCTCCACTGCGGCGCGCTGAAGAACATTGGTGCGTGTTGCACCCACCACGTTCAAAACTGAGCCCAGGCGCCCTGCCGCCGCCAGCCGCAGCGCGCTTACTTCGGCATGGGTGGCGGGATTCTTGCCCGGCGAAGGCTGCCGATCCGTTGCCGCCGCCGCGTCTGCGCCTTCATATCCATCGTCTCCGTACTGGACCAGTTGACCGATCTTCTCCTCGAAGGTCATTTGCTTCAGAAGATCGTCTACACGGCGCTCAATGGCCGGAGAAACAAGCGCAGCGTTTGACGGAGCGACGGCCTTCTGCGGCGTATCGGCAGCCGCAAACGGCATGCCGTTTTGAGCGCGCGCAGTGCATGGCAGCAATGCCAGGCTAATCCCAACCGCAAGCATCGTTCTGAAGGGTGACCTTTGCCGGCCAACTCGCCGTTCAACCGCATGGACCATAGCTCTTTCACTCTCTGCATTCATTTCAGCGCTGTACCGATCTCGGAACGGTCCCATCTGGCAGACTCCGAGCGGCCCGCAGGCTTGTGCACTGCAAGATTTGAAGAAGCCGCAATCCGGTGGAGTTCTGCTGTACGCGTGACCGATGCCCGAAAGATCTGTTGCGTCTCCACTCACCGCCGCGCAGTTGTTGAAGAGACAGTCACACACCTCCAACTACCTCTCCGCGATGGGCAGCCGAAGTGGAAAAGAACCGTTGCGCAATCGGTTGTGCCAACGATAAGATTGCACTCGGCGACAATCCCTGTCAAGCGCGATGTGGGGGGCGCAATGTTGGGGCTTTGATCGCACGCATGAATCACGCAGCAGCTTCGTTGCCTGGACGTTAAGGTCGCGCTCAGGCAACATGCGGAGATGTGCCAGCCGGGAGGAATCCAATGCAAGGCATATGGTCTTGGAGAGCAGTTGTCATGGCGGCGCTTTTCACACTGATGGAGTGTGCGGCAACGCTCCCGCCAGCGTGGGCGGATCAGAACTATTCTCAGCAGGTCTTTTTTGAGAACAGCTTGTCGCCCGGCAGCTACTTCTACAGTGAAGGCCGGGCCAGCGCGCCCAGTACATTGCGCCTGATCGACGGGAAGCTTCCGGTTGAGACTTCGTCTTTCATCAGCGCGCCCAATGCGCTGGAGCTACAATGGGAATCGAAACCGGACGGAGGATGGTCGGTCGAACTCCGTTTGTATGCGTGGAGAAACCGCACGCTGGATTTTCCCGGTGATTCTCTCTGGATCTGGCTTTGCGCTCCGGACGGCATGACGGCGCGTGACCTGCCTAAACTGGCACTGCACGACGTGGAAAGCAATTTCACGCAGCCACTTGATATGGGAGCGTTCGCGTCTGATCTGGCTCCGGGTAAATGGACCCGCGTCCGCATTCCTCTGAACAGCTTCCGCACCGCCTCGTTGCATCCCTTCGAGCCGCACCGGCTCAATACGCTTGTCTTTATCCAGGGAGCGGCCGACTTCGCTCCACACACGCTCTTTGTAGACGACATACGCATTGAGAATGCGGCGGCCAGCGAGCACGCGCCACCGGCGCCGCGGAATGTGCAAGCCAAGGGTTACGAGCGGCATATCGACATCACGTGGCAGCCGGTCAATGATGCCAGTGCTGCGGATACCAGCATTGCGCAATACGTCATCTATCGCTCCGTCGCCGGCGCCGGGTTCCGGCCCATCGGCGTGCAACGGCCGGGCGTAAACCGCTTCTGCGACTATACGGGCGATCCGCGCATGACGGCTTCCTACCGCGTCACCGCGCGGACATCGACACTGCGCGAATCGCCGCCATCGGAAGCCGTGACGGCATCGACTCACCCCATGACCGATGACGAGCTGCTTACCATGGTTCAGGAAGCCTCCTTTCGCTATTACTGGGAAGCTGCCGAGCCGCATTCGGGCATGACACGTGAGAGCACGCCCGGCAACGACGACATCGTCGCCCTGGGCGCCAGCGGCTTTGGCATCATGGCCATCGTCGTGGGAGCAGACCGTGGATTCATCACCCATCAGCAGGCCATGGATCGCCTGCTGCGGATTACGGCATTTCTTGCCACTGCCGATCGCTATCACGGCGCATGGCCGCACTTTCTCAGCGGCAGCACGGGGCGCTGCCTGCCGGTCTTCGGCATGTATGACAATGGCGCAGACCTCGTGGAAACCTCCTTCCTGATGGAGGGGCTGCTTACCGCGCGCCAGTATTTCAAGACAGACGGGCCAACCGGGCGCGGGCTCTATCAGCGCATTACTGCGCTTTGGGATGGAGTGGATTGGAACTGGTTCTGCGCAACGCCCAACCACGACGCTCTTTACTGGCATTGGTCACCGGATTACTCCTTCCATATTGCCAACCGGTTGACCGGTTGGAATGAGGTCATGATCACTTACCTCGAAGCGATCGCATCGCCCACGCACAGCATTCCGGCCGGCGACTTCTATACCGGATTCGCAGGTGAAAGCGTCGGCACGCAGTACGCCAACCACCAGACCTTTTATGGAATAAATCTTGACGTGGGCGGGCCGGGCACCGGTGGCCCTTTGTTTTTCACCGACTACTCGTTCATGGGGTTCGATCCGCGCGGACTGCGCGATCAATACACTGACTACTTCGATAACAACCGTAATCAGGCGCTGATCAACCAGGCGTATTGCATCCACAATCCGAATCACTGGAAAGGATATGGCGCGGGCACCTGGGGAATTACCGCGGTGGATGGCCCGGGAGGCTACGTTCCATACGAGCCCACGCAGTCACTGGACGATGGAACCCTCGCGCCCACGGGCGCTATCAGCGCAATGCCCTATGCGCCGGAGGCTTCGATGGCAGCGCTGCGCCATTTCTATCGTGATCTCGGGACGCAGGTGTGGAGCATCTACGGATTCCGCGACGCATTCAACCTGCAAAGAAACTGGTACTCCGGAATCACGATGGGGCTCAACCAGGCGCCCATGGCCGTGATGATTGAGAACTACCGGACCGGCCTGATCTGGCGAAACTTCATGGCCAATCCGGAGATTGCCCCCATGCTGCAGGCAATCGGATTTCGCCCCGATCATTCCGCTCATTGACCGCTCTGCCTGCTCTGCCCATTGATACGAGGCGGGTGCGATTGAACGGGATTTCGGGCTTCAGGACAGATCTTGGACGCCCTCATGGATGGAGATAGCGAATGACCCATATCCGCATTTTGATGGTTTCGGGAATCATTCTTGGCGCCGCCGCAACGCTCTGCGCTCAGCAGGCAGCCATGCTGAACAATGCCGCGCCCGCTCGCCGCGGCGAGCCTGCCCAGTCGGTCACGATTGATGCGCACGCCAAGGCCACGCCTTTTCCGCACTTCTGGGAGCAGATGTTTGGCTCCGGACGCGCCAACCTGGCCATGCGCGCCGCTTACCGCGGCGATCTGCGCGCGGTGAAGCAGATTACCGGCTTTCGCTACGTGCGTTTCCACGGGATATTCGACGACGAGAACGATGTTTACAGTGAGGATGCGCAGGGCAATCCGGTCTACAACTGGTCGTATGTCGATCAGATCTATGACGGGTTGCTGGCCGAGGGAGTGCGGCCGTATGTTGAGATCAGCTTCATGCCCAGGGCGCTGGCCGCAAACCTGGATTATCAATCGTTCTGGTACAGGCCGATCGTTTCTCCGCCGCGCGACTACGAAAAGTGGGATGCGCTGATCACCGCATTTGCCCGGCACCTGGTTGAGCGCTACGGCATCGATGAAGTCTCGAAGTGGTACTTCGAAGTGTGGAACGAGCCCAACCTCGACTTCTGGGCCGGCGTGCCGAAGCAATCCACCTACTTCGAGCTTTACGATCACACGGCACGCGCGCTCAAAGCCGTCAGCCCGCAGATTCGCGTGGGCGGACCGGCGACCGCACAGGCAGCATGGGTAGGTGACCTCATCGCGCATACCACGCAGAACCACGTGCCGCTGGACTTTGTTTCCACGCATGCTTACGGCAACGACCGCGCCCAGGATGTTTTTCACAACGACCGCGTGATTGCGCCACGCCAGATGGTCTGCCTGGCAGTAAAAAAAGTTCATGAAGAGATTGAGCGCTCAGCGCGGCCGGAGCTGCCTTTGATCTGGAGCGAGTTCAACGCCAGTTACAAGAACGAGCAGCCGATCACGGATTCCATCTATATGGGGCCGTGGCTCGCCGACACCATCAGCCATTGCGACGGAATGGTGGACATGATGTCGTATTGGACTTTTTCAGACGTTTTTGAAGAGCAGGGCGTGATCAAGACCCCGTTCTATGGCGGTTTCGGTCTCGTGGCTGAAGATGGAATTCCCAAGCCGGCCTTCGATGTCTTCGAGCTGCTGCACGCTCTGGGCACCGAGCGCCTGCCTGCCGCTAGCAGCGATGTTCTGGCCACGCGCCGCAAGGATGGCGCGCTGGTGATTGCAGCCTGGAACCTGGTGGACCCCAGCTCCGTGGGCGCAGATAAAACGATCGACTTCAACCTGGAGGGTATCGGCGCTCATGCGCATGCGGTCATCCGCCGTGTAGACGCCGCGCACGGTGATTCGCTGGATGCGTGGAAGAAGATGGGCAGCCCGAATTATCCGACGCAGGCGCAAATCGCAGAGCTGCGCAAGGCTGCCGAAATGGGCCCTCCACAAACTGAATCCTTGCGTGGCGCTGCGCTTACCGTTACGCTGCCGCCCATGGGACTGGCGGTGATTGAGATTTCCGCGCAGGGGAGTGGGGAACATAAGCCATGAAGGAGCATGAAAACGAGCCGCGGATCAGCCGGCGCCGGATGCTGACAACCACGGCGGCTGCGGCTGGCTGCGCAATGCTGCCTCCGGCCCTGGCGCATGCGGACGCGTGGAGGCTCTCGCGCGAGGATGAGGCGTTTCTCGACGAATTGGAGCGCTCTGCGTGCCTGTTTTTCTGGGAGCAGGCCAGCCCGGCCACGGGCCAGGTTCTTGACCGCGCCCGCAATGACTTGGCCGGGGCGCGCGATCCGCGGCGCATGAGCAGCATCGCCGCCACCGGCTTTGGCCTTACCGCCCTGTGCATTGCCGATCAGCGCGGCTACCTGCCGCACGCACAGGTTGTAGAGCGCGTGCACGCCACGCTCCACTGGCATCTCAACAAGCTGCCGGAGGTGCACGGCTTCTTTTACCACTTCAACGACATCGAGACCGGCGCGCGCATCGGCAACTGCGAGCTTTCTTCCATCGATTCGTCGCTGCTGTTGTGCGGAGTGCTTACGGCGCGCGCGTACTTCAGCGATGCGCGCATCCGGTCGCTCGCATCGCAGATCTACGAGCGCGTGGACTGGCCGTGGATGCTGAATGGCGGCACGGCTTTCTCCATGGGCTGGAAACCGGAATCAGGCTTTCTGGACGGGCGTTGGAAGCATTATTGCGAGCTGATGATGATCTACCTGCTGGCCATCGGCTCGCCCACCCATGCCGTGGATCCCGCCTGCTGGAACAGCTTCACGCGTCCCGTCATCCACTACAAGGGCTTCAGCTATATCAGCAGCAACGATCCTCTGTTCACGCACCAATACTCGCAGGCATGGTTCGATTTCCGCCACAAGCACGATGCCTACGCCGACTATTTTGAGAATTCGGTCATCGCCACCCGTGCCCACAAGGCATTCTGTCTCTCTTATCCGAAGTGGTACAACCAGGACTACTGGGGCGTTTCAGCCTCCGATTACGCCCATGGCTATACAGCCTGGGGTGGGCCGCCGCCGCAGGGACCGCTCGACGGTACGGTGGTTCCCTGTGCTGCTGCCGGCTCGCTGCCGTTTGTCCCCGCAGATTGCATCGCCGTTCTACGCGCCATGCGGTCGAAATGGGGCAAGCGCGCCTGGGGCCGCTACGGCTTTGTTGACGCTTTTCACCCGGCCGCGAACTGGTACGACCCGGACGTGCTGGGCATCGATCAGGGCATTTCTGTATTGATGGCGGAAAATCTGCGCAGCGGGTTCGTGTGGAGCGCCTTCATGCGCAACGCCGAGTGCGTGCGCGCCATGCAGCGGGCGGGTTTCAAGGGACAGAATGGACAGGGCAAATCCGCGCAGATTTGAGAGAATGAAAAACAAGGCTGCCTGGAGGCACTGAAATCTGGAGGCGCTCAAATGCAGTGGAATTCCCCGAGTGATTCATCTTGCATACGGTTCAGCCTCTGCCGGCTCGACGCTTGCGCGGCGGTTTCTCCGTGCGCGCTTACCCTGCGGCTGAAAACTTCCGGATAGCGCCGCTATGCCTCAGAAACCCTTCAAATCACCCACTCTCAAGGAGCTTTCGGCGACGCTCGAGCTCTCGCAGTCCACCGTCTCCCGCGTCATTAACGGAGAAGGAGACAAGTTCCGCATTGCCCGTGAGACCCAGGAGCGCGTGCTGCATGCCGCGGCCGTGCACGGCTACTCGGCCAACACCGTGGCCCGCAGTCTGCGCCAGAAGCGGAGTTACACCGTCGGCGTGATCGTGCCGGAGATCAGCGAGGGGTATTCGACCGCCGTGCTGGGCGGCATTGAAGACGAGTTGTTGAAGGATGGCTTCTTCTACTTTGTCGTCAGTCACAGGCATCGCCTCGATCTGCTGAGGGGGTATCCGCGCATGATGCTGACGCGCGCCGTCGAGGGCATCATCGCCGTCGATACGGCTATTGAGGACGAGCTGCCCATCCCCGTGGTTTCGGTCTCGGGCCACCAGCACCGCGAGGGCATAGTCAACATCGAGCTTGATCACGGCCAGGCCGCGCACCTGGCGCTTTCCCATCTCAAGATGCTGGGGCACCGGCGGATCGCCTTCATCAAGGGGCAGGCATTCAGCTCCGATACCAACCGGCGCTGGCGTGCGATTGTGGAAGCGGCCAAGACCCTGGAAATCACCATCCATCCGCAGTTGGTGGTGCAACTGCAGAGTGTCGATCCCGGCCCCGGACCGGGCATGGAGGTGACGCGGCAGTTGCTCCAGGCAAAACGACCCTTCACCGCGCTCTTCGCGTTCAACGACGTAACCGCCATGGGCGCGATTCTGGCGTTGCGCGAGGCGGGGCTGCGCATTCCGAAGGACATTTCGGTGGTTGGCTTCGACGACGTGCTGGCAGCTTCCACCTACAACCCTCCTCTCACCACGGTTCGTCAGCCCTTGCGGAATATGGGCCAGACGGCGGCAAGCACGCTTCTGGGGTTGATACGCGACGGGACACAGCAGCCGCAACCGGCCACTATCACCGTTTATCCCAACCTCGTCGTGCGGAAATCAACGGCGCCAGCCCCGTCGCACCTGCCGCCGATGGCGGTGGCCACGACCGTTTAAAGCAGCTCCAAAGCTGCTCTAGGTCAGAGACCTAGGGCGTATCCACATATAGCTTGAGGCGGAGCCAAGCGCATGCCAGAGCGGTGAAGGAACAGAAAGCGGCGATGGTTTTGCAGTAGCGGGTGGCGAAGCGGCGGAAGTGCTTGAGCTTGTTGAAGCATCGTTCGATGCGATTGCGCTGCTTGTACAGTTCGCGGTCATACTCGCGCGATTGTTTG
>JASHPJ010000037.1 GCA_030038195.1 Acidobacteriaceae bacterium
TTGAAAAAACGGCGCCCAGGGGCGCGAAAATCCGGCTGGTCCGCATCCATCAAGCTACCAGGCCACGGACAGGTTCTTACAAGACCCCCAGGCTCGCCAGTTGGCTGCGCAGCGCGCCTTCCCCTTGAAACACGATTGCCTTGATGCCCTCGGCCGCCGCGCCCGCGGCATTCTCCGGCCGGTCGTCAATGAACAGAACCCGCTCCGGCGCCACGCCGAGAATGTCGAGCGCGCGGCGGTAGATGGCTGGCTCCGGCTTGCGCAGGCCCACATAGCACGAGCTGAACGAAACCGCGAAGGAACGGCGCAGCCCGAACTGCTGGAAACGATACTCGTTGGTTTCGCGGGCTTCGTTGTTGAGCGCGCCCACCATACAACGCTTGGATGCAGCCAGCTCGCCCAGGATACCCAGCGCGCCGCCGGGCAGAATCCGCGACTGGCTCAGAATGAAAGCGAAGAACTCCTGGCGCGAAAACGTGCGCGGCTGGTTGAAGACGGCGGCATCCAGATAGGTGTCGAGCGTGATCGTGCCGCGCTCCCATGCGTCCACGGCCGCGAGATGCCGGGTCTCAAAGCCTGCTGCGTCGAGGTGGAAACGCTCTGCAGCGGCTGTGCGCTCGCGGTGGTCCCAGCCGTTGGTCAGCAATACTCCGCCTACATCGAAGAGGATTACGTCGAAGGGGAACATCGGCGCCTCTTAAAACCGCATTGAAGAGTCAAGATGCTGCGAGACTTCGGGGAATGGATGCAACCCGGTGTTCTGCAAACCGCAACCGGCATGGCCCACGCTTTCCAATGGTGATCAGAAACGCTTTCGGTTTCGTTTTGATGAAATTTCCTGCAGCCTGGCGCGCAACCAATCCCGCCATGCGGGTTGGGGCTAAGCGGGGCTCGACGATCCGTCTCCGCACATGTATTTTGCCTCGATGGCCATCACCTTCTTGAACCGCCGTGTGAACCGTTCTTCATTGGCGATGAACCGCGCCGCGAGGAAAGCGTCTACGCACTCGTAGGCCAGCGCCGAGGCAATGATGCGCGCGCCCAGCACGATCACGTTCATGTCGTCGTGCTCCACGCCCTGGTGCGCGGAGTAGGTGTCGTGGCACATGCCGGCGCGTATGCCGGGAATCTTGTTGGCCGCCACGCAAACCCCCACGCCCGATCCGCAGATGAGGATGCCGCGCCTGGCCACGCCTGCCTTGATCGCCTCGCCTACCTTTTCGGCAAAGTCGGGGTAGTCGTCGGGCTGGTCGCCGGTATACGCGCCCAGGTCGACAATCTCGTGGCCCTTTTGGGCGAGATAGGCGCGCACGTCTTCCTTGAGAGGAAATCCGGCGTGATCGGCACTGATGACGAGCTTCATGGTGACTCCTCTGGAGTCAGGGAATAGGGACTAGGGAATAGGGGCTAAATCGTGCGAAGTTGGCTGTGGTGGTTCACAATGAGACCGTTTTTCTATTCCCTAGTCCCTATTCCCTGTTTTATTCCAACAGCGCCTTCGCGTGCGCTGCGACGTTCTCTGCGCTGAAGCCGAGTTCCTTCATCACGATTGGCCCCGGAGCCGACGCGCCGAAGCGGTCGAGCCCCACTACGCCGCCGTTCGAGCCGACGTACTTCCACCAGCCGAGGGTAGCACCGGCCTCGACGGCGAGCTTGGGCACGGCGGCGGGCAACACGCTGGCCTTATACTCGACCGGCTGCTCCTCGAAGATCTTCCAGCTCGGCATGCTGACCACGCGGGCCTTGATGCCTTCGCCGGCCAGCAGCCTGGCCGCTTCCAGGGCCGGCCACAACTCCGAGCCCGTGCCGATGAGAATCACCTGCGGGCTGGGGGCGTCTTCCACGACATAAGCGCCTTTGCTCACGCCCGCGTAGGCGTCGTGACTGGCGGGATCGAGGACGGGCAGGTCCTGCCGGCTCAATGCAAAGAAGCACGGTCCCTTGCGCTCCAGCGCCAGCCGCCATGCGGCTGCAGTCTCGTTCGCGTCCGCCGGCCGGAAGTCCGTCATGTGCGGCACGGCGCGCAGGGCCATCAGGTGCTCGATGGGCTCGTGCGTGGGGCCGTCTTCGCCCACGCCAATCGAGTCATGCGTGAAAACGAAGATGGAGTGCACCTCCATGATCGCGGCCAGGCGGAGGGCCGGCTTGGCGTAATCCGAGAACACAAAGAACGTGGAACCAAAGGGCCGCAGGCCGCCGTGGGCTGCCATGCCATTCACGGCCGCGCACATGCCCAGCTCGCGCACGCCGAAGAAGACGTTGCGCCCGGCGGGGTCGACGTGGAAGTTTGCGCCCGGCTTGAAGATGGTCTTGGTCGAGGCGGTCAGGTCCGCCGCGCCGCCGAACAGCTCGGGCACACTCTCGGCAATGGCATTCATCACGGTGCTGCTGGCGTTGCGCGTGGCTATCGGCTTGCCGGCCGGAAAGCTGGGAATCGATCTCTCCCATCCGTCCTTGAGCGGGCCGGCCTGGGTGCGCTCGAACTCCGCGGCCAGATCAGGGAAGGCCGCCTTGTAGCTGTTGAAGAGCTGCTGCCACTCGGCCTCGAACGCGGTGCCCTGCTCCACGGCCTTGCGCCAGTTGGCGACGGCGTCGTCAGGCAGGTAGAAGCTCCGGTCCTCAGGGAAGCCGAAGAACTTCTTGGTTGCCGCCACGTCTGCTGCGCCCAGCGGCTCGCCGTGTGCCTTGCTGGTGCCGGCCTTGGGCGAGCCGTAGCCGATGACCGTGCGCACGGCGATCAGCGAAGGCTTGCTCGCCTCAGCCTGGGCGACCTTCAACGCGGCTTCCAGCGCATCCAGGTCGTTGCCGTCCATCACGCGCTGTACGTGCCAGTTGTAGGCCTCGAAGCGCTTGTAGGCGTTCTCGGTGTAGCTCAGCTCGGTGGGACCATCGAGCGAGATGAGGTTGTCGTCGTAGAAGACGATCAGCTTGCCCAGTCCCAGCGTGCCGGCCAGCGAAGCCGCCTCGTGCGACAGGCCCTCCATCATGTCGCCGTCGCCGGCCAGAGCGTAGGTGTGGTGATTCACCACCTCGTAGCCGGGCCGGTTGTAGATGGCTGCCAGGTGCTTTTCCGCCATCGCCATGCCGACCGACATGGCCAACCCCTGGCCGAGCGGTCCGGTGGTTACCTCCACGCCGTCGGTGAGCCCGAACTCGGGATGGCCGGGCGTGATGGAGCCCCATTGTCGGAAAGATTTCAGGTCGTCGAGGGCGAGCTTATAGCCGGAGAGAAACAGCGTGGAGTAGAGCAGCGCCGAGGCATGTCCATTCGACAGCACGAACCGGTCGCGATCAGCCCATTTGGAGTGTGCCGGGTTGTGCCTCATCGCCTTGTGGAAGAGCAGGTAGGCGATGGGCGCGCACCCCAGCGGCGCGCCGGGATGGCCGCTCTTGGCTTTTTCCACCGTATCGACGGCGAGCAACCGCAGCGTGTCGATGGAAAGCTGGTCGAGAGAGAGAGAAGCCAGGCCTGTAGTCGTCATGCTTCGAGCTTGTCCTTTCGGTTGGGGCGCGGGGAGCGCCCGGTAACGGACGATGCAACCTATTCAATCTTGACTTTCACATTGTATCCAAGCCAGACGTTCCGCTCCGGCCAGTGGAGGGTCCACTCGATCTCCGGAGATTCCCGCGGCGGCGCGAGATCCACGAAGTAGCCGGCGCTACCCATCGGCCTGGCGGTAGACGTATGCTTGGTGCGCCATCCATCGCAGGTCCAGATCAGATCGAAGTGCGCGTCCTCCAGGATGCGCACAGTCTCTCCTGCCTCAATGCTCTGGATGGGCCGGTGGCGGCTGTAAAATTCGAGGTCGCGGCGGGTGTGTGCGCGACCCTCCGCGTCGCTGTAGCGGCTGAAGACCGGATCAATGCGGTCGAAGACCTTGCCATCCGCCGCGGAGCGGAGCAGCTTGAGATACTCCGCGTGTGCCCACACCAGCGGCACCGCCGAGCCGGCAGGCTGGCCGGTGCGCATGGAGCACTCCGGCCGGTCGGCCTCGTCCCACACCTGCTCCGGCATCATCTGGCCGCCGGTAGCGAATCTCTCGTAGCTGGCGATGAACGGCGTAATGTCGTGGCCGGCGGCCAGTTCGTAGTGGGCACGCTCGCCGCCCAGCAGCGGCCATACGCGTCCCTGTCCCCAGCCCAGGTACGGTCCGCCGTCGGGGCGCTGGCCGTAGCCGTCGTGGTTGTAGCGCAGCCATCCGGGGCCCTGCGGCAGGTCGCGCTTGAGTACCGCGTCCACCACCTTCAGCGAGTCGGCGATCAGCGGATCGTCAGCCCGGCGCACGCCGTAGCGGACCAGCTCCAGAAAGCCCGCGTCGATGATCTCGCGGGCCTCGAACTCGTATTGCGTGCCGGGAGGGCAGTTGGCCAGCCGGATGAGCTCCTTGCCGCAGCTCTCGTGCGCATAGGCCTCGCCGCACTCCGGCGGACGGATGCGCATGTAGTGGCGCTTCACCGCCGGATGCAGCACGCCGTTGTTGGTCGCTGTCCAGTCTTCGAGGTGATGCTCGATCCAATCGGCGAACTCTTCAAGAAATATAGCCAGCTCGGCCGACTCGTGGACGCGTGCAATCTCTGCCGCGCAGATGAGACCGCTGATGACCGCGGCCAGCGTGGAAGGCGAGTAGCCGGCGTTCTCTTCCCATCGCTCCTGGTGGGTGATGGGCGCGTGGCGCACCAGGAATCCGGCGGCGCGCTCGATAAAGGGGAAGATCTTGAGTTCGCCCAGGCCGTTGGCCTTCCACAGCCGCCAGGCCAGGATGATGGGAAAGGCTACCTCGTCGAGCTGCTGTCCGCTCCAGTAGGGCGTTCCATCGATCCAGAAGTTCTGCGCAAAGCCGCCGTCGGGCTGCTGCGTGCAGGCCAGGTAAACGAGCGCCCGCCGCGCCGTCTCGGCGCGTCCGCAGGCCAGCAGCGCGGATGCGGTCTGCACCATGTCGCGGGTC
This sequence comes from Acidobacteriaceae bacterium, assembly GCA_030038195.1. Classification (GTDB taxonomy): domain Bacteria; phylum Acidobacteriota; class Terriglobia; order Terriglobales; family Acidobacteriaceae; genus Telmatobacter. The sequence goes on from JASHPJ010000037.1 coordinate 4,947, forward strand.
CACACCAGGTGGTAGCCGCCCAGGTCGTCGTCGCCCTTGGCCTGTCCCCAGGGAATCGAAGCCGAGGCCACGAATGCCCCGGAGTAGGTCTTGTCTTCGTGGGTCAGCAGCACGTTGTGGCTGGCGCGCATCAGCTTGCCGCCGTCGCAGGCCTTGGCCGCAAGCCATTCCGGGTTGGCCGCGCGGCTCCACTGCAGAATGAACCGGTCGCGCAGCTCGGGATAGGGCGTGGTGAGCGAGCCGATGGTCTTCTGCGCGGCCGTGTGATGTCCCTGGCCAACGCCGATGGCCAGCGTAAACTCGAGCGAGCCGCCGCCGTCTTCCGGCGGCGCGGTTTCGCCCACCACGCCGTCGCGGCAGCGCAGGTTCAGCTCGCCGATCACGGCCACGTTGCCGTCGGTGGCTGAGCCGAACTCCCAGTCCATGCGGAAGTTATCCATCAGGTCGCGCCAGCCGTCGCTGGCGCCCACAAAGCCGCAGCTTACGCGCGAGAAGCCGCAACTGGCGGCCATCAGCAGCGACCACTCGTTCTTCCAGGCCATTACTACCCTGTGGCCGGCCAGGTCCAGCGCGCGCGCCGAGTTGCCCGCACCGCCCCCGTCGAGGTGCGGCGCCAGCAGAGCATACACCCGCAGCCGCTTCACCAGCTCCTCATGGCCCTCGATGCGTACCCGTTGCACCACCACCGAGTGGTGCGGATCGCAGACGATCTCTTTGATCAGGCTGTACCGTCCTGCGGGATCGCTGTTCACATAGCGCACACCCAGCGCCTCCGGATGCAGGTACTCGAAGGTGGTGGCCAGGTCGCGCTTTTCCTCGTGCGCAAAGGTCTCGCCGTCGGTGATCAGGAACTCCATGTCGCGGGTCTGCGCGCGATCGATGGTCGGGTGATAGATCTCGTTGAGGATGCCGTGCGAGCAGGTGAACCAAATGCGGCTCGATGCCGCATACGACATACCCACGGCATCCTTCACGCTCGACGTCCATCGCGGCTGCATGCCGGGACCGCCGAAGGCCTCGCCCTGCTGCTCAAGCCACCTGTACAAAGGTTGATTTGTCGTCATCGTCGGCTGCTTCCCCTAGCACTTGGAAAATGGAAAAACGAAGCGGTTGCGCAGCGTGTTGATTTCCTGCAAAAGCTGCCGCGCGCCCTTCGCACGGAATTGATGATAATCCGTGACGAGGATGGATTCCTTCCCCTGCGGAGCATTCTTTCGCGCATCTTTCCCCTTTGGGCCCGCATCCAACGGGAAGCGCGCTGAAGGTATTTTTCACATCACCAGGCCTTGAGACCGGGCCGAACCCCCCGAGTACAATCGGAACGGAGGAAATTTCCCCTTATGGCATACGAACTCGCACCGCTTCCCTACGACTACTCCGCTCTCGAGCCGTTCATTGACACCGAGACGATGAAGCTCCACCACGACAAGCACCACCAGGCCTATATCAACAACGTGAACGCGGCGCTGGCCAGCCATCCCGAGTTGGCCGCCAAGTCGGTCGACGACCTGATCAGCGACTTGGCTGCGGTTCCCGAGGACATTCGCGGGGCAGTGCGCAACAACGGCGGCGGCCACTCGAACCACACCGCATTTTGGAAGCTGATGGGCCCGGCCGGAACGGCCGGCATCGGCGGTAGCCCCACCGGCGCCATCGCCGCGCAGATCGCTGCCGACTTCGGCGACTTCGAAGCGTTCAAGAAGACCTTCAACGAGACCACGGCCAAGCAGTTCGGCTCCGGCTGGGGCTGGCTGGTCTTTACCGGCGGCAAGCTCAAGGTGATCACCACGGCCAACCAGGACTCGCCGCTCTCGCAGGGGCTCTACCCGATCCTGGGCAACGACGTGTGGGAGCACGCCTACTACCTCAAGTACCAGAACAAGCGCCCCGACTACCTGGCCGCCTGGTGGAACGTGGTGAACTGGGACGAGGTGAACCGGCGGTTCGCGGTTGCCAGGAAGTAAAAGGCAGGGAATAGGGAATAGGGATCAGGGAAGAATCCTCGATGGCGCGGAAGGCCAGTCGTTGGGGGTAGACTTGCGAAAGTTGATGCAGTGGATTGCAGCACGAAGGCTTTCTATTCCTATTCCTAGTTCCTATTCCCTGTTCCCTGTTCCCTAGGGCGTATCCACATATAGCTTGAGGCGGAGCCAAGCGCATGCCAGAGCGGTGAAGGAACAGAAAGCGGCGATGGTTTTGCAGTAGCGGGTGGCGAAGCGGCGGAAGTGCTTGAGCTTGTTGAAGCATCGTTCGATGCGATTGCGCTGCTTGTACAGTTCGCGGTCATACTCGCGCGATTGTTTGCGATTACGT
>JASHPJ010000038.1 GCA_030038195.1 Acidobacteriaceae bacterium
CCGAAGGTTCTCGACCTCGCTTTTGTCGCGCTTGATCTGGGCGTCATCGGCTGCGATCTCTTCAAGATCGCGGTCAATGACGGTTTCAAGGATCTTCTCTTCCTCTTTTCTAATGTCCCGTTCCATATCCTCTAGACCCCGGTTGAATTTGACTGCTAACAAGTACTCTGCCACGAATCACAAGGCGATGCAAACCAAAATTGTGCATTATGTTTGCTAAATAGACATTTGCAAAATATGGCTGTTCTGATGTTTACTATTGTGGATGGCAAGTCGCGATCTTCTGTACCGGGAATTTGGAATCCTGCTGTCGTCGGAGCGCAGGCGAAAGCACCTCTCCCAGGCTCAATTTGGTGCGCGCGTAGGGCTTTCCCGGACCTCTGTGACCAATATTGAATGCGGCAGACAGCCTATACAGCTACATCAGTTGTATCTATTTGCTTCCGTGCTCAAGAGCGATCTCTCCAAGCTATTGCCCAAGGAGCCGATCACTCACGATGGTTTGGCCCCGGCGAGGTCGCTCGATGAGAGTCAGGTCCTGTACATCGAGCAAGCCAAAAAAATGATCGCCCGCGAGATCGCCGGCGATCAGGGAGGCAGCCATGTCAGACAGAATCGAAAGCAAGGTTGAAGAAATCCTGCGTGAGTTTGCGGTCCGAAGACCACCAATCGCGGTAGATAAAATCGCGAAGAAGCTTGGGATTCTTTTGTGCCCCTTGCCAGCAGATAACGATATTTCCGGAGCGATCATACGCAAAGACAAGCATGTTGTGATCGCCGTAAATCCGGCCCATCACCAGAATCGTCAGAGATTCACAATCGCACATGAACTAGGGCACTACTTTTTTCATAAGGGTCTCGAAGAACATGTTGATCAGAACTTCCGCGTGGCTTGGCGAAGCTCCGATTCCTCCAAAGCAATCAATTGGTTAGAGGTTGAAGCGAATCGTTTTGCCGCGTCCCTGTTGATGCCCACCAAGTTCCTTCAGGACGATCTCGAAACACTTGAGACGCTTGATGCGCGGACACTAGTTCTTTTGGCGAAGAAATATGTTGTTAGCCCCGAATCTATGAAGATTCGCCTGTCGCAATTTGGAATTACGGGACCCTTTGTGTAGCTGTAAGGCAACTGCGCCACGTGCCGGAGAAGGAAGTGCGTCCACCGAAGGATTGTCTGTTGCTCTAGACCAGTACAGCTCTACAATAGCCCCGAAGTTAGTCCTTGCCGTTTCGAACGGTGTTTACGCTCGCAGACAGATTGCCGACTGTGCGAGCGCCCGTTTGCTACCTCGTGTAAGACCGCAATCTCTGTCGAGTTAAGACGCTTGAAGAATTGCGGCGGGTGGAAGTCGCCGAGCCGGCTTCTCACAGTGTTGAGATCGACAGCTGGAGAAATCGCGCGCACCTCGACGAGGACGATCGCACAGCCTTTGCGGCAACCCTTGAAGTAGTCCTCGAATTCTCCTTTTGAGACGCCAACCTGGCCTGAATACTCGGACCAAATACCCGGAACGCCACCCTCATGAACGTGTTTGATCCTTGCAATACCCTCAATTCTGGCGGTTGGGGTCTTGGAGTAAAGCCAAACGCGGGTGCCTACTGCGGCGTGGACCTTCCGGCGCCGTAGTTCGACAGTTTTTCTGCCCTCAAGAATCGCTTTTGTGTAGGCAGGCCGCAAAGAGATCAAAATGTCAGGACAGTCAGACACTTGGTTTCCCCTCATCCATAATGATGGAAGCAGCGTTGAAATCGATGCCGCGAGCGGTAACGAATTTGGCACCGTCAACGCATCCAAGCTCGTCCAATCGGGACAGACCGACTGGGCTCTTGAAGCGAAAAAGCTGACTAAAGAAGGTCAAGCTCGTTTTGTCAGTTGAACTCACCGTCTGGACTTCATCCGAACTGAGGACTCCGCGCCTGGTAGTTTCCGTGCCAATTTCACTTGTTTCCTTGATCGCGGTCCTCGTAACAGTGGCAGCCGCGACGATTGCCCCACGCCTATTATCCGCGCGCTTTGACTCATAAAACAGGATAACGGAGCCAGGAGTGAGAGAAGTCAAAGCCCGAGGACTGCTCAAGTACAGCCGCTCGCCGATCACAGACGCCTCTGGCGGCGCAAACAAGGATTGCTGGTCCGCGGTATTGAGGAGGAGATCCGCGTATTGCCGCTGAATGGACACGACCACCGCCGGGCGCCCAGGGAACATTACGATGACAGGGCCGAATTGCGATTCAAAGTCCTGTAGCGGCAATATTATCGAGTGGCTACCGGCACGGTCGATTGTGAGGGGTGTCTCCGGACCTGAATAGCGCGGCGGAGTTGCGGGCATGTTGAGCTCAAAGGAATGAGACAATTGTTCCCGAATTTCGTCCCAATTCTTAGGTCCGACGATCCTTCCGATGCAGTACTTCTTGAGTTTTTGCGGATGGTCTTTCGACGGGCCCTCTTCGAAGCCCTGACCCTTTGCATACTCCAGCGTTTCGCGATTCGTGTTCTGACAATCGATACTCACACTCGCTGGACGCGTCTGGCAGATATCTCGACACATCGTGTCAAGAAGGACGTCGCACGCTAATTCTCCAAGGGGGTTGGAAAGGTCCATACCGAGCCATGCATCGGCAGAGGCTTGCGGACCTATAGCAGCGCTCCATGCTGCGAAGCCGATCATCTCTCCTGCCGCTGCTGCAACGACTCTATGGCGGAGGCAGGCGGATTGCCCGGGTAATAATGCTTGAGAGATTTGCTCTGCCGTCATGGAGCACGAATGGAGAAACGACTCGGCTTCAGCCCTTCGCCCTTCGTCAAGCTCGGCGACTTCTAATAGGGCGCCATCGAATAACTCCACTTGAGCCTGGGCTGGCGTCCATTGTGACGGTAAGTAGATCTCTGCCAACTCGGCTGGACCTAACACTTCAATCTGAAATCGTCTTTGCAACTCATCTCGCTTTCCGAGAATCGAATCGTCGCTAGTGACGAATCCGGAAGCATTGTGATGGATCATGGTCGCCAGGTGAGTCAGGTCTGATTGATCCCGTTCCCGTAGATTTCCAGTGGTTGTGCGATTGGGAAAGACCAGCGCCCCAAGCTCTGCTTTCAACGCTGCGAGCATTGGCTCTGGAACCCCTGTGAACTGGGGTAACGTCATCGCCAGCTGTACAACCGGGTCAGGATCCTGCTGGCGGGCTGCACGTGCCAGTTCGTTCACAAATTCGCGTGCCACGAAAAGTCGGAGCATTCCACTCATCGATGCCGTTATTAATCGCCTGGCGTACTCTGCACGTGGGCGATCTTTGATTACGTCTAGAAAAACATTGACGTCCAGTGCGAAAATTGGCCGTTCATTTCTTCCGTGTCTAGGAAGCTTTGTCACTCGCTTCATCTCAGGAATGCTGAAGAGGGTTGGAGTGTCAAGCTCGCGTTGGCGCACGTTAATCTGGCGACCGGTGGTTGTCCCTCCTGCCACCGTTCGGATCGTCTTGAAGCCCATGCGCTCCCAGAACTCGTTTGCGGCCAAATCGGCTGCGACGCGCGCACTGATCGTGATGTAGTTCTGCGATTCGGCGTCCGAAACGAAGGTGTCAATCAGTTGCCGACCGATGTGGCGCCCGCGGAACTGCGGGAGGGTGTAAAGCTGGAAGACTCGCAGATGCGGAAATCTGCCCCCATAGAGCAGATGTCCGGCGTAATGCTCACCTCCAGCAACCTCCGCCGTCGCCACGTAAAGTTTGCCCTGCGCCGCTGCTTCTGAGTACGCAGATCTGGGCAGAAAGCCCAGCACGTCACGCTCAGAATCGCCTTGTTGCTGAACAAGGTTCGAGTAGCGGCCCACGTCAGCAGCGTGCCTGTAGATTCGCAGTTTCACGTTGAAAATGAATTATATAGCTCGTACTTCTTCCCCCTCTAAAATTCCGTCCGAAACCGACCGGCGATGGACTTCGAGGGAGCTCCACGGAGCAGCCAGCGTCCAGCACCGAGGATAACTGACCTCCTCCGAGCGATGACACGGCTATCCGAGCGATTTGACAGATGGACAGTGGTCGCGTCTGGAAGCGCTGCTACGGGCAGAGCGCGGCCAGGGTCACGGGGGAGGCCGTCCACGCACGTATGAGTTGCGGCGGGGGGTGGATGCCCTGTTATACGTGGTGAAGACGGGCTGCCAGTGGCGGCAGTTGCCCAGCAACTTTCCTCCCTGGAAGTCGATGCATGAGCAGTTTCGCGCCTGGCGCGACAACGGGACGTGGGAACGTGTCAGCCGGTCGTTGCGCGAGCAGGGCCGCAAGGCAGGTGGACACAGTCCCACGCCCAGCGTGGCTATCGTCGATTCGCAATCGGCCAAGACGGCGCTAAAAGGGGGCGGCGCGGCTACGACGCGGGCAAAAAGATCAAGGGGCGCAAGCGGCAGTCGCCGTGGCGACCGGTCGATACGCAAGGTAACCTGCTGACCGTAGTGGTGCATTCGGCCGGCATCCAGGATCGGGTAGGAGCGCGGGCGGTGTTGATGCGGTTGTTTTGCCGCTTCGGCGCCATCGCCAAGGTGTTCGTCGACGGCGGCTACACAGGCACGCTGATCGAGTGGGCTAAGGAGATGTTCGGCTACACGGTCGAAGTGGTTAAACGCAATGAGTTGCACCAGTTCAAAATCTTACCCAAGCGCTGGATTGTCGAGCGCACCTTGGCCTGGCTGAACTGGTCCCGCCGCCTGAGCAAAGACTACGAACTATATCACACTTCGGCTGAAGCCATGCTCTATGTCGCCTTCGCCCATTTGTTACTCAGGCGACATGCTTAGTTTTTGGACAGAGTCTTAGAATGGACCGGCATGGGGTACATCCCGGGCGACATCAAGTCGGGCTCCGGCTTTGAGGGAGACGAAAGTAAGGGTAGGTTAAAGAAGCACTACGCGTTCCAGCTTGCACACTATGTCTTCATTCTTGAACAACTCGGTTCTGCAGCTCCCGGTCGCTCCGCCTACATCGTTGACCGTGATGGCAGGCGTGTCGCGTGCCCCCTCACGGAGCCGCAAGGAGTCCGCAATACAGCAACTTGGGCAGTCATCCTGCAGAGAAGTGCTTGAAAAAGCAGGCGACCTAACGCTGATTGCAGAATCGGGTCGGGCCAGCCGAGATAAGATCAGCGGCGTCTCCCAACCATTCAGGCATTCGCCGATAGCAATCCCAACACCTTCGTGCAGGGGAAGAAGACCGCGTTTTCCGGAATCGGACCCGACAGTTTGCTCAAATTCCACTCTCGAGCCCTATTGCTGAGTACGCCAGGTGCGACCGCCTACCTTAAGGAGAGGGTCGATTTTCCGATCAACAAAAAAGAAGTGTTATTCGACATTGAGGTTGATCCGATGCGCGGTGTCGTTTACCTGCACGGATTTGTGAAACGTGAGTACGCGCGCTCGGACATGGCTATATTCTTGCCCCATTTTGCAGTTGGAATTGAACCCATCCACGAGGAGGCGGCATTCCGAAGCGCATGGGAGTACCTAAATGCGCGAGTCCAGGACTCAACGATCTACTACATACGAGAGGACTGAGTACAAGAAACTCGCAGCAAAATACCCTGCCGTATGCTCAGTAAGCGAAGTTGAAGATCTTTTTGCGAACCCTGTGATGATCGATCTTTACTTCGATGTCATCAAGAGAGCTACGGAGTGGCCGCTTTATAACCAATCTATAAAAACCATCACAAGATACCTCGGGATGGTACAATTGCTGGATTGAGACCGGCGATAGCGCAATCAAGCAACGGATCCTTGACTACAACGAGGACGACTGCCTTGCAACAGGCGTAGTCGTGGACAGAATCAGGGCCTTGCCGCTCAGATCGAAGCAAAGCCTTGCTTAGGTTATCCAAATTGAAACTGCACCACTACCGGTAGGTGACGTCGAGCTCTGAGTATGGTATCTTAGTATTAAGGCTCGCGCCGCGCAGCGGGCACCGGGAATTGTCCGGCGCGGTACAATATCGTGTTCGGTTGCGCCCAGGAAGCCGCGCATTCACGCCGTGGGATTACTACGTCTACGGATGGATGCTCGGTTTTTGTCTCCCTTAAATTATCCATCCTTGATGTTGATACCACGGCTCTAGGACGAGCTTGTGGCCAATACCGAAAATCACCTAACTAAGCTGACAAGCCTCCGGGCCGTTATGCCGGAGCCTGTCTTTCATCCTCGCGATGACGAGAATAGAGTGCTGTTCCTCGGTGAGATGCGAGGCAACGGTGCCGGTGATCGGCAGACACGCGCCCCGAACGGCCGAAAGGGGAGGTACCTCAAGAATACGCAAGGTGGCTGCCTGCGCCATCTCGCCTATACCCGTGTCGTCACCAATTGCGCGGGCTGGAACTCGGCAGAGCAATCGCGGAGCACCGGGATATCTGTGTCAGGCAGCGCGGAGGATGGGACCTTGCCCGGGCCGATCCTGGCGCAAGCGACACTCTCATTGCCGGCGCGCGGCAGAGGCAACCAGTCATTGAATTGCAACCCTGGCTTTGAGCCCTGCTACACCAACCAGATTCACCAGGCTGGACGAGCTGAGGTTTTTGGCATGTTCATTTTTTCCTGGGGCAAGAATTTTCATCGTCGGCCCCAAAACGGTCCGTGCAAACATCCAAAAGCGCCGTATTAGGTACACAAGGGTCCTGGTGAAACCCAGGAATTAGCGGCCGAGGAAGGCTACCCATTCGGCCTTTCACGCGCTCGGACTCACCGCGCTTGGTGAATGGGAATTTGACGTAGCAACCGAAACAATTCTAACAGTTGGAGGAATTTGAATGGCAAAAATCGGTAGTGATGGGCTGGTTCAAGGACCGCAGCCCAATGAATTTGAAATTCGCAAATTGACAACCAAGCTCGGGAACTCGTTTGTGCGGCTCACGGCCGCAGAACGCCGGAAGGTAATGCGGACTCTCAAGCAGTTCACCTTCGGTAAGGCCAGCTCTGCTTCAGAGCGGGACCTTTGGTCCGAGGATGAGGCGAAGGCCTGCTATCTACTTCTGAAGCCTATCTCGCCAAAGATGGCTAACGACTTCCGTCGTTGGACTTCCGAGCATTTAAAGATCGGGCGAAACTACAAGTTGGTCTTAGATTCCCTCATGGGTACATTGGACGTCCGGGCTTGGATTGAGGACCCCGAGTCTGACTTTGAGGGATAGTCAGGACATAGGCCGGCTGCAGACATCGCGGCGCAGTGGGGACAACCTCATGGGCGCCGCGATGGCGACTGCCGGCTCCCCCCTGTCAAAACTCCAGGCCAGGAGGAGACAGTTGCAAGAAATAGAACTTTCACATCCATAACTAGAGTGCCTGGTCTGCCAGTAAGTTCCTGGCGGCCCAGGGCAACCCGAAAAGGTAAGGTGCGAATGGAAAACTACAGTGCAACCACGAACGCCAACGACGCCGAGTTTCCCCTCGCGCACGTCGAACCCAATGGGAACACAAGTGAGGCTGCGTCGGAGCCCGCCACGCTGACGGGCGCAGGACCGGTCCCCGCGGAAGGTGTAATAGATCGGTCGATGGATCCTGGGCCGGAGGCGCCGGCACCAGCATCGAACACTGCGACGCCGACGGCCGCCTCGACCAACTCTGTCAACAGCCATGCTCAAAGTTCCGTCGCGAAACAGGTGCTCAAGTTCCAGTGCATCGAGGAACCGGTGCGCAGTAGCAAGAACAATTTGACATCATGGAAGCCGCCATTCGAAGTGGAAGAGGGTCGTGAAGCGAGTCTCGAGCAGATTATCAAGCGAGCTGAATCCGTGCGAGCCCCTTTGCAGGCAACTCCTGTCCCGACAGGTTCGGCGCGCTACGGGACCACCGCCGAGCTCTTCGGTCGCCTTCAGCAAGCTATAGCCAAGCAGGCGTTTCTTCTCGAACAGACAAGCGCCCTGCTATCTTACTGGACGATCTCCACCTGGTTTGCCGACGGCCTGTCTCTCGCGCCTGGTCTTGTGATTATCGCGCCGGCGTTCGAAGGCGACCTGGTACTGCGCACGCTGAGGAACTTCTGCCGCTACGGGATGATGCTGCCGCGAGCCGATATCTCCATCCTCCAGAATTTGAACTGGCATGCCACTCCCACCGTGCTTTTCTACGCTCCGAACATCTCGAAGCAAATGGTAACTACCCTGGGTTGCACCTCGACACGCGGCTACTTGATCAACGACGGTGACGGATATAAGGACTTCTTTGGTCCAAAAGCAATATATGCAGGGGAGGACGTCTCCGCCGAGCAGGTGCCACGGAACAGCCTTCAGGTGAGACTGCAGCCAACCGCTCCCGCGATAGAGCATTCATCTCGGCAGACCGATGCAGCGGTGTTGGACATGCAGAACCAGTTGCAGCAGTATCGTCTCAAGAATCTTGTCTAGGTCTACAACTCGGACTTTGATGCTCCCGCACTGACATCTGAAACGCGTGCAGTCGCGAGCGCACTCGGCGCTTGCATCGTAGATTCCCCGTCGCTCCAGTCTAATCTGGTCTCACTGCTCGGGCCAGTTGAGAGCCAGCGCCAAGCAGACCGCTCAACATGCCTCGAGGCCGTCACGCTGGAGGCAACCCTTAACCCGGCGCACGCAGGCGAGGCCCAAATCCTGGTCGGCGTGATTGCCACCGAAGTCAATCGAATCGCGCAGGCGCGCGGAGAGCGCCTGCACTACAGCACCGAGACGATTGGACACCTCCTAAAGAAGGTCGGTCTTTCTACGCGCCGGCTTGGGAAAGCGGGGAAGGGGCTCGCAATGGACCTGGCCACCATGGCACGGGTGCATGAGCTCGCCACGGTGTACGGAGGTGTAGGTTTGGAACAAGGTGAGAATAACCTGAATTGTCCATTGTGCACTGAAAACAAGCAAGTTATATAGGTGATGCAGGTTATGCATGATTTTTCGCCCAGAGCTCACAAACCTCATGCGCTCCGGGCGAGCCAACTGCAAGTCTTTAACAATGTGCGACTTTCATTTTATAGGGTGTCAACTTTCATCTTATGGGGTCGAACTTTCACCTTATGCGTCAACCCACACTCTGATTATCTGCTCTACTTAAGTAGTCAACTGCAACCGCTCGTCGATCCGCAGCTCATGCAGCGGTAGCAGCTTCCGTTCCGCACCATGATCGCTCCGCAGGTGGAGCAGCTCGGCGCGTCGCCCATCTCGTACATCCCGCGCATCGCGTCGGCCGCATGATAGATGCCCCGATCCTTCAGCTCCGGAACCTGCCCCGCAGTGCTCGCAGCCGCACTTGCCAGCGCCTGCCAGGGGCGCGCTTCAGAGGCAATCCCTCCACCACCGCTCACGCCACCCGCCTGCCCGGTGGCCTGGTTCAGCCGCCGCGCAACCTCCTTGGCCAGCTTGGCCAGATGCTCCTGCGAAGCCACCGCCTCATCTTCGCTCTCTGTCTCCGGCAACAGGCTCGACGAAGCCGGCAACTGCGGCGCCTGCGGAGCGAGACCCGCGAACAGCGTGAGCTGCGTGCCTGAAAGAAACCGCAGGCTCAGCCAGCGGAAGATGTAATCCATCAGGCTCTTCGCGTAGCCGATCTGTTCGTTGCCCGTCCAGCCCGAAGGCTCAAACCGCGTGTGCGCAAACTTCTCACACAGCACCTTGAGCGGCACGCCATGCTGCAGCGCCAGCGAAACCGAGGTTGCGAACGCATCCATCAGTCCAGAAACCGTCGAGCCTTCCTTGGCCATCTTGATGAAGATCTCGCCGGGCTGTCCGTTGGCGTAGAGCCCCACGGTGATGTACCCCTCGTGGCCGGCGATCGAGAACTTGTGCGTAATCGACGCGCGCTCTTCCTGCAGCCGGTGCCGCACAGCACGCGGCGGTGCATTCAGGTCCTGCGGCTGTTCCACTGGAGCGACCGTCTTCACCACCGGCGTCGCCGCCGCGGCAATCGCGTCCATCGCGTTCTGGAAGGCCCGGGCCGCGCCGGCCAGTTGCTTCGCGCTCACCTCCGCCTTCTCGCCGGCCTTGGCTTCGAGCGCCTTCACGTCCACCTCGGCCGCCGTCTGTCCCGTGGCCAGTTGCGTCAGCACGTGCCCGGCAACAGCATCGAGCGCCGAAGGCTCCTTCCTGGAGTCGATACTCGTGTTCAGCGGCTGCGTGCCCTTCGAGCCATCGCGATAGATAGCCACAGCCTTGATGCCCTGCCGCCAGCTCTCGGCATACGCCTCGGCCACGTCTTCCACCGTGGCTTCGTGCGGTAGGTTCACCGTCTTCGAGATCGCGCCGGAAAGGAACGGCTGGGTCGCGGCCATCATCTTGATGTGCCCCATGTAATGGATGGACCGCGTGCCCTTGGCCGGCTTGAAGCTGCAATCGAACACCGCCAGGTGCTCCAGCTTGATACCCGGCGCGCCCTCGATCGTGCCCGTCGCATCGATGTAGCTCACAATCGCGTTCACGTCGTCGTTCTTGTAGCCTAGCTTGAACAGCGCCGCCGGCACGGTGTTGTTCACGATCTTGATCATGCCGCCGCCGACCAGCTTCTTGTACTTCACCAGCGCCAGGTCCGGCTCAATGCCCGTCGTGTCGCAATCCATCATAAAGCCGATGGTTCCCGTCGGCGCCAGCACCGTTACCTGCGAGTTGCGATAACCATACTTCTCGCCGTAGACCAGCGCCAGGTCCCAGCACTCGCGGCTCGCGTCGATCAGCGCATCAAGCTGCGCCACGTTGAACGGCTCGCCGCTCATCTTCCATTTACCGATATTGTTTACCTCGGCGCGATGCATGCGGATCACGTCGAGGAACGGCTCGCGATTCACGTAGAAACCGGGGCACGCTCCGCCCTGCCGCTCGACAGAAGCCGTCAGCGGCGTGGCCGAGGCCAGCCCTGGGCAGCTTGCCGCAATCATCGCCGACTGCAGATACGACTGCCCGCACATGATCGCCGTCAGAGCCGCCGCCACATCGCGTCCCGCCGCCGAGTCATACGGCAGACCGAAGGCCATGAGCAGCGCACCCAGGTTCGCATAGCCCAGCCCCAGCGGCCGGTAGTCGTGCGAGTTCCGCGCAATCGCCTCGGTCGGATACCCGGAGTTGTCCACCAGGATCTCCATCGCCGTGATCATCACCGCAATGCCGTGACGATACGCGGCAATATCGAAGGCCCCCGCCGGCGTAACGAACTTGAGCAGGTTGAAGCTTGCCAGGTTGCACGCCGAGTTATCCAGGAACATGTACTCCGAGCAGGGATTCGACGCATTGATGCGCGCCGTGTTTTTGCTCGTGTGCCACTTGTTGATCGTGGTGTCGAACTGCATGCCCGGATCGCCGCACAGCCATGTGGCCTCGGCAATCTTCTTCATGATCTCCCGCGCCTTGTACTTCTGCACGGGCTTGCGGTCTTTCACCGTATGCGTCCAGAAGTCGCCATCCGCTTCATACGCGCGCATGAATTCGTCGCTTACGCGCACCGAGTTGTTCGCGTTCTGGAAGAAGATCGATGAATACGCCTCCGAGTCCGGACCGCTTCCGTCATAGCCCGCCTTGATCAGCGTGAAGGCCTTGGCTTCTTCCTTGGCCTTGCAGTCGATGAAATCCATGATGTCCGGGTGGTCCACATTCAGGATCACCATCTTGGCCGCGCGGCGCGTCTTGCCGCCGCTCTTGATGACTCCGGCGAATGCGTCGAAGCCGCGCATGAAGCTCAGCGGGCCGCTGGCCTCGCCGCCGCCGGAGAGCAACTCCTTCGATCCGCGGATGGTCGACAGGTTCGTGCCCGTGCCCGAGCCCCACTTGAACAGCATGCCTTCGGTCTTGGCCAGGGTCAGGATCGACTCCAGCGAGTCCTCTACCGAGTTGATGAAGCACGCCGAGCACTGCGGGTTCTTGTAGCCCGTCGCTGCGTAGCGCACGCCGCCCGTCGCCGGGTCCCAGTGCCAGTTCTGCCCGTCTGACTCCGGCTCCAGCCGGTCGCAGCCCACATTGAACCACACCGGCGAGTTAAATGCCGCCTTCTGCGTCAGCAGCATGTTTGCCAGCTCGTCGTGGAAGATCTCCGCGTCGTCTGCCGTGGCAAAGTAGCCGCCGTGGATGCCCCAGTCCCGGATGGTCTCCGCCACCCGGCCCACCAGTTGCCGCACGCCCGTCTCGCGCTCCGGCGTCCCGAGCTGCCCGTGCAGGTATTTTGAGGCCACGATGTTCGTGGCCGTCATCGACCAGTCCACCGGCACCTCCACGTCCTTCTGCTCGAAGATCGTGTTGCCCTTCGTGTCGGTAATCGACGCCGTCCGCCGCTCCCACTGCAGCTCGTCGTAAGGCGAAATGCCCTGCTTCGAAAACCGGCGTGTAAACACCAGGCCCTTGTCTGTATAAGGCGTCTGCGCCGCCGCCGCGGCACTTTGAAGGTAAATTTCGTTCATGGCATCCTCTCGACCGGCAAATAAGGTAGTGAAACTGCCCCCATCGACCGCGCAAACTGTGGCCGGAAGGAGGGTCGTACGTCGAACAACAAACGGGAAACGGGGATTGGAATGAGCCGTGCTTCTTGCTTCCATGGCGGCCCATCCGGCCCTTGATCGGCCGGCTTTTCATTGCAATCCGTTTACAGCCGCAGATGAAAAAATACCGCTGTCTATGGTACGTGTCAACCGGAAACCACAACATCTGGTATTTTCGTCACGTTTGCGGGCATCCGATTGCTAAACCCCGTCATTTGCCTGTGGAAAGCTCGAAACGACCTCTTCCGACGCGGATTTCATGCACCATTCACAGTGCAAAACCCGCATCCATCGGCCCTGTCGCGCACTCCCGCCGCGCAATTCCCAGCCTAGCCCCTGCCCCATCTGCAAACAAGGCGCGGAAACAGTGCAAAATCAGTGCATTTCGACGCTATCAATGTGCGAATGTGGACAACAGGGACAGAGACAACTAGGCCAGGACTGTACAGTTGACTCAAAGAGAGGCAAGGAGAACACGTTTCTTATGAAGTGGCTGATTGCCATCACCTCAATCGTTATCTCAGGTCTCGTAACTGCGCCTATGCAGGCCCGTATTCACCAACCTCTTGTTGTGGTCAGCAAACCGACGGTTATCGCATTTTTCCCTACAACCCAAGCACAGGTTGACCGGGACGCCGACACATCTGAAGCCATTGACGATTTCAACTTCTACGTTTTTCAGGTCAAGGAACGGTTCGCCAAAGCTGGTATTACGATCCAGATCGTCAATGCACCTTCATTCCGTGTTCAAGCAGATGGGGAAACTCTGGACTTCCCAAACAGCAAAAAGCAGGTTGGCTACTACTTCATCGCGCCCGGCAAAAAACCTCGTATCGAATATGGTGTCATGACCGATCAAGACCTGTTAGAAATTGGCTGGAAGTACTTTGGCATCGCGATTCCCTGATCACTACCAGTTCTCCCAGACTCTCCCTACTGGCATAACCACCACACGAATAATCCAGTAGAACTCGTTGCAGCCAATCGACTTGCTCCGCCACCATACCTGCTAACTTGTTAACCTGCCAACGCGCTATCCCGCTGCCCTGCTACCCTATCTCTGTGACCGATCCCACACAGCTACTGCTCAATTGGAACCCTCCTGCCGCACCTTCACCCGTTACCCTCCGCGGCCGGTACGTCACCCTGGAACCGCTCGTCGCACACCACGCTGATGCGCTCTGGCAGGCTACCCACGCCTACAACGAACTCTGGACCTGGCTCCCCAAAGGCCCCTATGCCAGCGCGCAGGATATCTTCGAATCTCTTGAAGCCTGGCGCCAGTCCGAGAAAGCCGTCCTCTTCGCCATCATTCCGGCTGACGCTGGAAAAGCTCTAGGCTGGGCCAGCCTGATGCGCGCCGTCCCGCAGCACGGCGTCGTCGAGGTCGGCAACGTGCTCTTTTCGCCCGCGCTCCAGCGCACCCGCGCCGCCACGGAAGCTATGTATTGGATGGCACACCACGTCTTTGAGACTCTGGGCTACCGCCGCTACGAATGGAAGTGCAACGCGCTGAACGCAGCCAGCCGCCGCGCCGCCGCACGCCTCGGCTTCAGCTTCGAAGGCGTCTTCCGCCAGCACATGGTCGTGAAAGGCAGCAACCGCGACACTGCCTGGTTCTCCATGCTCGACCACGAGTGGCCCCTCCGAAAGCGCGCTTTCGAAAACTGGCTCGTCCCGCAGAATTTCGATAATGAAGGTTTCCAGCGCCGGACGCTCGAGCAGCTTCGATCCGCCACTTCAAGTTTTACTTGAGAGATTGGCCCAAGTGCGCAGACTGTGAGAGAGTTAGCGCGCCAGGACGCCGATCACCAGCCGCCTCACCGCCAGCAGCCGAATCTGCGCAGCGGCATTGCGCAGTGTTTCTAGCAGCCCGGCCTGCGCATCGCCGTTCCGCTCGGCGTAATCCGCCATCTCCAGCGCCACACCCGCCACGCGATACGCCGCCCTGAGCCCGCGCCGCTTTGCCGTCACCGGGCCAGCGGCATCGATCTTCGCGGCTTCTGCACTTTGGAGCCGCGCTACGAGCAGCTCCCAGGGCTGCGTGCTCCTGCGATGCGCCTGCACGCCGCAGTAGCTGACGTAGAGCGTGGCAGCACCCGCCAGCAGCCACTCCACGACCCATTCGAAGATGAAAAGCGGCATCACAGCTTCGCACGCCAGGCGCGTCCACGCACCCGGCACATTCCCCTTTCTCTTCCGCACAATAGGGTGATCTTGCGTGCGAAGCAATACGACTTACCGGGCACAATTTCTTTCATTCAGGTCAAATCAACACGGCCACGCATGCTCTTGCGCATGCGTGGCCGCACCATCAACCAGGCAGAATCGTCCGCGTCCAGACAATTTACGGAAAGGCGCTAACGTTCACTTGCTACGCCCGCGCCCCACGGACGGTTTTATGCCCGTGGGACGGAAGCGGATACTGACCCGCTACAAGAACAGCGGCGCCATCACGAAGGTTACCGTGCACAGCAGCTTGATGAGCACGTGGATCGACGGCCCGGCCGTGTCCTTGAATGGATCGCCCACCGTGTCGCCTACCACCGAAGCCTTGTGCGCCTCCGAGCGCTTGCCGCCGTAGTTGCCCATCTCGATATACTTCTTCGCGTTGTCCCATGCGCCGCCGCCGTTGTTCATGAACGTGGCAAACAGGATGCCGCCGATGGTTCCCACCATCAGCAACCCGGCCACGCTCTCGGCAGCCAGCGTCGGCTCCTGGGCCGTGTTGAAGAGCTTGAAGATGAATCCGACGGCGATGGGCACGCCCACGGCCAGCAATCCGGGCAGCACCATCTGCCTCAGCGCAGCCCGCGTCACCATGTCCACGCAACGCCCATAGTCCGGCTTCGACGTTCCTTCCATGATGCCGGGGTTTTCCTTGAACTGCCGCCGCACCTCCTCAATGATCGAATAGGCGCTCTTGCCTACCGCCTGAATCGCAAACGAGCTGAACAGCAGCACCAGCGCCGCGCCAATCAGCGAGGCCACAAAGACCGCCGGCTTGGACAGATCAACGTGCTCGAAGGTGAAGCTGGCAAACGCCGGGTCGCCCTTGTGGATGACATTCTTTACCATATCGGCTACCTCATCGAGATAGGCCGAGAACAGCAGGAAGGCCGCCAGCGCCGCCGAACCGATGGCATAGCCTTTGGTCAGCGCCTTGGTGGTGTTGCCGATCGCGTCCAGCCGGTCGGTCCGCTTGCGAATCTCTTCCGGCGAGCCGCTCATCTCCACAATGCCGCCGGCGTTGTCGGTAATGGGCCCGAAGGTATCCATCGCCAGCACGTAAGCGCAGGTGGAGAGCATGCCCATGGTGGCAATGGCGGTGCCGAACAGGCCCGCGCTCCGGACGCCGGGCATAGCCTCAAGACCGCACCAGAAGCTGCCCATGATGGAGGCGGAGATGGCCAGCACCGGCAGCGCCGTGGACTCCATGCCGACGGCAAGGCCGGAGATAATGTCGGTCGCCGAGCCCGTCTGGCAGCTCTTGGCGATCAACTGCACCGGACGGTAGCGGTACTCAGTGTAGTACTGGGTAATCCACACGAACAGGAAGGAGTTGATGATACCGATCAGGCCAGCATAGAAGAACCAGATGTAGTTGGAGCCTGGAATGTCGCTGAGCAGGAAGCGCACCGCTAGGTAAAAGCCGATTGCAGCGAGAACCGTGGTTACCAGGTAACCGCGGTTCAGCGCCGACATCGGGTCTTCGGTCTCGTCCTTCAGCTTCACGATGAAGATGCCAATGATCGACGCGATCAGCCCGAAGGCGCGAGCCACCAGCGGGAAGAAGATGGCCAGCAGCGCCGCCTGCGGATTGGTGCCCCGCAGCGCGCCGAACAGCGCTACCGCCAGGATCATTGCACCGATGTTCTCGGCAGCCGTCGACTCGAAGAGGTCGGCGCCACGGCCGGCGCAGTCGCCCACGTTGTCGCCCACCAGGTCGGCCACGACCGCCGGGTTGCGCGGATCGTCCTCGGGGATACCTACTTCCACCTTGCCCACCAGGTCGGCGCCCACATCAGCGGCCTTGGTATAGATGCCACCGCCGAGCTGCGCAAACAGCGCCACGAAGCTGGCGCCGAAGCCAAAGCCCACGATCTGGTAGGGAACACTCTCCGGATGCGCCATGCCGCCGAAGGCCAGAAAGATAATGCCCACGCCGAGCAGCGAGAGCGCCACGACCGAAAGTCCGGTTACTGCGCCGCCACGCAGCGCCATCTGCAGGGCGCCGTTCAGGCTTTTCTTGGCCGCGGCTGCCGCGCGCAGGTTGGCGCGGATGGAAACGAACATGCCCGAGAACCCCGCCAGCCCCGAGCAGATGGCTCCGGCAAAGAAGCTGATTACGGTCTTCAGCGCCAGGTCGGTTCCCTTGCCCGTAAGCATGTAGAACGCAAAGATCAGCACCGCCAGCACAATCGACAACGCATAGATCGTCTTGTACTGCCGTTTCAGGAAAGCCTCTGCGCCTTCCTTGATGGCCGCCGAAATCTTCTGCATATCCGGCGTGCCGGTGTCGGAACCGATGACCTGCCGCGCGAAAAACACCGCGACAATGAGCGAAAATACGCTGACTCCCAGAAAAAAGTACACCCAACCCTGTGGATTCACATACCCTCCAGACGTAAAGGTTTAGAGCGAAACCAGAGTAAGCGTGTCCTGCGGAGAGACGCGCCAGGTTGCCGCTCCCTGATGGTCGCGTCAACTGCAAGGCAGTAGCCCCGAGATACAGCAACTCTGGCTTCGCTGTAATGCCGCGTAGCGTCGCCTCCACCAGGCCCTGACGACCCTCAGAAACGGACCTTCAGGCGCCCAGACCCAATGAACATCGGAAGCCTATCACTCATATAGGCCACTGTCGAGTGATTGCTGTCACGAGACCCGAAGGTCGAAGATCCGCCGTGGCGGAATCTGCGGTTGTTTTTCCACGCATTTCAGATTCACCACACCCGCTGCGGTTGCCGATCTCCAGGCTCCTGCGGCGCTTCGCCGTGCCCCCGCACGCACCTTCTATTCCCCACAGGTTGCCGCGTACAATGCGACCGAGTCCGAGCCGCCGTATAGGCACATCCTGCCTCAAACGAGGGCTCAATCAGCCGCATTGAGTGATTACAACCATGTGAAGACTGGCTCGCGCGATGCTGTCAACCGGTGCGTCGAAAACGGCTGCTTCGAAAGTTCTTGCCCCTCCTTTCGGCCCGTGGAATGATGGACCGGAAGGAGGATCAGACATGGGCACATGGACAACTGGAGTCAAGCCGACCACCCCTACTTCGCAACTGAGCGAGCAGATGCAGAGAGTGCAGGCAAATGTTGTGCAGCATCACTATGTGCGTTCGGAGCTGCTTGATATCAACAAAAACAAGAAGGATGGCCTCATCCAGGAAACTATCGCAGCGCTACGCAGGACACCCCAGGGCCGCCAGTGCACGCAAGCCCAGTTGATGGAGGGCTTCGAGCACATGACCAAGCGCCTTCAGACGGCCGACTTGACCATCAATTTCAAGGCCACCAGTTGGTTCATGACGCCGAACAACTACGATTCGTATACGCAGATGTACGAGCGCGCCATACGCACCATCAACGCCCCAGGCCAGGCGGCCTACAAACAGATGCGGCTGAAGGATGACTCTCTGAATCCCGCCCAGACGCGCGCGGCTACCGATGATAAAGTCACCTTCCGCCGGGACGTGATGTCGAGCGGCAAATTCGCCCCCGCTTACGGAGGAATGGGCCGCGTCATGTCACCGGGCGCGCTGAATGCCCCGACCGTCGATGCACAGCCGGGAGAATTCGAGGCTTCCAATCCGTTTTTCAATCCAAAATCGAAACAGGTCTTCGCGGCTCTGAATTACGGACGCAGGCCGCATGGCTCCGCAACAACTTACGGATACAGTTACATGGTGCTCAACCGGCACTTCAAGACCAATGCAATCTACTTCGCGGGCGACACGTTCGGCATCGACTTCGGTCTCAAGGTATCCGCAGATGACCAGATAAGTTACGACCTGCTGGGCGCCATCTACGGCAAAGCTTGCGACGTGCTGAGGAAGGATCTTTACAGGAGCTGCATCCTCGATGGGAGGCTCGAGAATGCGCCTATCCACTCGGAGGCCATGCTCTTGCTCGAAGGACACCTCTTTGAGCCGCTTACCTTTTCAGGCAATCTCGAAGCCATTTTCATCTCGGGCAGGGACATGCTCAATAAAAAGGCCATCACGGGCAACGACTGGCAAACGATCCAGACCAACGCCCGCGCCTTTGCCAGAAAGCACGGAGCGAAGCTCTTCTTTATCGAGTAGCCGCCGCTGCGGCCGGTAAAGCCGATGCGACGACAGGAAACGGCGGCCTTGCACGCATCTTAGGGCCTGTTAGCACTATTAGGAGGGCAGCACCGCACCGGCAGCAGAACCGTGTAAAGTGGAGCCCATGAGCCATTCCACGCTGCTTACGCCGCGCCAGGCCGCGGAGCGCCTCGGCATGAGCTATCCCACGCTCAAGCACTGGATTCTCGCCGGCCGCATCCGCACCGTCAAGACGCCCGGCGGCCATCACCGCATCCCGCTCGAAGCACTCGAGGAGTTCCTGCCTGCCGCCGCCGCGCAGCCCGGCTCGACCCGCATCAGCGGACGCAATCAGCTCCTCGGCACCGTCGCCAGCGTCACGATTGAGGGCTTTCTGGCAAAGGTTGTCCTCTCGGTCGGCAACCAGCGCGTAACCTCCATCATCACCGCCGACGCCGCCCGCGACCTCGCCCTGAAACCCGGAGACCAGGCCCTGGCATTGATCAAAGCCACAGAAGTCATGATCGGCCGCCCTTGACGGAAGGGGTCAGATTGCAGGGGTCAGAACGGCGGCACTGGGCCAGTCAAGTAGCGCCGACCTCCTGGTGGGTTCGCCGCGGCGGATACGGGCCTTCAAGGTCCGCGCCATTGCATGGCGTGCTCTTCACACCTTCGCCGCGTGCTGGTCATGATCCAGATCCTGATCCCGCACCCCGATCAGGTACAGCAGCCCATCCAGCCCCAGGCACGAGATCGACTGATCGGCGCTTCGCTGCACCATCGGCCTGGCGCGATAGGCAATGCCCATCCCCGCCAGATCCAGCATCGGAATATCGTTTGCACCGTCGCCCACGGCCACCACCTGCTCCAGCGAGATCCCTTCACGCTCCGCAATCTCCCTGAGCAGCGCCGCCTTGCGCGCGCCGTTGATGATCGGCGGGACCACCCGCCCGGTCACCGCGCCACCCACGATCTCCAGCTCGTTCGAGTAAACGTAGTCGATGCCCAGCCGCTGCTGCAGCGACCGCGCAAAGAAGTTGAATCCGCCCGAAAGAATCGCCGTCTTGTAGCCCAGCATCTTCAGCGTACGAATCAGTCGCTCCGCGCCGTCGGCCAGCGGAATCGCATCAAGCAAACCGCTCACCCGCCCGGCCGGCAGTCCTTTCAGCAGCGCTACGCGCCGCGTAAAGCTCTGGTCGAAGTCCAGCTCGCCGCGCATCGCCGCTTCTGTAATGCGCGCCACGCCCTCGCCCACCCCGGCCAGCCTGGCCAGCTCGTCGATCACCTCGCCCTGGATCAGCGTCGAATCCATGTCAAAGGCAAATAGCCTCCGGTTGCGCCGGAAGATGCCCTCGCGCTGAAATGCAATATCGATGCATTGCTGCTGCGCGATCGCCAGGAACTCCGCGCGCATTCCCGCCTCGCGCGAAGCGTCTCCGCTCACCGCCAGCTCCACACACGCGTTCTCTTCGGCCGAGCCTGCCGCAAGCTGGCCTGAGAGCCGCCCGCTCAACCTCTCGATGCGGTCGATATTCATCCCGTGCGCTGTCACCACCGCGCTCACCCGCGCCATCTGCTCAAAGGTGATCGACCGCGCCAGCACGGTCACAACGAAGTGCGCAGCGGGGCTGCCACCATCCTCGCCATGCAGCCCGTCCAGCCAATGCTTCACCGAGCTGCGCGGAATCTTCTTGAAGTGCGCCTGCAGTCCCAGCTCGTGTGCGCGGTTCTGCAGCGCCAGCTTCACCGGCGCAAACTCCACACCCGCCGGAATCTCCACCAGCATCCCCAGCGCGAGCGTTTCGTGCACCACCGCCTGCCCAATATCCAGAATGTTCACGTTATGCCCGGCCAGAACGCCCGTAATACCGGCTGTAAGCCCCGGCGCATCCGGCCCCGAGAAATGGATAAGAATTGCCTCGCTGACTGTTCCTGACGCCATGCCTGATTTCACTATAGCGAACCGCGGCGCAGGCAGGCCGCGTCCCTAACACCCTAGCCCCTATTCCCTGCCTTTCACTCAATCGGCGCGTCGAACGAGTCGTCTGGTAGCTCTACTCGCATATCCGTATCGCCTTCGTCGCGCACCCGTCCGCCGGGCAACGGACGCAGCTTGAAAAGGATCAGCAGATTCCGCTCCTTGTCGTCGAATGCCGGAAACGCCGCCACCTGTTGGAGCGAGTAGCGCGTATGCAGATCCGCCAGCGTGCCGGGATCGAGGTCGTTCCACGATGCAAACCACCCCGGCTTGTACTTGCCGATCTTGTCGGGCAGCTCCATCGTCCCAAAGTCGTCGCACAGCGCGGGCAGATGCGTCAGCAGCATAATCTCGTCCCCGCTCACTGACACCAGCAGCCGATTGCCGTTCGGATGCGCATCGATATAGCGTGCGAGCTGGGCCGCCGCATTCACAAACGTGTACTCCGGATGTGTTGCATAGTCCAGCGTCCACACGCCGTTTACGCATGCCGCGGCCACGATCAGCGCCAATGCCATCCATCCCGCCGCGCGCCATGCGCCGCCATCGCCGGCACGCTTCAGCAGCGCCTCCGTCCCCATCGCCGCAACGAAGAAGCAGAACACCGCCACCACTGTAAAGTACCGCGGCTGCGGATGATCCTGGTACGTCATGAACAGGATGTATCCACCCACTGCCAGCACCACCGAGCCAAACACCGGATCGAGCAGCAGCCTGCGGCCGGCACGGAAAAAGACAAACGCGCCCACCACCAGAATCGCCGCCAGCGGCGCCAGGATAGGGTCGATCCACAATCCGCCATGGAACGACCACCACAGGCTGACCAGCGGCCAGTCAAGCTGCGCGGGCCGCGGATAGTCATTGATGAAGTAGAAGTATTTATAGTCGGCCAGCAGCCCGCGATGAATCACCAGCGCCATCCACGCGCCGTAGCCGGCCGCAAACGCGGCGCCTGCCGCTGCAACACACTGCACGGCCAGCTTTCGCCTGTTCCACAGCGGAGCCGCCATCGCCCACCCCAGCGCCGGCAGCAGAAAGATGGCCGTCGTTTTAGTCAGCATCATCACCGTGAACAACACGCCGACGCCGCATGCCGTCCACACCGGCCGCCGCACTCGCGGCAGCCGCACCGCCAGGTTCATCGCCGCCAGCGTGAACACGATCAGCCACGGCTCCAGGATCGCCAGCCGGCTGAAGGCGTACACAAACGGGTTGGTCACCATCAGCGTCAGCGCCAGCAGCGCCATCCAGCGCGAGCCGGACACCCGCAGCAGCAGGTAGCTCAATCCCAGGGTGCAGAAGAAGCCGGCAACGGCCAGTCCGCGCGCGGCCTCCGCCGTGATGCCGGTAAAAAAGAACAGCACCCACTCCAGAAACGGCCACACCGGCGCCGCCACGGCCGGGTTGAAGTCTCCCGGCAGGTACCAGTGCCCCAGCAGATGAGCCCGGATGGCGGCGTTCCCATACCACCCCTCGTCGGTGTACTTGGCCCAGTCCATGGACCAGGGTGAGTGATTGGGAAAATCGGCGCGAAGGTGAAGCGCATGCACCAGCGCAAACCCGGCGATCACGGCCAGCCACACCGCGCAACACCAGCCCTTGGTTCGATTTGCCAATCTCAGCGCTCCTCCGCCAGGGAGCTCTGGACTCCAGCGTTCGCCGCTGCGTCCACAGCGTGGGATTCTTCAAACGGTCTCCGGGCAAAATCCGCATGCAATGCAGATTTGCTTCGAGTATATCCCGCGTCCAGAAGTCCGCTACCTGCCGCCGCAACTGTCCTGAAAATCCACAGCCGTATGACTCAAGTTTCCCTGAGCCGCGTCGATGAACCCCCTGTCGGCCCGGTAACTGTCCCCTGGCCACGGAGGCGAGGCGCGTTGAGAGCCATGCAAACTGCTGTTCAGTTCCAGTCCAAGCCCGCTGCCTCCACCCTCACCCTGGTCGATCCCGATTTGCCGTCCGCAGCCGCCCTGGTGAGCGTAAGCGCAGCCTGGCGCAAGCTCATCGCCCAGGCTGACATGGCCGCTCCGCATCTGCAGGTCGCCGCGCTCGAAGGCGAACAAGGCTCCGGCAAGCACACCCTGGCGCGCTACCTGTTCAGCCGCTCGCCGCGCGCCAACGCCGGCTTTCAGCGCCGCGACGCCCGCGAGTGGCTTGCCACCGACGCCGACCCCTCCACCCTCGCCGGCTTCACCTACCTCGATCGCGTCGACCTGCTCGCGCCTCCCGGCCAGGGCCTGCTCCTCGGCGTCCTCAAATCTCTCCAGGACCGTCCGCCCGGCCGCGCCGTCCTGCTTGCTTCTTCTGAAACTTCGCTCTGCCAGATGGTCGGCCGGGGCATGCTTCTGCCCGATCTCGCTTTTCGGCTCACTTCGATCCGTTTTGCCATTCCACCACTGCGCGCACGCCGCGAAGATATTGGCCCGCTCGCGCAGGTGCTGCTCGATCGCATCTGCCAGCGCTATCAGCAGTGCCCCGTCTCGCTTGGCCCTGGCGTCCTGGCGCGCCTTCTGCAGCACAACTGGCCCGGCAACGTGCGCGAACTCTCCAGCGTCCTTGAAGCGGCGCTTCTCGAGTCCACCAACGGCATCATCCGCGCCAGCGATCTCGCCCTGCCCGATACTTGCACGCCACAGCCGACACCGCAGCCCGTCACGCGCATCGACGGCCTGCCGCTCGACGCCGGCAAGCTCTCCCTCGATGCCGTCGTCCGCCATCACGTGCAGTACGTGCTCGACCTCAACCGCGGCAACAAGCTGCGCGCCGCGCGCCAGCTCAACATCAGCCGCTCCACGCTCTACCGTATCCTCAGCAACGAGTCCCTGCTGGCAGGCTGAATAGATGGATTAGAGCATTTTCGGAATACACGTAGACTTTTTGAGATGCGTGAAAGGTGGCTTTTTCTTGAGGAAAAAGCCACTTGAGTGCGTACTTTCGGTCTACAGCAATTCCGAAAGATGAATATCAAGCTAACTCCGGCGAGCCGATAAGTTGCTTGTAGGTAATGGCTTGTGCGCCGATGCAGGCGCGCAGCAGTCGGATCATCAAGTCAGGTTCCGTCGTGCGGCGGTTCAGCCTGTAGTTGAATGCGGCAACATAGTGTGGAAGATGTTTCCGCCCCACCTTGTGATGAGTGCCGAGCAGGAACCGTTT
>JASHPJ010000039.1 GCA_030038195.1 Acidobacteriaceae bacterium
CCATGCACAAAAACCACCCAACTTCCACCGCCGCCGATCTCTTCGGAAGAGAACCTGCGCTCCAAATCTATGCGCGCTGCCGGCCAGACTCCGCTCCGGCCTCCCTTCAAGTCCCTCGCCTCCTTTGCATCTCTCAAAAAACCAGCCACGGCCCTCTCTTGTCCCCTAAACTCAGTGCCTGTGAGAAATCCGGGCTAAGGTCCTGTCCCAGAACTTCATGACATAAATACCACTGTCATCCTGAGCGAGGGTCGCCGCGGTCCGCCGCGGCGGAGAGTCGAAGGTCAAAGATCCGCTGTGGCGGGGCCTGCGGCTCGGGACTTCAACTTATACTTATGAACTTCTGTGACACCACACTGGCCGGCTGCGCAGGATGCTACATTGTTCTGGTCCCACTTTCATGGCGGAGTCTTTCCTGTTGCCCGGTTTGCGCGCGTTCCTTCTCGTTTTGCTTGCCATCCCCGTCGCGGTTCACGCGGCAACGCGGATTGAATCCGCCGCGGTTCCTGAGGAGATGAGCTCGACTGCGTTTACCGTGACGGTGAACGGGCGGCCGGTGGACGTGGCGCATGCAGCATCGAGCTACGAGATCGTCAGCTTCGACACGACCGGTCCGGCGGAGGTCGCCATCACTGCGAACGAGCCGGGGTTCTGGGACGCGGGCGTGGATATTGAGCCGTGGCGGCTGGGGCTGTGCGCACAGCGCGACGGGCAGACCATCCGCTTTCGGATTCCGGGTCCGGTAAAGCTCGCCCTCTCGCGGCCCGGCGATTTTCTCAACCACGCCAAGATGCTGTTTCTCTTTGCCGGCTCGCCGCCTGCGCCACCGCCGGCGGGACCGCACGTCCTGATCATTCCGGCCGGCGTGCATCGCGAGAGCCTGAATCCAAGAAGCGGCGACACCATCTACTTAGCGCCGGGCGCCTACATCTTCGGCAGTCTGAACCTGTGGAACGTAGACAACGTAAAAGTGCTGGGCCGCGGAACGATCGTCTATGAGGGTGCACAGGACCCCGCGGACGATGACGGATGGATGCAAAAGCCGGACTGGCACTGCATCGGCGCGTACCAGTCGCACAACGTGGAGATTGACGGGCTCACCTGCATCATCCGCTCGCGCACCTGGTCGATCCAGATGAAGGACTCGACCGGGTTCACATACGACGACCTGCGCGTGGTGGGCGGCAATCCGGGCAACGCCAACCAGGACGGCATGGACTGGCTGGGCGGCGGCGATGCGGTGGTGCGCAACGCGTTCTTCCGCGCTTCAGACGACGACCTGGCGATGGAAGGCAACTGGGACGGCTATACGCAGGCCGACATGGTGCGGCCCGGACACGATGTCGAAAACATCCTGATCGAACACAGCGAGCTTTCCACTAGTATCTCGAACGTCGTGCGCATCGGATGGCCGCAGAAGATCTTCAACTCGCGCAACTTCACGCTGCGCGACTCCGATGTTCTGCACGCTGGCATCGGCGCATGCGGACAGACCTTCGGGCTGCTTGGCCTCTGGGGCGCAAACGACGCCAAAGGCGAGCATACGAACATCAACTTCGAGAATCTCTTTCTCGACAACTGGTACTCGCTTGCGCAGATCGAGCAGGAGCAGCCGAAGCTGAGCGGCATTGCATTTCGCAACATCTGGGTGCTTGGCCAGCCGCCGCTGGTTCCTTCCACGATCACCGGCGATGTTTCCGGCGTAACCTTCGACAACGTGAAGTATGGGCAGGCGCATGTCGATTCGGCTGCGGCTATTCCGCTCACAGTTTCAGGCGGCGCCGCGCAGCCGAAGTTCGTGGTGGCGCACTCGCCCACCGCGGCCTTCACGGCCGAGCCCTCCACTTTTGCGCCGGATGAGAAGGTCACGTTCACCGCGCAGTACTGGCCGCACGCGCGCTATACGTGGATCTTCGGCGACGGCACGGAAGCGCATGGCCGGAGCGTGCATCACAGCTTTCCCGACGCTGAGGGTACCGATCTCGACGGCAAAAACGGCGCGGGACGGTTTCGCGTGCTGCTGCACGTGGTGGACCGGGCCAGCCACGAGGACTGGGCCGAGCAGGACCTGGTTGCCGTTGCGCAGTGGCATCCAGAAGCAGCCGTGATTGGCCCTGTGCGCAGCGGGCTCGATTTCAAGATTTATCCGGGGGAGTGGTCCGAGCTGCCCGACCTTGCGCAGCAGCATGCGATCTTTGCCGGCGAGTCTGCGGGCGTGCGGGAGGATGCGCGTGGCTTTACGCGCTACGCCGTCGCGTGGGACGGTTTCATCGACATTCCGGCCGACGGCGGCTACACGTTCTCGCTCATTGACCGCGATGGCGCGCGGCTGTTGATTGACGGCATGGAAGTGGCCAGAACCGGCCCTCCGTTCGGGCAGGTGTGCGGATCGCCGGGCAATGCGGCGCGCTATGCCGTGGGTGCGCTCGGGCTGCGCGCTGGCAAGCACACGATTCATATCGAGAGCCTGCACCAGGTGAGCGGCGGCGCGCCGATTCTGCTGTGGCAGGAATCGGGATCGGAGCTGACGCGCGTGCCCGATAGCGCGTTCTCGCACCCGGCGCTGGATGCGGTGAGGAAGTAGGGAGTAGGAAGTAGGGAATAGGGAATAGATGTATCGTGCAAAGGGGGAACTATGGGCGGGTCATTCAAGGACCTTGTTGTATGGCAGCGAGCGGTTCAGATGAGTCTCGCGATCTACGAGCTTACTGCCGAGTTTCCTGCGCCTGAGCGATTCGGTTTGACGAACCAGCTACGGCGAGCGTCAGTTTCAGTCGCAAGCAATATAGCCGAAGGTTATGGCAGATCAACAAAAGGGGAATATGTTCAATTTCTCGGTCATGCCAGAGGATCGAATGGTGAGGTGCAGACGCAGCTTGTAATTGCTGAAGGTCTCAAATTTGGTTCGGCTCAAGCGCTGCGCGTGGCTGGAAATCTGGCCGATGAGGTAGGCCGTATGCTCGTCGTCATGATGAATAAACTGAAGCGATAAGCCCTCCTTCTTATTCTATTTCCTATTATTTCGGCAGTTGCGTCACGTCCCAGCCGCCGCCCAGCGCACGCACCAGGCCCACGCTGGCCGCAAACTGCCGGCTCTCGATGTCGATGGCAGAGCGCTGATCGTCGAGCAGCGTGGCTTCCGCGGTGAGTACCTCAAGATAACTGGTCACGCCGCCCTTGTAGCGCTGATTGGAGAGATCGAAGGAGTGCCGCGCCGCGGCGACGGCTTTGGCTTCAACACTCGACTCCTGTTCCAGGATGCGCAGGCTGGAGAGCTGGTCTTCCACGTCCTCAAAGGACTGGAACACAGTGTTGCGATAAGCGTCGGCCTGGGCTTCGTAGGCATGGCGTGCCTGGTCGGTGAGCACATGGCGCTGGCCGGCGTCGAAGAGCAGCTCGGCGGCCTGCGCGCCGAGGGTCCACATCGAGCTGGGCCCCTGAATCCACGTGCCGGGGCTGGTGCTTTGAAAACCGCCGCTGGCGCCCAGGCTGATGGTGGGATAAAACGCGCTGACCGCAATGCCGATCTGCGCATTCGCCGCTGCGGCGCGGCGCTCGGCTGCGGCAATGTCCGGCCGGCGCTCGAGCAGTTGCGAGGGAATGCCCAGCGGGATCCTGGGCAGCGCCAGATCGAGCGGCGAGGGCGGAATGCTGAAGCCGTGCAGATTGTAGTTAGCCAGAGTGCCGATGGCGTGCTCGTACTGCGCGCGGGCCACGCCGGCGTCCACCAGTTGCGCGCGGACGGTCTCGAGCTGCGTCTGCGCCTGGGCCACGTCTACGTCGGTGGCTACGCCGCCTTTGAGCCGCCGCTCGGTGAGGTCGAGCTGCCGCTCAAGATCGGCGACCGTGTCTGTGAGCAGCCTGATCTGCGAGTCGAGCCCGCGCAGCGCGAAGTAGTCCGCCGCCATCTCGGCATGTAGGCTCAGGTCGATGTTGGCCAGATCGGCGGCGCTGGCCTGCGCGCTGGCGCGCGCCTGCTCCACGCTGCGCCGGATGCGGCCCCAGAAATCGGGCTCCCAGCTCGCCTGCGCACCGAGGTTCAGGTCAGCGAAGACGGTGGAATCGGACTTGTTGAAGAGCGGCTGGTTCTTTGAGAACTTTTCTTCCGTCGGGGCCACATTGGCTGAAACCGTCGGATAGAGATTGGCGCGCACCACGGCGATCTGATCGCGCGCGGCCAGATAGGTTTCCACGGCTTGGCGCAACTGCACGTTGGTGGTCGCAATGCGCTCTTCAAGCGCGTTGAGCTGCGGGTCCTGGTAGATCTCCCACCACTTGCCCTTGAGCATACCGTCGGAGGGATTGGCGGGCTGCCAGCCGCCGTTCGCCGGATTGGGCGGCGCAACGACCGAAGACGCGCCGGTTTCCTTGTAGGCGTTGGGCGCTTGGTATGCGGGCCGGTTGTAATTCGGGCCGACCGGCTTGCAACCGGCAAGCACGGCGACCGCGAACAGCACGGCGACCGCAGCAGGGCTCTGCCGCGGCCGGCGCCGGAAGAATGTGCGGCGCATCCGCATCGCTACAGGCTCCCTGCATCAGGCTGCGCGCCGGACTGCACGACGGTGACCTTCTCGCCTTCGATAAGCGAGTCGGGCGGGTCCTGGATGACCCGGTCGTCTGCATTCAGGCCATGGATGATCTGGACCGTGGCGCCGTCATCCTGGCCGATGATCACGGGGGCAAGATGCGCTTGATCGCCATCGACCACGGTTCCGATCCGCAGGCCTTCGCGGCGGAAGATGAGCGCCGCCGAAGGCACGATGAACGAGGGGCCGATAGGCGGAGTCTTGAAGTGGACCTGGGCCAGCGAGCCGGGCATCAGCTCGCCCGAACGGTTGTCCACATCCACCTCCACGAGCAGCGTGCGGCTGGCCGGGTCAATCGCATCGGCCGTGCGGACCAGCGTGCCTGTGAATGTTTGGCCGGGGTGTTCGGGGAAGGTGAGCGGAATCTTCATGCCGCGCTTGACAGACTGCGAATAGACCTGCGGAACGTTGGCGTACACGCGCAGTGTCTGCAGCGCCTGCATGTGGAAGAGTTCCGTTCCAGCGCCCTGGTTGATGAGCTGGCCGATATCGACGTTGCGCGCCGTAATGACGCCGTCAAACGGCGCATGAATCTGCTCGAAGGATTGCAGCTCCTTGAGGCGCTGCACATTGGCCTGCGCCGATTTGACCGCCGCGGCGGTAGCCGCCGCCTGGTTGACGTAGTTATCCGTGTCCTGGCGGGAGACCGCGTCGGAGCCGACGAGGCCGGTGTAGCGCTGCGCCTGGATGCGCGCGTTGTTGGCGTTGGCTTCAGCCGTAGCCAGGTCCGCCTGCGCCTGCGCCAGTTGCTGGTCGATCTCGGGCGTAGCAATGACTGCCAGGAGGTCGCCTTTCTTCACGTGCGCGCCAATGTCGTGATACCAGCTCACGAGGTAGCCGTCCGTGCGCGCATAGATGGGCGCGTCGGTATAGGCGGTCACGTTGCCGGGCAGCACAAAGTTGTCCACGGGCGCTCCCGGCATGGGAGCGGACACGCTTACGGTGGGCGCAGCTTCCTCGTAGGTATGCTGCGCCAGCACCTCGTTTGCGTGCATGCGGCGCAGAATGCCCAGCGCCGCCAGCGCAATGGCAATCACCGCCAGTACGGTTGCTCCAGCGAGAGCCTTGCGCGCGGAGATGGGCTCGTGCTCGGGCGTGACGTCGTGGCCGTGGGTGGGCTGCGGGTCGGAATGGGAGGCGTGGGTCATAAGACTGCTACTCCGGTCGGTCGTCGAATTCGTCGAAGCTGGGAGCCTGTCCGCCGCTGCGGGCATCGTGGCGTGCTCTGCGCCGCCGCTCCAGCCGGGAATGAATGAAAGCAAAGAACGTGGGCACAAAGAACAGCGTGGCCACGGTAGCCATTAGCAGGCCGCCGATGACGGCGCGGCCCAGCGGAGCATTCTGCTCGCCGCCGTCGCCCAGGCCCAACGCCATGGGCACCATGCCGATGATCATGGCCAGCGCGGTCATGACTACCGGACGCAGGCGCACAAAGCCCGCGTTCAGTGCGGCCTTGCGCGCGTCGCCTACCAGAATCTCCATCTGCTCGCGGGCAAAGCTTACCACCAGGATGGAGTTGGCCGTGGCCACGCCCATGCACATGATGGCGCCGGTCAGCGCGGGAACGCTCAGGCGCGTGTTGGTGAGGAACAGGAACCAGACAATGCCGGCCAGCGCCGCCGGCAGCGCAGAGATGATCAGAAACGGATCGAGCCATGACTGGAAGTTGACCACGATAAGCAGGTAGACGAGCAGAATGGAGAACGCCAGCCCGCTCAACAGCCCGATGTAGGACTTGTTCATGGTTTCGCTCTGCCCGCGCAGGGTGAAGTGCGATCCGCGCGGCAGGTCCTTCTGGTGTTCCCTTACGATCCTTTCCATGGCGCGGGTTACGCTGCCCAGGTCGGTGCCGACCACATTGGCATAGATATCGATGACCGGCTGAATGTCATAGTGGCTCACGGTGCCAAGCTCGGTTCCGGGCTGGATGCTGGCCAGGTTACCCAGCACCTGCAGAGGCCGCGGCGCGCCGGGCGCTGCGGTGGCCGCTGCGCCATCAGGCTGTTGCGCCAAAAGGTTGGAGTCGGCGCTGGTGACCGGCACGCTCTCAAGCGCAGCCAGCGAATCGAGCCTGTACTCCGGCGCCTGGATGGCGACATTGTAGGAAACCCCGTTTTGGGGATCGAGGAAGAAGTTGGGGCTGGTCTGGAAGCTGCCGCTCAGCGCCACCAGCAGGCTTTGCGCCACATCCGCCTGCGTCAGGCCCACCTCCCTGGCGCGGGTGCGGTCCACAAGGACATGCAGGTCAGGATAGTTGAACGGCTGCTGGATGCGCGCGTCGGCGGCGCCGCGAACGTAGCGGACCTGGTTGAGCACTTTTTCAGCCAGCGCGCGGTTGTCCTCCAGGTCGGGCCCGATGATCTGCAGATCGATGGGCGCCGAAAGCCCGAAGTTGAGAATCTGGGTGACGATGTCGACCGGCAGCTCGTAAAAGGCGACGCCGGGGTAGTCACGGTTCAGGACCTTGCGCAGCCGCTCCACGTACGCCTCGGTGGGATGATGCCTGGGAGTGAGCTGCACCTGGATATCGGCGTCGGAGGGACCGATGGGCGCGGACGTGGAGTAGGAAAGATTGATGCCCGAATAAGGCAGCCCAATATTGTCAATGATGGACACGATTTCGTCGGCGGGAATCTGGCTGCGGATGGTCGCGTCGATGTGGTCGCAGAGGCTGGCGGTTTCCTCGATGCGCGTGCCGGTGTGCGCGCGGACATGGATCTTGAACTGGCCGGAGTCGACGGAGGGGAAAAAGTCCTGGCCAAGGAACGGCGTGAGCACGCAGACAGACGAGACCATGACCACGAGAAACACGATCAGAAAAAGCCCGGCATGGTTCACGCACAGCGTGAGAACGCGCGAGTAGCCGTGACGCATTCGAGCAAAGCCAGCTTCGAATCTCAGTTGAAACTGCACCAGCGGATTGCGGCTCTTCTTCCGGCGCTCCAGCTCGGCATCGTCGTGCTCTTTGAGCATGTAGCGGGCCATGGTGGGAACCACGGTGCGCGAGAGCAGGTAGCTGGCCAGCATGGCGAAGACCACCGCCTCAGCCAGCGGAATGAACAGGTAGCGCGCCACGCCGCTCAGCAGGAACATGGGCACGAAGACAATGCAGATGGCCAGCGTGGAAACCAGCGCGGGCGTGGCGATCTGCGCCGCGCCGTCGAGAATGGCCTGCTCGATCTCCTTGCCCGCTTCGAGATTGCGGTTGATGTTTTCGATCTCGACCGTCGCGTCGTCCACCAGG
The DNA here is from genome assembly GCA_030038195.1 of Acidobacteriaceae bacterium. Classification (GTDB taxonomy): domain Bacteria; phylum Acidobacteriota; class Terriglobia; order Terriglobales; family Acidobacteriaceae; genus Telmatobacter. The sequence continues at coordinate 7,831 of JASHPJ010000039.1, forward strand.
ATGCCGACGGCCAGCGCCAGTCCGCCCAGCGTCATGATGTTGATGGTCTCGTGGAGCGCGTAAAGCACGGCCAGCGAGCAGAGGATCGAGAGTGGAATGGAGACGGCGATGATGAGCGTCGAGCGCCAGCTTCCCAGGAAGATGAGAATCATCACCGCGGTGAGGCAGGCAGCGATGACGGCCTCGCGCACTACGCCGCCGATGGCTCCGCGCACGAAGATGGACTGATCGGTGAGCGGGACGATGCGCAGCTCCGGCGGCAACTGCCCCTTCATGCCGTCGATCTTGGCGCGCACGCCTTTGATGATGTCCAGCGTGGAGGCCTTGCCGATCTTCATGATGTTCATGAGGATGGCGCGGTGCCCGTCCACGCGCACGATGTTGGTCTGGGGCGGGCTGCCATCGCGCACGTGGGCCACGTCTCGTATGTAGACCACCGCACCATTGACGGCCTTGATGGGCAGGTTATTCAGGTCGTTGAGCACGGTGGGCGCCGAGTTGGTTTCCACCTGGTACTCGAACTTGTCGATCTTCATGGTGCCCGAGGGCGCAATGATGTTTTGCGCCGTGATCGCGTTCACCACGTCGCCCGGCGAGAGCCCTTTGGCCTGCAGCGCGGCCAGGTTCAGGTCCACCTGGATCTGCCGCATCTTGCCGCCGTAAGGATAGGGCATCTGCGCCCCTTCCACGGTAGCGATCTGGACGCGGATGGTGGTGGTGCCCAGGTCGAACAACTGCTGCTCGTCGAGCCCCTGGCCGGAGAGCCCCAGTTGCAGAACCGGAACGCTGGAGGCGTTGTACTCGCTGATGAAGGGCGGAACCGCGCCCTGCGGCAGCGAGCGGAGCATGACCTGGTTGATGGCTGTCACCTGGGCCAGTGCGCTGCCGATGTCCACGTTGGGCTGAAAGTACACCTTGATGATCGACTTGCCCACCAGCGATTGCGACTCGATGTGCTCGATATCGTTGACCGAGACGGTCATGCCGCGTTCGACAGGACTGATGATGCGGTCGGCCATCTGCTCCGCGGAGAGGCCGGTGTACTGCCAGATGATGGTGACGACGGGGATGTCGATGTTGGGAAAGATGTCCACCGGCATCGACACGATGCTGAAGATGCCCAGGATGAGAATCAAGAGCGCGAAGACGACAAAGGTATAAGGCCGCCGCAGCGCAAGCCGGACAATCCACATCATAGGGCTGGTATTCGCTCCTCGGCCGGCCCACCCGGTGATGCGGTTGGCCGTGGCCGGCATGCCCTCACCGCGCTCGGGTGCGGGCAGAAACGGCTTGGCTCGGATTCAGACCGGCTCGCCTGGTTCAGGAACCGGATCGCCCGACTGCCGCGCTCCGGCCCAACTTCGATTGAATCTACTATGGTAGTCGAAAGATGGAGGCAAAAATACGAAGCTCGAAAAAACGCTGGCCTTCTCCTGAATAGGACGAACCCGGAAGCGGAAAAGACACAATCGGCCGCCCGGTTATCCCGGCATATGAGCCGCGGCCGGGTCACGGGCCTGCGAGCAGCTTTTCCAGGACCGGCCGCAGCGTTTCAGGCTGCGTGGCGGGTGAGTAGCGCGCCGTCACCCGGCCGGCGCGATCGGTGAGAAATTTGGCAAAGTTCCACGGGATGCGTCCGCCGGTGAGAAATCCGAGGGCTCCGGGCTTCTGCTGCTTGAGAAAGCGGTAGAGCGGATGCGCATGAGGGCCGTTTACCTCGATTTTGGCGAACAGCGGGAAAGTGACGCCGTAGTTTTTCTCGCAGAATGCGCCGATCTCAGCCGCGCTGCCCGGCTCCTGGCGGCCAAACTGGTTGCAGGGGAAGCCCAGCACCACCAGTCCGCAGTCGCGATAATCGCGATAGAGGGCTTCGAGACCCGCATATTGCGGTGTAAAGCTGCACCGGCTGGCGGTATTCACAATCAGCAGCACGTGACTGCGAAACTCCTCCAGGCGGATGGCGCTCCCATCCAGAAGATTCGCGGAAAACCCGAAAACTGACCCCGCTGGCTCGTCCATGACCAGGGCTCTCCCTCCCAGGAAAGTGTCTCATGCATCCGAATTCCTTGGCCGGGCGCGATGCCCTGCGGGAAAGACGCGCGTCTAACGAAGGTTACTGCCAAGTGCGAGCCCGTCGTGGCGGGCCCGGGCATCGCAACCCGCCCGGTTCCGTTAGACTGTGGAATGGGCGCTCAACAGGCCGGTATCCGGCGGCAGTTGATTGCCGCGGGCCGGATGGAGAGCTTGACCCGTGTCTGAATGCGGAATGCACGGTGGGGAACAGGATGTGCCGATTCTTTGAGCTTACACAGGGCGAGCGGCGCAGGCGCGCCGTTCCGGGCCGGGCGCAGGCGTAAGGAATCGCAAGTGGGAGAGATACGGTTTCCGAGCCGACACTGTGCCCGCCGGTTTGGGCGGGGTCGCCGCGGTCAAATATAATCATCTTTCCTCGATGCAGGATCAGATTTTGAGCAATGAGGGTGTGCATATTCTTCTCGTGAAGCTGAACTATGGACCGCACCAGGAATTTTTGTGCTCGCCGCAGGGCTCAAGCCCGGTGAAGATCAAGCACACTTCCATTTCCCGTGCCGCTCGCGTACTTTCCCGCCTGCTGGCGGTGGCCGCGCTGGCTGTTACGGCGGTCGCTGCAATAGCGCAGACACCGCAGACCATCGACCAGATCCGCGTCATCGGCAACCGGCGCATCCCCAGGGAGACCATCCTGGCCCGGCTCTTTACCCACCCCGGCGACACCTATGACCCGATCTCGGTCGAGCGCGACTTCAACTCGCTGTGGAACACCGGCTACTTCGAGGATCTGCGCATCGAGCGCGAAGACACGGAAAAGGGCATCATCCTGGACATTTTTGTCCGCGAGCGCCCCAGCATCCGCGAGATCAACTACAAGGGCCTGAACTCGATCACCCAGTCCGACATCCTGGACCGTTTCAAGAAGGCGAAGGTCGGCCTCTCCGTGGACGGCCAGTACGACGCCACCAAGATCAAGCAGGCCGAAACGGTGATCAAGGAGATGGAGGCCGAGCACGGTCACCAGTTCGCTACCATCAAGACCGAGGTGAAGACCATTCCTCCGGCCTCGGTGCAGGTGAACTTCAACGTGAAGGAAGGCCCGGTGGTGAAGGTGGGCAAGATCCAGTTCACTGGCAACACCCACCTGGGCGCGCGCTACCTGCGCCGCTCGATGAAGAACCTGCGGCCCATCGGCATCCCCTACTCGATCATCTTCGAGAATCTCTTCGCGCAGACCTTCGACGCCTCCAAGCTCGAGGAAGACACCGAGCGCGTGCGCCAGGCTTATCGCGACAAGGGCTACGCCAACGCCGCCGTGGAGACGCCGCAGACCCAGATCCGCGACCAGGGAGGACTGAACTGGTTCACCTTCCGGCCCAACAAGGGCAAGCGCATCGACATACGCCTGCCGATTGAGGAAGGCAGCCGCTACCGGCTGGGCACCATCACCTTCACCGGCAACAACCCGCACTTCAACGTCAAAGCCCTGCGCGCGACCTTCCCCATCAAGGATGGCGACTGGTTTAACGCGACCGCTATCGGCAAGGGCCTGGAAAACCTGAAAAAGGCCTACGGCAGCCTGGGTTACATCAACTTCGGCGCCATTCCGCGGCCTATCTACGACGACCAGAAGAGGACCGTTTCGCTGGCCGTGGACATCGACGAAGGCAAGCAGTTCTACGTCTCGCGCATTGAGTTTCAGGGCAACACCATCACCCGCGACCGCGTGATCCGCCGCGAGCTGATGCTGGACGAAGGCTCGGTCTACAACTCCCAGTTGTGGGAGTACAGCCTGCTGCGCCTCAACCAGCTCGAATACTTCGAGCCCTTGAAGGTCGATCAGGACTCGGAAGCCCACCAGGACCCCGACAACGGCACCGTCGAGCTGCTGCTCAAGGTGAAGGAAAAGGGCAAGAACTCGATCGGCATGAACGGCGGCGTGAGCGGGCTCTCCGGCGCGTTCATCGGCCTGAACTACCAGACCAACAACTTCCTGGGCCTGGGCGAGACGCTCAGCCTGCAGGCCAACCTGGGCTCCATCAGCCGCCAGTTCCTGTTTGGATTCACGCAGCCCTACATCAAGAACCGGCCCATCAACGTGGGCTTCCAGATCTTCAACCAGAAACAGGACTACAACGCGGCCAAGAACTACCAGGCCACCACCGGCGAGGCCGTCAACCTTACGGCGGCTGAGAAGTCGCTGACACAGAACTACAACCAGGACTCGGATGGCATGAACTTCTCCATCAGCTATCCGCTCAAGCGCCATGCCTTCCAGCGCGTGGGCTTCACGTACTCGTGGACGCGCTCGAACATCACCGCCTTCAGCACCGCCTCGCAGACGTTCTTCCAGACCATCGCCTTCCGCGGCGGCATCCAGGGCTCGAATGCGCTGGCCGGCATCATCAACAGCTATATCTCGCTCAGCTACTCCTATGACACGGTCAGCAACCCGCTGCGCCCGCACGAGGGCAAGCAGTACACGGCGGCGCTGCAGGTGTCGGGCCTGTGGGGCAACGTGCGCTACATCGAGCCGATCGTGGCGTACAAGCGCTTCATCCCCATGCACTACCTGGTTCCCATCTCCACCGGGCGCAACGTGCTGGGCATCCGCGCACAGTTGGGTTACGTGGCCGGCTATGGCGGCGACGTGGCCCCTCCGAACAACCGTTTCTACGCCGGCGGCGAAAACGAGCTGCGCGGCTTTGACGTGCGCGGCGCCACGCCCTACGGCTACGTACCCACGCACGTAAACTTCCAACTCACCAATCCTGACGGAAGCTGCGTCCCGCGCGACATCAACAACCCGGAGGACAACCAGTGCATCCAGGTCCCCCTGCCGGTTTATGGCGTGGCCTCGATTGGCGGCGACACCAACCTGACTACCAACGTGGAGTACCGGATTCCGGTCGTCGGGCCATTCACTTTCGCGTTCTTTGACGACTTCGGCATCGACGCAGCCGTCAGCCACAACCAGTTGAAACAGAGCCCTGAGGGCTTTGCCTCGCTGACAGCGCCGCTCTACGGCTGCCCGGTCTTCAACAACGGCGCGTGCGAGGGCGGCATTCCGGGCTCGGAGGTTGGTTTCAGGCGCGACATCCGGCCCATCTCCGGCACCAACTTTGTGCCCCGCATGTCCACCGGCGCCGAGCTCTCAGTCCTTATGCCGATCGTGAACGCGCCCTTCCGGCTCTACTACGCGTGGAACCCGCTGCGCCTGTTCGAGACGCCCTATTGCAATGACGTGACCCTGGGCGGCAAGCAGGGCAGTTGCTCGGCGGAGCTGATTACCCGCTCCATGTTCCCGTCGAACGATGCTGGCGAGTACACCTATGAGCAGGCCATCCAGGCCTATGGGGCGCGCTACGTCTTCCGCGAGCCCCGCAAGACCTTCCGCCTGACCATTTCCACCACCTTCTGAGCGCCGGCAGCGCCGGTGCGAAAAGGCCGTCCGGCGCGGACGGTCTTTTTTCGATGCGGCGAAAAGCGCGGCTGGGCGCTTACTTGGCCTGCTGCGGATGCCGTATAATTCTTCTGGTTCCTGGCGGTGTTTGCTGCGCCCTCGTCACTCTTTGCGCGCGGCTCGCGCGGAGCGCTCTCGTTGTCTGCAAAAGGATGTCGAACCGCCATGCAACTCCCGCGGGCAGCGTACCGCTCGCGGACCCGAGTAGAAGTCCTGAAGGAGTCTCACAATTCGCATGAAGCGCGTGTACTTAGCTCTCACCTCTTTTGCCCTTGGATCTGCGCTTACAGCGCTGGCGCAGGCTCCCGCCGCCCAGCATCCTGCTGCGCCGCCTGCCGCCCACGAAGCCGCTACGCCCGCGAGGGTCGCGGTCATCGAGTTTCAGGCCGCGGTTGCCCAAACCAATGAGTTCCAGCGCGATTTTGCCGACCTGCAGAAGAAGTACGATCCCAAGCGCCAGCAACTGAAGTCGCTCAGCGACGAGATCGACACCATGACCAAGCAGTTGCAGCAGCAAGGCACGCAACTGAACGATGAAGAGCGCCAAACCCGCGCCCGCGCGATCGACGAGAAGAAGAAGCAGCTCGACCGCGACACCCAGGATGCGCAAAGCGACTTCCAGTCAGACATGCAGGATCTGGTGAATCGCGTAGCCGCCAAGGTGGGCGCCACCATGCAGGACTACGCGCAGAAGCACGGCTATACGCTGGTGCTCGACGCCACCGAGCAGCAGCAACAGGCGCCCACGGTGCTGTATGCAGCGCAATCGACCGATATCACCAAGGCGGTCATCGACGCGTACAACGAGAAGTCGGGCATTCCCGCGCCGCTTGCACCGCCCGCCGCCACGCCGGACGCGCCCAAGCCTTCCACCTCGCACTAATTTGGGCACTGATTTCGGGTGCTGATTTGGGCACTGATCCGGCGTTCGTCTGGACGTAGCATTGCATGGCCCCGCTGCGGCGGGGCCGCAGTGCTTTGGGGACAAGGCGATTTTTCTGCTTTGCACAATTTATTGCCGTGGATGCCGTATAATCCTCCTAGTTCCTGCTGACGTCTCCATCCGCATCTTTTTCCGCCTCCGTCCGTTCAGGTGTGGGGCTCCCACTGAAAAGATTCGCGAGGTTGCTCAGGAGGCACAGGCCTGCGCTTGCGTCTAACCATGCAGCGCACAGGAATTCCGAAGGAGTTTCCGATTCACATGAAGCGTTCCCTTGCACTTGTTGCTACGCTGGCCTCAGGCATGGTCCTGGGCGCCGCCGCCCAAACGCCGGCCGCACCGGCTGCAGCCGCAGCTCCCGCGACCTCTTCCAAGATTGCCGTCATCGCCTTCCAGGTGGCCGTGGCCCAGACCAACGAAGGCCAGCGCAACTTCGCCGACCTCGAAAAGAAGTACGACCCCAAGCGGCAGCAGCTAAAGACGCAGAGCGACGAGGTCGATACCCTGACCAAGCAACTGCAGCAGCAGAGCGCCACGCTGACCGATGCCGAGCGCACCGCCCGCGCCAACGCCATCGACACCAAGAAGAAGCAGTTGGACCGCGACTTCCAGGATACGCAGAGCGACTTCCAGCAGGAGATGCAGGACCTCTACAACACCCTCGCCTCCAAGGTCTACGACGTGATGCAGGCCTATGCCGAGAAGGAAGGCTACACGCTGGTGCTGGATGTCTCGCAGCAGCAGTCTCCGGTGCTCTTCGCCAGCCAGGCCACCAATATTACCAAGCCGGTGATCGATGCCTATAACCTCAAGTCCGGTGTGCCTGCGCCGCCGCCCTCGGCCGATGTGGATGCACCCAAGCCGGCGGCTCCGGCCACACCACCCGCCAGCCACTGAGAATAAGCCCGGAAGCCATGGACTGAGGCTTCCGGGCCTTTGATTTGAGGTATTTAAAGAACCATTCCAGGGGGTGCCTGGACAAAAAGCCAAAGGAACGGCCTGCGGCAGCTCATCCTGTGGAAAATTTTGTGGATTACTTTCGGAAACGCACCGATTGCGGGTCGTTTTCTTTGCTTGCCAAAGAGAGAGGCATTCTGGTAAGCCAAATAAGTCCTTATTTTTCAGCTAAGAGCGCTCATCGTTGCGGTCTGGTTTCCTTCCACTCCCATTGAGCTTCGCATCCGGGCCCAGCAGGCAGGTTTCCACAATCGGCCATGAAAGTCCTGTAACAGACGTATCAACTGAGTGAATGCGTGAGTGAGTGCAAGCCGGCTATTTTTGCTGGTCTTCGCCCACCCGCAGCACGGCCAGAAAGGCTTCCTGCGGAATATCGACCTTGCCGATCCGCTTCATCCTCTTTTTACCTTCCTTCTGCTTCTCCAGCAGCTTGCGTTTGCGGGTAATGTCGCCGCCGTAGCACTTGGCCAGCACGTTCTTGCGCAGTGCGCTCACGGTTTCGCGGGCCACGATCTTAGCACCGATGGCCGCCTGGATGGCGACCTCGAACTGCTGGCGCGGGATGAGCTCGCGCATCTTGGCAACCAGCGCGCGGCCGCGCTCGTAGGCATGGTCGCGGTGCACAATGATCGAGAGCGCGTCCACCGGTTCGCCCGAGACCAGGATGTCGAGCTTGACCATGGGCGACTCCCACTCGCCGGCGAGCTGGTAGTCGAGCGAGGCGTAGCCGCGGGAGATGGACTTGAGCCGGTCGTAGAAGTCCAGCACGATCTCATTCAAGGGCAGCTCGTAGGTGAGCATCACCCGCGTGGGCGTGACGTACTCAAAGTTGATCTGCTTGCCGCGCTTCTCTTCGACCAGCTTGAAGATGCCGCCCACATACTCTTCATTAGTGAGAATCTTGGCGGTGATCACCGGCTCGCGGATGCTGGCGATGCCCTGCGGCTCCGGCCAGCGCGAGGGGTTGTCTACCTCGATCTCGCGCCCGTCGGTCATGGTGATGTGATAGCGCACGCCCGGCGCGGTGGTGATCAGGTCCAGCTCGTACTCGCGCTCCAGCCGCTCCTGGATGATCTCCATATGAAGCAGGCCGAGAAAGCCGCAGCGAAAGCCGAAGCCGAGCGCGACCGAGCTCTCCGGCTCGAAGAAGAACGACGAGTCGTTGAGGCGCAGCTTCTCGAGCGCGTCGCGCAGCAACGTGTGCTCGTGCGAGTCGATGGTGTAGAGGCCGGAGAAGACCATTGGCTTGATGTCTTCAAAGCCGGGCAGGGCAATGGCTGCGGGCCGCGCATCGTCAGTCACCGTGTCGCCGATGCGCGTATCGCCGACATTCTTGATGGTCGCCGCAAAAAAACCCACTTCACCGGCGGTGAGCTCGCCAATCTCGACCGGCTTGGGACAGAGCACGCCCATGGACTCGATCTCGTAAGACTTGCCGTTCGACATGAGCCGGATGCGCTGCCCCTTGCGCATGGTTCCCTGCATCACGCGCGCCAGCACGATGACCCCGCGGTAAGCGTCGAACCAGGAGTCGAAGATGAGCGCCTGCAGCGGCGCGTTCGGATCGCCGGTGGGCGGCGGAAGCCGATGCACGATGGCTTCGAGAACGTCGGTCACGCCCTGGCCGGTCTTGGCGCTTACCGGAATCGCATCGGTTGCATCCAGACCCACGGCCTGCTCAATTGCTTCCTGGGTGCGGAGAATATCGGCCGAGGGAAGGTCAATCTTGTTGATGACCGGAATGATTTCCAGGCCATGGTTGATGGCCAGATAGGCGTTGGCCAGAGTCTGCGCTTCCACGCCCTGGCTTGCATCCACCACCAGCAGCGCGCCTTCGCAGGAGGCCAGCGAGCGCGAGACCTCGTAGCTGAAGTCTACGTGGCCGGGCGTGTCAATGAGGTTGAGCTGATAGGTGTTGCCGTCCTTCGCCTTGTACATCATGCGCACGGCGTGGGCCTTGATGGTGATGCCGCGCTCGCGCTCGAGATCCATCGCATCCAGCACCTGGGCCTGCATCTCGCGGTCGCTGAGCGCGCCGGTCAGTTCCAGCAGGCGGTCGCTCAGGGTCGACTTGCCGTGGTCGATGTGGGCGATGATGGCGAAGTTGCGTAGAAAGCGTGCGTCCATTGAGCTTGAAAAATGAGGGCTTTACGGCAAAACCAGAGAAGGTGTGGCCGATTCAGTCTTGTGTAAGGTCGCCGCTCCTTGGGGTCGCGGCGACTTGAGTGCCGCGGCTTCGGGATACAGCATCTCTGGTTTGGCTTTAGCGCCTTTCGCGTGCGATTGCCGCAGCCTACCCTCCATGGCATAGCTTATCATCGGCTAAGAGTCTTTCGGGCTAAGGTCTTTCGCGGTCTCACGCCGGGCAGGCTGGTTGCGTCTTTAAGATGAGAATGAGTCGGAATCGTTTTTTGCTCTTTGGCTGCACCGTGCTGGCTGTTTTGCCTTCCGGCTGTGGTCCCTCCCCATCAAAGAGTGCGCCGGCAAGCGCGGTACCGCAGGCTACCGCGCCTGCGCTTCCTCCGCCACCACCGGCTGCGCCCGCTCCAGCCGCACCGCCTGCGCCTTCCACAGCCGAGCAGCTCCGCGTCAAGCAGCTCATCCAGCAGGTTGAGGCTACCTACGCGCGCGGTGATGCCGACTATCGCCGCGGCCAATTGCCTGAGGCCAAGGCCGAGTTCGACCACGCGGTGGACCTGATGTTGACCAGCGGCATCGATATTCGCGGCAACCAGCAGTTGTCCGACGAGTTCGACCGCATCGTGGACCAGGTGAATGGTCTCGAAATGGAAGCGCTGAAGCAGGGCAATGGCTTTGCGCCGCAGTTTGAGCCCACGCCGGCCGACGTGGCCAGCGACGTGACCTTCGCCGTGGACCCAAACCTGGTTGCCAAAGCCAAGGCCGACCTGGCCACTACCAAGTCTGACCTGCCGCTGGTGATGAACGACTATGTGGCCGCGTTTATCAACTTTTTCGCGTACACGCAGAAGGGCCACAACACGCTGCTCCACTCCTTTGAGCGCTCGGGCCGCTACCGGGCCATGATTCAGCGGGTCATGGCCGAAGAAGGCGTGCCACAGGACCTGATCTACCTGGCGGTTGCCGAGTCGGCTTTTCAGCCGCGGGCCATCGATCGCCGTTCGCGCGCGGGCGGCATGTGGCAGTTCATGCCTGACGGCGACTACGGTCTCACCCGCAATGGCTACGTGGATGAGCGCTTCGATCCCGAAAAATCCACCCGCGCTTACGCCCGCTACATGAAGTTCCTCTACAACCAGCTCGGCGACTGGTACCTGGCCATGGCCGCCTATGACTGGGGCGCGGGCAACGTGCAGCGCGCGGTCGAGAAGACCGGCTACGCGGACTTCTGGGAGCTCTATAAGCGCCACAACCTGCCTGCCGAAACCCAGAATTACGTCCCCGAAATCCTGGCCGCCATCATTATCGCCAACCACCCCAAGCAGTACGGTTTCGACGACGTCACCCTCGATCCGCCGGTGCTCACTGACACCGTCACCGTCAACTACTCCGTCGATCTGCGCCTGGTCTCCGACCTGGTGGGCGCTCCGGTGGATGAGATCGAGGCTCTCAATCCCAGCCTGCTGCGGATGGTCACCCCGCCCGATGCTTCCTACGACCTTCACCTGCCCGCCGGCACGGCCACTCTATTTGAGGATCGGGTAGCATCGATTCCCGAGGCCAAGCGCAGCTCCTGGCGCTACCACCTTGTCGAAGCCGGCGACACGCTGGAGTCAGTGGCCCACGAGTACCGCGTTCAACCCAGGGTGCTGTCTGAAGCCAATCAACTCGGTGAATCGGACAGCCTGCAGGGCGTAACGGCGCTGGTGGTGCCGGTGGCTCCCGAGGCGACGCCTGCGCTGCGCCGTGTTCTCTACACGGTGCGCCGCGGCGATACGCTGATCACCATCGCCGACCGCTTTGGCGTGTCGCTGGCGGAGCTGCGGCGCTGGAACCACTTGACTGGGACCCGTGTCGAACCGGGCCGGCGGCTGCACGTGGCCGAGCCCGCGCCGGCCGAGCATGCATCCAGCGGCCGGCGCCCTCACTCTTCGGCGGCCGGCGGGCGGGAACGCGCAGCAAAGACCCCGACGTCCAGCACAGCGGCTGGCGGCAGGAGCGGAACATCGGCGAAGCAAGAGCGCTTGAGGACTGCGAAGACAACGTCGAAGGCGAAGAGTAGGACTTCTCACAAGAGCGCGGAGATGGCAAAAACCGCGCCGCAAAAATAAATCATCGCCAATTGCATTCCGTGCTTGTGTTTTGCTGGCTTTTGCGTGCAAGCTATAGCTACAATAACTTCCGCATGCGGAACAGGCTGTATCCGCTGTGCAAAGAAGCTAAAAACCAGGGCAGCGGCGAGCCGCTGGAGGCGATCGGATGGATGATGTATTCAGGATGTACGCGATGAGTGCCGGCGACCCCGAGGGAGAGCCGGGCGAACTGGAACACGATGTGGTGAGCAGTTTGACGGACGAAGAGGAAGATGAGATCGAGACCGCCGGTATCCACACTTCATCGGACGACGATGAGGTGGTGGTCGAAGAGGCCGTGGTCGTTGTCAACACCCCGGCGCCACCGCGACCACCGGCCGTAAAGAAGGCTGCCAAAAAAGCTCCCGCGAAGAAAGCAGCCGCCAAGAAGGCTCCGGCAAAGAAGGCCGCCAGGAAATCCGCCGCTAAGAAGAGTGCTGGCGCGGCAGGCGGAAAGGCCAAGGCCAAAAAGGCTGCGGCGAAAAAGAGCGCCATGAAAATAAGCAAACGAGGTAAACCGTTGGCAGTTAAAAAAGCAGTGAAGAAGGCAGTCTCCGCCAAGAAGGCAGCCAAAAAGGCTCCGGCAAAGAAAGCGGCGAAGAAAGCTGTGAAGAAGGCAGCCAAGAAGGCTCCCGCAAAGAAGGGCGCCAAGAAGGTGGCCAAGAAGAAGTAACTCCCCCAACCGGCAACAACCAAGGCAAGCAAAAAAGCCCGCTTCGGCGGGCTTTTTTGCGCTTGCGATTTGCAGGATCGGGCTCAGCGCGTCGTGGCGCCAGACCGGATCTGGTTCAGGTGCCACCTCTGGTGCGCGACGTAATCCTCGATCAGAAAGCGAAGGCTGACCGGAGCGTCTTCACCCACAACACACCGCGCCTCAAGGCGTTCTTCGCGAATCTGGTCGACGATCGCTGCCAGAATCTCGTGTTGCGTGCTCCACCAGGCAAGCAGCGTCTCCCATTGCTGCTGGGCGTAGCCATGCGCCGCCACCCAGGCTTCCTGCGCGTACTTGGGCCCGGCATAGCGGCCCTCCGTGGCGGCGCGCACAAACCGCTGCCGGTTGTTGGCGGCCGAGTCTATCATATGTCCGACGATCTGCTTGCGCGTCCATCCGCCCTTGCGCCACGGTATGTCGGCGAGCTCCAGAGGAGCCTCGTACAGTTCGGCACGTACATGCTCTAACTCGGCGCGAAACCATCGCGCAAGCTCTGTGGGCATGATTCTCCCTCGTTAAGAAAACGCCGGACCAAAGATCAGCCGGCTACTGCGGGGTGAGCGAACCCTTCATAGCGTTTGGAGCGGGTGGCGCACCCGGGATGGCCGCCAGCACATCGGATGCAGCCATGGACGGATTCACCTTGGTCCACACGTGCGCAATCTTGCCATCCGGACCGATGAGAAAGGTATTCCGCATGGCGATGGTGACGCCGTTGAAGTTGCCCAGCGAGCCGTAGGCGCTGACCACCGAGTGGCTGGTGTCAGACAGCAGATGGAAGGTGAGCCCATCCTTGGCGCAGAACTGCTGGTGGCTTTCGGTCGAGTCCACACTGACACCCAGAATAACGGCGTTTCTCGCGTCGAACTGGCTTTGCGCATCCTGGAACTTGTGCGCCTCGATGGTGCAGCCCGTGGTCATGTCCTTGGGATAGAAGTAGAGGACCACCCACTTGCCGCGATAGCTGGAAAGCGAGATCGGTGCGCCCGTCTGCGAGGGCAGCGTAAACTCGGGCGCGGTTTGCCCGACGGCGGGCATGGTGTCGTCAGCGGCCTTTGCAGCAATGGACAGGGCGGCTGCAAGCACCGCAGTCATGGCGTAGAGAAAAACCTTCTTCACGACGAACCTCCTCAAGCACGGTGAATGGGAAAGAAATACCGGAGCCGCGAAACCACGATGCACCGGCGGAAGACTCCGCAGCATGCAACCAGTATCAGCGCGGAGCGGCCACAATGGCAATGCCTGCCTGGCTGGCGCGTCCCAGCAGGGCATCGCGGTCGAAGAGAAGCGTGTGGCCGGCTTCCACGGAAAGACAGGTTGCGCCGGCGCGGATCATGGTTTCAATCGTGGCCACGCCGATTACCGGCACATCGAAGCGCATGTCCTGGTTGGGCTTGGCTACCTTGACCACGGTCAGCTTCCGTTCCAGCGTAGAAGCGCCACCGTCGAGCGACTGCATCAGCCGGCCGGCGCGCTCGATCGTCGCGTCCGTGCCTTCCATGGCCTCCACGGCCACGCAGGCCTGGGCGGCCACCACCACGGTCTGGCCGATGTCGAACGCGGCTACGGCGCGCGCCACGCCGAGCCCGTATTCGATGTTCTTCTTTTCATCCTCGTCGGGCGCGCGCGGGGTAAGGACGCCTTCGACAGCCAGCAGGGGCTCCAGAAACGATGTGGAACGGATCAGCTCAATGCCCTCGTCGCCAAGCACCTTGGCTACTGCGCCCAGCAGCATGTCGGTGTTGCGCGTGCGCAGGCTCAGCAGCAGCTTGGCCAGCCGCCAGTCCGGGCGGATGCTCGAGAAAATCTGCTTGTGCTTTACCTGGCCGGCCATCACGGCCTTGCGCACACCTTCTTTATGGAAGGTCTCGATGAGCCGCGAGAGCTCGCCGAGCGAGAGCCAGTAGACGGTGATGCCGTTGTCGATTTCGGCACGGCGATCCATCTCCGGGTCGGTCTCTTCGCGGATGGCCGCCACGACGACAGGCAATCCCTGCGCCCGCGCCGCGTCGAGCAGCAGAAACGGGAACCGCCCATTGCCGGCGATGAGGCCGAGTTTCATACGGAACTCCGCGCCGTTAACGCGCCAAAGCATGGACGAGTGCGTTGACCGTCAGACACGGAAGACAGCAGGACAAAACCTCCCTCCGGGAGAAGAGGCAGAGCCACGGAGGCTTCGGGATGATGGCAATCAGTCATGTTTTTTTGAAGTATTTCCATAGGCATGCTCATCGGGCGAACCCCCGGCCTGCTCACTGATGTGAAATGGGTCTGTGGGCGTCATGGCTTTGATCCCCAATGCGCTAGTTTCCCCTTTACCTGATCACCCCGCGCTGGCTGCGCTCGATGAACTTCACCAGCAGCGTCACGTCCTCGCCTTCGAGCGCGCGCATCTTTTCGAGCGCCTGGGTGGTGTTCATCTTGCCGGCCAGCAGTAGCCGGAAGGCCTTCTGCAGCCGCTCCAGACGCTGGGGTGAGAATCCGCGCCGCTGCAGCCCGATTTTGTTGATGCCGAAGGCCTTGTTTTCGCGCCGCGCCGAAGTGAGTGAGAAGGGCAGCACATCCTGCGTCACAATCGTTCCGCCGCCGACGAACGCGTATGCTCCCACCGTGCAGTGCTGATGAACCGGGCAAAATGCGCCGAGCGTGACATGATCCTCGATCGTGACGTGGCCGGCCAGCGTGGCGGCGTTGGCCAGGATGCAGTGGCTGCCTATCTGGCTGTCGTGGCCGATGTGCACGCAGGTCATGAGCAGGCAGCTCGAGCCCAGGCGGGTGACGCCGCCGCCGCCCACCGTGCCGCGGCTGATGGTTACGCTTTCGCGGATCGTGTTGTCGTCGCCGAGGACGGTTTCGGTCGGCTCGCCCTTGTACTTCAGGTCCTGCGGCGCTACGCCGACGGAGCAGAAGGGATAAAAGATATTGCGCGCGCCGATGCGCGTCCGGCCGTCCAGCACCACGTGCGAGATCAGCCTGCAATCTTCACCAAGCGCCACCTCGGGACCGATGGTGCAAAACGGGCCAACTGAGCACGATTCCGGAACCAGCGCTCCGGGAGCAATCACCGCGCTCGGATGGATGCTCACTCGGCAGCCTCCTCGGCAGGCGGCGCCTGCTTTTCACGCGCCCGCGGCACCACCATGCAGGTCAGCGTCGCCTCGCAGGCCAGCTTGCCATCCACGAAAGCCCTGCCCTCGATCCGTCCCGCGCGCGAACGGAACGACAGCACGTCCACCTCGATCCGCAACTGGTCGCCCGGCGTTACCGACTGGCGGAACTTGGCCCGCTCAATACCCGTGAAGACGATCAGCTTCTTGTCGCGGTCAGCGATCTCGGCCAGCATGATGATGGCTCCGGCCTGGGCCATCGCCTCCACCACCAGCACGCCGGGCATGATGGGATGGCCCGGAAAGTGGCCTTGAAAAAAAGGCTCGTTGATGGTGACGTTTTTGATGGCCGCCAACCGTTTGGTGGGCTCGAACTCCACCACGCGGTCAATCAAGAGAAAGGGATAACGATGCGGCAGGAAGTCCAGGATCTCCTGGATGGCGAACGTCATGCTTTGGCTCCAGACAGGCGCGCGGCGGGGCCGCTTTGCGCTCCACTGGATTATAAAAGAGTCGCTGCGCAGCCCTTCCGCTCAAGCCCGTACCCCTCAGGAACAAGGACCTTCTTATCCACCCTGATTCCCATCCTTTTATTTCTTAATGCGCCGCGTGGTGGCGTCCACATCCCAGAAATCCGGCGGAAGCTGCTGATTGTAGATCACCTTTGTCACGTAATACTGGCGTACGGGATCGTCGTTCTTATAGCGGCTGATGGTGAACGGCGTCGGGAACCCATCCACGTTGTGGTAGTCGTCATACTCCTCGGCGTCCGTATTCTTGTCGTGATAGACGGGATCGCGCCACTGGAAGGCGCGCCGCAGCGGCAGGTGGGTCTGGGAGTCCATCAGGATGGTGATGGCCTCGTTCTGCGGCGAGATGAGCGTCACCTGGTCGGCCAGGTGGCGTTCGGCCATGTGCTGCCCTTCGTAGATCAGGATGGTGTTCGGCTCCTTCATCCAGACTTTCACCGCCATCTCGATCGAGTGGTCGCGGCGGCGCAGGTAGTCGTCCAGCGTGTCCTGGTCCATGGCCTTTTTGCCGCGATAGGTTACTTCCCAGCCCTGGCGTCCGATGAAGAACTCCACCACGTCGCGGTGCTTGGTCACCTCGATGCGGTCGTGGTCGGGCCACTGGTGATACTCGAAGGTCTCAGTGGTGCCCAGGTCGGGGTTGCCCTGGAAAAATGCGGCAACATGGCCTTCGATCTCCTTGTTCTTCATGTCGAGCCACGCCTGGCCGCCGAGAGCCTGCACCATGGCGTCCAGCGCCGCGCGCGCCTGCCGCGTGTTTTTCGCGGCCTCATCGTCGCCCGTCTGCGTGCGCAGCGGCGCCGCCAGCATGAAGACGGCCAGCGCAACCGGCAAAACCTTCCGCATGAATGCTCCCCCTTCGGAACTTCGACAGGAATTAGACGTTGTCTGCGTCCGCACAGGGCTCTTCACCCCTCCGGCCGCGCCGATTCCGCGCGATCCGCTGGTGACGAGCCCGCTTTGTCATCAAATAAATAGAGAGAAACCGGCATAGGCCAACGCTATAGCATCGTCTGCATGGGTGTCGAGAACGGCGCAGGGAGTAAAATCATCCCCGAATCCGATCTTTCCCGCAGAGGCACGAACAATATGCGCGGAAACTACCCCAACCCACGCAAAAGCGCATGGCTGGTAGCGGCCATGCTGGCCATGATCGCGGTTCCGGCAGGCATTACGCTGCACACGGTGCGCGTGCCGGCGACGATCACCATCCCGAGCACGAATCCAACCCCGCACGGCTACACCTTGAGTCTGTTGCTCTTCGTGCTGCCTATTGCCGTCATCGGCGGATGGTTTCTACCCGGTGAGCAGGTGCACATTGCCAGGCGCGCGTTCGCCAAGACGCTGCTGGTGCTCGTACCCATCGGCTTCGGGCTCGACTTCTTCTTCGCCAACCGCTTTTTTACGTACGCCAACGCCGGCGCTACGCTGGGCATCGGCGCCCCGGCGCTGGGCGGAGCAATTCCGGTGGAAGAGTACGTCTTCTACTTCACGGGCTTTCTGGCCGTGCTGCTGCTCTACGTCTGGCTCGACGAGTACTGGATGGCTGCCTACAGCCGGCCCAACTATCAGGGCGAAGCCAGGCTCGTCCAACGCCTCTTCGGCTTTCACTTTTCCTCGCTGCTGGTGGGGGTGGCGCTGATTGTAGCCGCAATCATCTACAAGATACACTGCTCGGCGTTTCCAGTGGGATTTCCGGGCTACTTCACCGTGCTGGTCATCGGCAGCACGATTCCATCCATTGGCTTCTTCAAAACGGCGCGCCCTTTCATCAACTGGCGCGCCTTCAGCCTCACTCTGTTCATGATCCTGCTCATCAGCCTGTTCTGGGAAGCGACACTGGCCGTACCCTACGGATGGTGGGGCTATCGACCGAAAGAAATGCTGGGCCTGTTCATCGGTGCATGGGCCGGTCTGCCGGTTGAGGCCGTGCTGGTGTGGATCTCCGTCAGTTATGCCACGGCAATTATCTATGAGGTGCTGAAGATCGCAGAATGCAAGAAGAGCCCAACCAGCCACGGGGCCGTGCCGGAAACACCAGGCAGCGCAGATCGAAAAGCATAGATTCGCCGTTCAACTTTCAGATCGCCCGCAGCATCCGCACGGGCAGGAAGATGATGGCGCTGACCAGTTCCAGCGCGCCGCCTACGGCGATGCCCACAATCCGGAAAGGCAGCAGCACCAGCCACACCAGCGGATACAACACCAGAGCCACCAGCGCCAGCGGCCAGCACAACACCAGAAGAATGCACCACAAGAGAAATTTGATCATTGCTTGAGCGCCTCACACGCGGCCGAAGGCCGCAATCGCTCTCATGAAACTGTACGCAATCCGGGCCATGGGAGTTCCACGCGCAGACCAGCTTACCCTCCTTTTGTCTTTGCCCGTGCAGCCAGTAATTTCTTCCTCTTCCGAATCGCCTTCGCACGCTCCTTTTCCGGCATTGCGAGCACAGCCTTTGTCCGCGCCGGCAGCTTTTCATAGATGAGCGCATGCGCGCGCCGAAGCTCGTCTTCCATCTCACGCGGACGCAGCGCATCCCATCGTTCCAGCGTCACCCAGAAGTTTTTGGCTGCATACGGCGTCGGCCGAATGCCTTCCCGCTCAAGCAGCTCATGAAATCGCTCCGCTCCACAGTGGAAATTCAACACGCCCGTCCCGCTGCCATCGAGATCGGTCATGGCAAACATCTTGCCGCCGATGGCGCGGTCGCCCACCCAGTAGACCAGGTGATGGCCCCAGTTCAGGGTTTCAGCCACGTGCGGCATCGCCATGCAAATGGCACGGATACGCTCATTGTCCATGCAGCATCCTGTCAAAGGCCGGTCCCTGGAACTTTGCTTCGAAGACCGCAAACCGGCGCTCCAGCTCCCACTGCGCTGCAGCTTCCTGGCTCTCATCAAGGAACGCCTGGCAATCGTGCGACGGATTGCTTGCGCCGAGCGTCTGCCCCTGGCAGGCATTCACCGGCGTGCGGAAATCGTCGGGTTGCACCCACAGGCTGGCGCCGGGTAGGAAACTATGCTCCATCCCCGTCCGTGCCAATTGCTTCAGGTCAAGGTAGGTGAGGCCGTAATCGCTGGCGGCGCGCATATATTCGTGCGTCAGATCGATGCGGCTTACGCCTTCGTCGTCGGTCGAGAGCGCTACCGGCACATGCGCCGCGCGATAGAGAGGAAATGGGTGCTCATTGCCCTCGACGCCCAGTATGCCCGCGTTCGAGGTGAGATTGATCTCGATCATGATGTGCTTCTGCGCCAGCTCCTGCAAAAGCCCGCGCGGATTATCCTCGTACATCACGTCCACGCCATGCCCGATGCGTTCGGCATGGCCCAGTTCCACTGCCTGGCGAATATGAAACCGCAATCCCTCGGGCGGCACCAGCCCTTCCGTCAGCTCGCCTGCGTGGAGCGTAATGTGCACGCGCGGATAAACCGAGTGCAGATAATCCAGCATCTTCATCTGCAGCGTGTAATCGCGCATGGAGATGTAACCATCCTCCGGCATCACGAAGTTGATGCCTACCCACGTGTCGTCATGGGCATCCATGCTGGCCTGCACGGTTTCAAATCCCAAAAGTGTCTGCGCGAACACCTGCTCCGGCGGATTGCCGCGCAGCACCTGATAGATGTAGCGAATCTCCACATTGCAGGCAGCCGCAGCCTGCGGCGTTCCGCAGTGCTCCAGCTCCTTGCGTTGCGCCTCGGCCTGCCGCACGTCGTCGCGGTCGGCGCTCACCTCGTCGCGCAGCCCATGGTCGAGAAGCTGCTGGCGAAGCTGTGCGAAGGCCTGCGGATCAGCCTGCGCAAGCTGCGCGCTCCAGCCAATCGCGTGGCCAGTCTGTGTTGCGTGGCTGAAGGGCGGCGTCTCCATCAGCTCGAGATACTGCTGGTTCTGCGCGGCGGCGCGGCTGGCCACCTCGTCAACCCACTCGCCGATGTGGTTCTTGTTCAGTCCGCCAAACCGGGCGAAAGTGGCAAAGAACTGGTCATGCCCGCTCCACTCCGAGACAGGCACGTAGCTGCGCATGGAAAACGAGTCGATCAGCTTGTCATAGAGCGTCTGATCCGCGGCGCTCATGTCTCCCGAAAGCTCCTTGGCAGGAATCAGCTTGCCCCTGCACGGAGGTTGCGCAAAGCTGAGCGCCGTCGGGTCAGCACACAGGCCATCCCGGCCTGCGTCGCGAATGAAGGTCTCGGCATAGACGGCGCCGGAAAGATGCACATGCAGGTCCGCGCCTTTGGGAAAATCGGCCAGGAATCCACGCAGCGCCTCGGGCCCCTGGTGCAGACTGGTTTCATAAATGAGCGCCGCGCGCGCCTCATCCCGCGTCGGACGATCGTGCACGCCCAGTCCGCGGTTACACCCAGCGGCCATCGCCAGGATGATGCAGGCCAGCAACGAACGGGCGAAGGCATGGAACGCGGCGCGCATCATTGTTCTCAAGTGTAGTGCAACGCACCGCAAGGCCGCCCCGTCAATAGGGTGCCGCAAGATAGCCCCAAAGACAAGTGGGCTTCAGCCCCTGCAGGAAGGCCTTCTTCAAATTGAGCCACTCCCCCAATCTCTAAGCTGCTGGAGAGCAGAAGGCAGATTCAGGTGGTGGCCTTGACGGTATGTCCACTGTTCTGATCGGTTTGGTTCCTTCCGGCCGAGCTTGTTATACTGGCAAGGTTGTTGCAGCGCACTGTTCGTGGACCCGTCCATCCTTATCCGGCAGCGCCGGAACCCGCGCAGGAATTTGCAACTCCATATCTTCACTGAGGCCAGGTAGCTCAGTGGTAGAGCGCGGCCCTGAAAAGGCCGGCGTCGGCGGTTCAATCCCGTCCCTGGCCACCATCTTTTCAACAAGTTACGAGCCCTCCACCCCACGATTACGTTCCAAAACGTTCCAATTGCGCGGCGGAGTCGGTCTACTCTTACCCCAAAATTCTTGGAATTATCGGCCATTGAAAACCAGAGCACGGGTGGCACTGTGACTGGTTCATCGTGATCGTCACCACCACCAACATCATCGTCACCAACAGCGCTGCCGCTCCTCAGTGGGGAATATCCGCCGTTCGTAACAGGACAGTTCCATCCGACTCGACATGGCCGCGGAGGTATTTGCGTCGTGCGATGTCTTCAATGGCCAGGCGATTTTCGTGGAACACTTCAAGTTTGTTCCTGTTGTCTCCGTGGAAGTGGTCATCGAGCGCTTCTCTGCTGATGACGCATCGTATCCGCTGTGTCCTGTCCTGACCCCAGAACACGACTACGTTCCGACTGGTGTCATACCGTTCTTCCGGAGCAGGGAATACCAATTCTTTGTTTTCCCACGCGATCTGCCACGCCGCGAATTCGCTTGGTCGAACCTGAAGACGCGCGAAATTTCCCTCATGCAGGCTGAGAAGATCGGACTCGGCCATTTCCCTGAATCTTCCTCGCTCATCGGCTGCGACATTGCTGTTCACCCACTCCGCGATATAGGCAGTTGCCTCTTTTCTGTCCATGCTTCGCCGCACTACATCCCCCACGAGCTGGCGCAGCGCCTCCCGATGCCGCTGTCTGAAAGGATCGGGATCGCCCAGGGATTGCCTCACAGCCGCATAACGTTCGGCCGAACGCTCATAGGCCCAGATGAAGACATCCTTCAGCAGGTCCACTTTGTTCAACTCATAGACGCCGAGAGTGGCCTCCGTGTAGGTCGAACGTGGAACGTCGGTAAACGACAGCGGGGATAAGTTTGCCCTGATGAAGGGGATGTTCGCTGCCAGACGCGAGACACGCTTGTTTACATCATCGAAGGGCTGAAGGTATGGCAGTTGTGCCATGGCGAAGAATGACTGCTCAAACGGGTCATGGATCGCTTGCGCGGTTGCCAGCACCTGATTGAAGCACTCCTCTATCAACTGCGGGACTTCGAGAGGATGGAACGCGGACTTTTCAATGCCCACGGCAATCCGTCTGAGGCGTCCGGCTGCGGCCTCATCCGACAGAAGGTTCTGCGCCAGAATGCCGTGAAGGTTCAATATTGTATAGCGGTTGAAGCCGATCTCATCCGCCGCGCTCACTAGAAACGCGATGGCATCCTTGTGATTGAGAATCATCTGGGCTTCCAGCTTATTCCGGCCCTGCGCTTCTTCGCCGAATTCAATCAGGCGGCGGGTATCAAGCAGCGAGTAGGTATTGCCCTCAAGCCGGCTTGAGTTCCAGGACAGGTCGATGAGCAGGCGGTTGAGGATCTGCTTCGCATAGGTTCCGGCCGCTTCGACTGCGGTCTTCGTCTTGCCCACCTCCGCCATGTGCGCCCGTTCTTTCGGGGAGAGGTAGAAATTAGTGTTTGGCCGATAGCTGTCGAGAAACTGACGGTTATAGCCAGCGGCTCTTCTTACCCCGGACGGCTGCCGCAGATAGACTCGTATCTTTCTGCTTTCGGCGGAGAGAGGCACCACTCCCTCACCCGCCTTTTCCTCTTCTGACCCGGCCTGTCGTGTTACCGTTTCCCTCTGCTCCGCTGTTGCGGCCGGAAACCGATATCGCGCGACCGGCCCCTTGCCTTCCTGTTTGAGCCGCCCGTCCTTCACGAGGCTTTTCAGCCAATACTGGAGGGTTCGCTGCGGGATCTCTTTCAGAACCTTGGCAATGTCGCTTCTGCGTGCACCATCGGTACCTTGCCGCACGATGTCCACGATCAAAGCCAAGTCCTGCTCCCGCAGACGTTTTGGCATCGTTACCCCCTTTTGTTGCGCGATTATCCATCGCGCAATTAAAGCACATAATCGCGCAACTATCAAGCTGATCGTGCAACATTAGAACGTATCACGCCACAAAACTTGCGCGATACCCACCGCCTCTCGCAGCTCAACCCCGCTCTCCACGGCGCGAAAGTCCGCCTGCGCCTCGCCCGGCGCGTGGCTCAACGGCACAAACATCTCCTGGCCGCCGAGCTTCGCCTGCCGCACGTAGTCCTTCACGATGGTGTAGCCGCCGGTATAGCCGTGCTCGGCCCGCAACCTCTCAAAGATGCGCTTGGCCGTGTGCCGCTGCTTCTTCGGCCGCTGCTTGTCCTCTTCGAGGATGGCGTCGATCGCGCCCTGCCACGGTCCCAGCTTAGGTCGCCGCACAGGCTTCTGCCGCCGGTAACCAGGTGGCAGCGAGTACTCCAGCATCTTGCTGACTGTCTTCCGCGCCAGCCCAAACTCCCGGGCTGCCGCACGCCGACTCTTGCCTTCGACAAGAACCGCCCGCCGCACACGCGCATACAGTTCCACCGTGTACATGCCTCCGGTGTTCCACAGAACGCAGGTCCCCTGGCTGGCAACGAACCTGTTTCGTTACCCCCAAGGCTCTCCATGTCTGTGAAACCACAATGCGGCGGTGGACTACTTTTACTCCGCCACGCCGCGCCGCTCACGCGGCGCAACGTGGTCTATTCTTGCTCCGGCGCGTACAAGCCCTCACCGTCTTCATCTTGTAGACCGAGCATTTCAAAAGCGGCCTCAATAGCGCGATAAGAAACCTGCGCAGATTCCAGGGACGAGAGTAGCTGCACAAGAACCCGCCGGTCTCGTCTCTTTGCTAGCCCAACCACTGCCTCCTCACGTGAATCATCGTAAGGGTCAGTCAGTCGCGCCGCAAGCGCATCCCGGATTTCAGGGGAATCCAATTCGCCTAGCAGCCCGTGGTGTAAGTGGCGAATCTCCGGCATGGTTTGGATCGCGCCCTGATGGAACTTGCTTCGGCTGAAGTTGTTCGTGATCTGAGGATCATGCTTCGGCAACTCCGGTTGTGCTCCTGTCGGCGGGTGAACAGACCCAACAAGAACAGAACCAGTCGTTTTGCCCGGTCGTTCCACTC
>JASHPJ010000040.1 GCA_030038195.1 Acidobacteriaceae bacterium
CCGAACATCGCGAAAAGATTCGAAGCCCATCCCTGGTGCCCGGCCATCGCCAATCCCAGAATACCGATCGCGAGCCACGCGTTGCGCGCATAGCTGTCAAAGGCCACGGGCACAACCAGCAGCACGCAGGCCAGCACGGCAATTTTGCGCGCCGCATTGATTGTCCATCCGCGCTTGAGCAGAAACGAAGAAAGCCATCCGCCAAACAGGCCGCCCGCATTGGCCATCGCATACATCACCATCAGCGGCAACCCCACGTTGCGCAGCGTGAGCCCACGGCTCTCGTTCAGGAACTTCGGCGCCCAGTAAAGATAAAACCACCAGACGGGCTCGGTCATCGATCGTCCGACAAGAAACACCCACGTCTCGCGGTGCATGAGCAGCCGGCGGATGGGAATGGCCGGTTCGTGGAGCGGGTCCTCCTCGAACACCGGCGCAGGACGCCGATAAACCACCAGCCACGCCGGGATCCAGAGAAAGCCAAGCAGGCCGATGAGGAGGAACGCTGCGCGCCATCCCCAGGTGAGCGCGATCCACGGCACAATCAGCGGCGCAAGAATTGCGCCCACGGTGGATCCGCTGTTGAACAGTCCCGCGGCGAAGGCGCGCTCGCGCACAGGAAACCACTCGGCGGTGGCCTTTACTGCGGCGGGAAAGTTGCCTGCCTCGCCGAGGCCGAGGAGCAAGCGCGCGCCGCCAAAGCCGCGCACCGAGCGCACAAAGCCGTGGG
The DNA here is from genome assembly GCA_030038195.1 of Acidobacteriaceae bacterium. GTDB lineage: Bacteria > Acidobacteriota > Terriglobia > Terriglobales > Acidobacteriaceae > Telmatobacter. The sequence continues at coordinate 731 of JASHPJ010000040.1, forward strand.
CCACCGCGGCCACGCTGCACACGGTCACTGCGATCGCGTAGCCGATGCGCGTTCCAACGCGGTCGATCAATGGACCGGCCAGCACCAAGCCCAGCGCAAAGGTGGCCTGAAAACCGCTGATGATCAGCCCATACTGGCTCTCCGTCCAGCCAAGCTCTTTCTGCAGCGGCAGCACCAGGATGCCGAGTACCTGGCGGTCCATGTAGTTGATGGCCGTAGCCGCGAACAGCAGTCCGCAGACGATCCAGCGGAATCGGGAACCTGCTGACTCTGCGGTCTCGGTCCTATTCATCTCTGCGCCGGAGGTTCCTTGATTGAAATTGGAGAAGCGTCTTCGAGGTATTTGCGGAACGCAGCCCATCCTAAAGCATTCTGCCGCGGGCTGTATAGAAAGCGCTCACCCGACGGCGGCTACACTGGGAGTGCGTGAGCGCAGCTATCGAATTCCGCAACGTCTCCTTCGCCGCAGCACAGGGCCGGCTGCTGCTGGACGGCATCTCGTTCACCGTGGAGGAAGGCACGACCACCGCGATCCTGGGCCGCAGCGGATCGGGGAAATCGACGCTGCTGCGCACGGTAAACCATCTCGTTGAACCAACCGGCGGCGAAGTGCTGGTGCGCGGCGCGCAAGTGGGCTCATCGGACCTGGTCTCGCTGCGGCGCGGCATCGGGTACGTCATCCAGGAGACGGGCCTGTTTCCGCACTTCACCCTCGAACGCAACGCGGGACTGGTTCTTGAGGCACAGGGAAGGCCGCGCGCAGAACGGGAAAAGCGCAGCCGTGAGCTGCTCGACGCCGTCGGCCTCGATCCCAATCCGTTTGCGCGCCGCTATCCGCACCAGCTTTCGGGCGGGCAGCGCCAACGCGTTGGACTGGCCCGTGCACTCGCCGCCGATCCGGAAATTCTTCTCATGGACGAGCCCTTCGGCGCGCTCGATCCGCTCACCCGCGCCGAGATGCAGGACATGCTGCGCGACCTGTTGGCGCGTATGAAGAAAACCGCGCTGCTGGTGACGCACGATCTGGACGAAGCTCTCTATCTCGGCGACCGCATCGCGCTGCTCAGCGAAGGACGCCTCATTGCTGACCTCACGCCCGGCGAGTTCCTGCGCTCCACGCAGCCGGAGATTGCCACTTATATCCGCGCTTTTCATCGCGGCGAGCGCGCGAGGCGGCCATGAATTTTTTCACACAGTACAGCAGCGAAATCGCCGAGCTCACCGTCGAGCACCTGTGGCTCACCGCAGCGGCCATGCTTTTTGCCACGGCGATTGCCGTTCCTGCGGGAATCTGGCTTACGCGCGCGCCGCGCTGGGCCACGCCGGTGATTGCGATTGCGAATATCCTGCAGACCATTCCGTCGCTGGCGATGTTCGGCTTTCTGTTGCCGCTGCCGTGGCTCGGCGAGCGCGCGGCGCGCATCGCTATTGTCGCGCTCATTGCCTACGCACTGCTGCCTATCCTGCGCAACACCTACGCCGGAATCCGCGGCATCGATCCGGCAATCCTTGAAGTAGCGCGGGCGTTGGGTCTCACCGGCGCGCAGCGATTGTTCAAAGTAGAGTTGCCGCTGGCGGCGTCATTCATCCTCGCCGGCCTGCGCACGGCAACCGTAACCTGCGTAGGCATTGCGACCATCGCCGCAGCCGTGGGTGCGGGCGGACTGGGCGAGCTGATCTTTCGCGGCGTGGCCTCAGTCGATAACCGGCTCGTGCTTGCCGGCGCAGTGCCAGCGGCGCTGCTGGCACTGGCCGCCGATGCGGCGCTCGGCTTGATCGAACGCTGGTTCGAGGTTCCCGCATGATACACCGACGCTCCTTCATCGGCGGCGCAGCCGCGGCGATTGCGATGACTGCTTGCGAGCTTCCGCGCCCCAACCATCCGGTCATCGGCGCCAAGAATTTTACCGAGCAGGTGATTCTCGGCGAGCTGCTCGCGCAAGAGATCGAAGCCAAGTCGAATCTCAAAGTGGAACGCCGCTTTTATCTTGCCGGCAGCTACATCTGTCAGCAGGCGCTGGTGGCGGGACGCATCGACGGCTACGTCGAGTACACCGGCACCGCGCTTACCGCGATTCTCAAGCAGCCGCTCGACCGTGACCCGCAAGCGGTGCTCGATACGGTGCGCCGGCTGTACGCATCGCGCTACCAGGTCACAGTGGCCGCGCCGCTGGGTTTTGAGAATACTTTCGCCATGGTCATCCGCGGCGACGATGCGCGCCGGCTGCATCTGACCACGCTGAGCCAGGCCGCGCAGTATACGCCCGGCTGGCGGCTGGGCGTGGGCTATGAGTTCGAGCAGCGCCCCGACGGCTTGCCCGGTTTGAGCAAGACCTACGGGCTCAAATTCAAGGATGCGCCGCGGACCATGGATCTGGGGTTGCTGTATCGCGCGCTCAGCGCGCACCAGGTAGACATGATCGCCGGCAACTCGACCGACGGGCCGATCCAGACGCTTGGGCTCACCGTCCTTGAAGACGACCGGCATTTTTTCCCGCCGTACCAGGCCGTGCCGCTGGTGCGCGACGATGCGCTGCGCCGCTGGCCGCAGATTCAGGCTGCGCTCAACGCACTCGCCGGCAGGATTACCGCCGATGACATGCGCGCCATGAATGAAGCCGTTGACGGCCGGCATCGCGATCCGGCGGAAGTGGTGCGCGCGTTCCGCGCACGCAAGGGGCTTTAGAAAAGGGCAGATTCATGTCTGCATTCCGCCCGCATCGCGGCGTTCGATCACCCGCAGGCAGGGTCTTATTTTTTCCTTGCCGCCTTCTTTGCCGTTGCGCCGCCGATCCAATAAGCCCGGCAGAATGTTTCGGCAACCATTGGGCCGATATCCTCCAATTTTGCTGCAGCGGCTTTGCTCAGGACATGCCGGTAAAGCATCGGCCCTATCAGCAGAGCAATAGCGAGATCCAGATCCAGGTCGGCGGGCAGCAAATTGCGCTCCACACCGCGAGCCAGGATGCGCATGAGCGCGTTGCGGCGTGGCTCCATCACGCGATGCCGCCACGCTGCACCGAACTCGCGATGCACGGCGGCGTAGGCCATGAACATCGGCGTGATGCGCACGCGTGCGGCTTCTAACTCTCCGGGAGGCCGCCAACTGAGCACAGTGGCGAGATCGACACGCAGATCGCCTGTATCCACGTCCCTTGCCTCGCGATTCGCTCCATTCACATAGAGCATGACCTCCATGAGCAGCGCTTCCTTGTCGGCCCAGTGGTTGTAGATCGTGGCCTTGCTTACACCCGACGCGCCGGCGATGGCGTCCATGCTGGCGGCTTCAATGCCATGCTCGCCGAAAAGAGCCAGCGCGGCGCGGATCACTTTTTCATGAGCTTCACTGCTGCGTGTACGGGCCATGGCTTAATTTCAATCCCAGTACCGCGACCATGTGGATTTGTGCTTTCCCAGGTCTCAAAATCGAGACCTGGGGCACCCAAGTCTTGTGGATTGGATTACGAAACCACGAAGTCACGGTACTAGTGTTCTGCAACGGAAGTTCATAGCATAAGTTGAAATCCCGAATCACAGGTCCCGCCACGGCGGATCTTCGACCTTCGACTCTGTTTGACCGAAAACCGGCCAAACATCGCTCAGGATGACAGCAGTATTTATGTTGCGAACCCCAGTTACAGGACACTAGATTTCAATCTTCGAGAACCGCCAAGCGCCGACCACGAGAAGCACTGCGCCGACGATGGCAAGAACAGCAAAGTCCAGCATTGGATCAAAGGATGAGCTGCCCAGCAGCATGTTGCGCATTCCGTCAATGCCGTAGGAGAGCGGGTCGGCCTTGGTGATGTAACTCAGCACCCTGGGCAGCCCGGTGAGCGGAAATAATGCACCCGAGAGAAAGTAGATGGGCATGACCAGGAAGTTCATGATGAGCTGGAAACCCTGCATATCCTGCAGGCCCGACCCGATGGCCACGCCCAGCGCGGCAAACAGCAGCGCAATCAGCACCATGAATCCCAGGGCGCTGGGAACGGTGGCGAGATGCGCCGGGCGAAAGCCGGCAATTACGCAGACTACGCAGATGAGCAGCCCCTGCAGCACGGCGACGGTCGCGCCGCCCAGGGTGCGGCCAATCATGATCTGCAACCGCGGCACCGGCGCCACCAGTGTTTCTTTCAGGAACCCGAACTGGCGATCCCACAGCAGGCCCAGGCCGGAAAAGATGGACGAAAACAACACGGCCATGCCGATCACGCCGGGCGTGACAAATTGAAAGTAGTCTCCGTTGCCCGCACGCTTGAAGACCGGGCCAAGCCCGAAGCCGAGCACGAGCAGATATAGCAACGGATTGCCGAGCGAAGCGACAATCTGCGCGCGTGAGCGGACATAACGCTTCAGCTCGCGCAGCCAGAGAATGAAAATAGCTTTCATCGCCTGCCTCCACTCCACATCCTGGCAAACTGCCGCATCTTGTCAGCGGAGTTGGCCTCTTCATCGCGGATTGTCGAGCCGGTCAGAGCCAGGAACGCATCTTCGAGATTGGTTGCGCCGGTCTGCTGCTTGATCTCTGCAGGCGTGCCCTGCGCGGCCAGTTTGCCGTGGTCGATGACACCGATCCGATGCGCAACGCGGTCGGCTTCATCCATGTAATGCGTGGTAAGGAAGACCGTCACGCGCTCCGTCTCGTTCAGTTTCTTCACGTGGGTCCAGAGCTGGTTGCGGCTCTGCGGATCGAGGCCGAGCGTAGGCTCATCGAGAAAGAGGATGCGCGGCGTGTGCAGAAAACCGCGCGCGATCTCGAGCCGTCGCTTCATGCCGCCGGAGAACTTCTTCACCTGGTCGTTGCGGCGGTCCCAGAGCTCAAAGAGCCTGAGCAGCTCTTCCATGCGATGGTGTCGCAGCCTGTGCGGCAGGTGATAGAGCACGCCGTGTATCTCCATGTTTTCCCAGGCCGTCAGGTCGCCGTCGAGGCTCGGGTCCTGAAAGACGATGCCAAACCGCTTGCGTGCCTCGTTCTGCTCGAACTGCGGATTGAGACCATCCAGGACGATGGAGCCGCCGGTGGGCCGCAGCAGCGTGGTGAGCATCTTGATGGTGGTCGTCTTGCCTGCGCCGTTGGGACCGAGAAAGGCGAAGATCTCGCCTTCCGCCACCTCGAACGAGATGCCGTTCACGGCGGTAAAGGAGCCGAAGGTTTTTACCAGGTTCTGCACGCAGATCATCAGGAATGACCTCAGCAATTCCTATACTGAACGGTTTAGTTTTGATTGTCAATGAAGATTTAAACGATTTTTTCCGCGAAAGTTTTACAGAGAAAGCGGCGCCGGCCTCCTGGGACAGGTGTCACCGGGAAAAATTCGAGCGGAGTTTATTCGTCAGCGTGCGCGTCGAGTCCTGGAGCCGGCACATCCCGCTCGTCGCGCTCGAGCGGAGGCATTTCATAATCGACTCCGGGCGTTTGCTCGCCGCCATATCGATTTTCGTGCGATTCGGATTCTGCATGCGGGTCGTGCGCCGATGAGCACGCATCGTGCTCGTCGCGCTCAAGCGGAGGCATCTCAAAATCGACTCCGGGCGTTTGCTCGCCGCCATACAGATTTTCGTGCGATTCGGATTCCGCATGCAGATCGTGTGCCGATGAGCGCGCATCGTGTTCGTCGCGCTCGAGCGGGGGCATCTCAAAATCAATTCCAGGAGACCGCTCGCCATCGCGCAGATGGCTGATGCGATCTTCCTCGTCAGACAGCGCTTCACCGAGCAGCACATCGACACGATATCCGGCGGTCTCTGCCGCTTCCAAAGCCTCATCCACGGCTCTGCTCAACTGTTCCACGGCCGCGCGCTTCGGCGCCGGGTCGTCCGCCAGCTTGAGCAGGGACGGCATGAGCATCCACCAGAGCAGCTCTTCGTAACGCTCGCGAACCAGATACTCGCGGCCTTCGGCCGGGTGAACACCGGTGAGCCAGCGCACATCGGGGTCGAGCCACAAGGATGGCGCGAGACCTGCCGCCTGCGCCTTGGGCGCGCGCATCTCTGCCGTATCGGGCTGCTGCGCGTCCGCTTCAGCCGCGGCCCTGAACGCAACCGGTTCCCTGTCAACGCCCGCTCCGCTGAGCAGCACAACCTTGATGCGCGCCGCCACGCGCCAGCCTTCTTCGCCTTCGAATCCCAGCGCGCGGAAAGACTGCGCAAACGGTTCGCGCAGGCGCAGACGGTCGAAGAGATCGAGCGCCGCACGTTCCGGATCTTCTGCATCGATGGACTCGGCCAGCAGTTCCAGAGCGCACCAGCCCAGAATCGGTCCCCACATGGCGGTGGCCGTGAGCTGCGGGCTCGGACTGGGCAGCATGCGGCGCGCGGCTGCGGTCCACGGCGCCGGGGAGAGCGCTTCGACAGCCGGAATACGCATGGCCGCGCGCAACCGCTTGCGGAACGCGGTGGCCAGCGACTCCGCGCCTGGCGGCTCGGACGCGCGCACAGGCTGATCCTGTTGCCCTTGCCGCGCTGCATAGGCGGCTTGCGCCAAGCGCAGGAATGCTGCCGTGTGCTCCCATGCCTGATCAAAGAATCCGCTGCGCTCCCGCTCGCTTTTCTTCTCGCTCGGCGCTGCCGGCGTGGCGCGCGGATGCTCGGCAAGATCGGCGAAGAGGCGCACGACATCGGGATCGAGCAGCTTGCGCAGCGCTTCGTGCACCGGCCGCAGCTCCAGATCGACCAGTGCGTCTTCAAGACTGGGCACGCCGCGCCCATTGAGCTGATCGCAGAGGCGGTCCCAGGGCTGGCGCGCCGTCGCGTACAGCTCGCGCCAGTCAAGAAACACGTGCGACTGGTACGCGTGGAGATCGAGCCTGAACCCGTGTTCAAGCAGATGGCTGGCGCGCTTCAGATATTCGAGACCGGTGAGCGAGTCGCGCCAGGCAAGCACCGCGTTCGGATCGCCGCTCAGGCCGAGCCCTTCGCCCAGGCGGCGCTGCCGCAGTTGCCCCGATCCTTTGTCTGCATAGGCCGCAGAAAGGTGAATCGTTCCGTGCGCTTCGCCGTACCGGTTGTTGTAGACCACTAACGCGCGCTGATCGCCGCTGCGGTTTGAGTAGGCAAAGACATTCTCGTCCACCGAGCCGTTGTCATGGAAGAAGTCGTAGAGCAGAAAGTTGGCGCTCTCGGCAAAAAGCCAGCGGCGTTTGAGCAGCGGCGCAATCTCGCGCTCGTGCCGCTCCACCAGCCAGCGATCGGGATCCTCCTGGTAGCGCGGCCAGCGGTACTCCATGCCGTACTTCTCGGTGAATCCCTCGATCTGGCCGTGGCCGAACATGGGCAGGCCGGGCAGCGTGGACATCATGACCGCGACACCGAAGCACTTGTCGCCCTTGCCGAACTGGTCGATGGCGGTACGCTCGTCAGGATTGCTCATGAAGTTCACGTAGCGCTTCATGATGTCGGGATCGAACTCGATGGTGTTCTTGATTACCGAGCGGTACTTGGCGTTGTCCTCGTCGCGCAGCATCACCATGAAGGCACTGTTGTAGACGCGGTGCATGCCCAGCGTGCGGACAAAGTAGCCCTCCATGAGCCAGAAGGCTTCAGCAAGCAGCAGCGTACCGGGAACCTCCGCGGCGACGCGGTCCACTACTTCGCGCCAGAACTCGTGCGGCATGTGGCGGTCGAATTCGGCCTGGCTCATGCCATACTCGGCGCGCGAGGGGATGGCGCCGCTGGCGCCGGGGCCGGGAAACCAGAGCCGGTGAAAGTGCCGCTTGGCCAGGGTCATGGCCGCATCGAAGCGAATGATCGGGAACAGCCGCGCCACGTGCAGAATGGTCTGGATCACCTGCTCGCGCACCGTGGGATTCAGATAATCGAGCTGCGCGGTGTCGTTCCACGGGAAGCTTGTGCCGTCATTGCCGTGATAGATGTAGCGCGTTTCGCCGGTCGAGCGGTCGCGGCGCTGAAAGACAACGGCCGCATCCGACTGGTCGAAGTAGTGGTCTTCGATTTTGATTTTGACGCGGCCGTCGTGCGAGAGATCGGGGCCCTCAAAGCTGTAAGCGGGATACGGCTTATCCCAGCGCGAGATGAACCACTCCGGATGTTCGATCACCCAGGGCGAATCGATGCCCATGTGGTTCGGCACCATGTCGCTCGCCAAGCGAATGCCGTGACAATAGGCGCGGTCGCGCAGGTTCACGTAGGCCGGCTCGCCGCCAAGGTCGTCGGCGATACGGTAGTCGAAGAGCGAATAGGCTGAGGCCACGGCATCGCGGTTGCCGCACAACTGCTTGATGGTCTTCGAGGCGCGGCTGCGCTCCCACACGCCGATGAGCCACAGCGCGTTGATGCCGCGGGCAGCGAGCGTCGCGAGCTCTTCGTCGGGAATCTCGTCAAGGCGGCCGATGTGCCGGCCGTACCAGCGGCTCAACTGCGCCAGCCACACATAGGTGCTCTTGGCGACCAGCACCGTGCTCGGCATCCACGCCGTGTCGGCCGAGAACTTTTCGTATTCATGCGCCGGATCGCCGAAGACCGGCACATCGGCGTGAGCCGTGATGGACGGCCACTGCTGCTGACCGGCGCGCCGATGGCGCTCAGCGGCCTCCTGCGCCCACTTCGCAGGCGGATTGAACTGCATCCAGATGGCCAGCTCCTCTTCGCGCAGGATCTCGCCGGCCATCAGCAGAAAGCGGTCCATGGCGTCGCCGAGCAGCGGCTTCCACAACTGGCGGATCAGGCTCAACTGGTCGCTGAGCGAGACGGGCGAGCCCTCGGCCGGTGCACGCAGCAGCTCGAGCAGGCTCATGGGCCTGGCGTCGGCCACCGGAATGAGCGGGCGCGTGGCGAAGTACTCGGGCATCTGCGCCGTCACCTGACGATAGACTGTTTTTTCCGCCAGCGTCTTATCTTCAAACAGCTCTTCAAAGGGTTTGAATGCCTCATTCCGGTTGGCGCTCCACAAGAGCAGCAGCTCTTCGAGCGCCGCGGCCCTGTGCGGAGCGCCATCGGTCGATCCGGCCAGCCATTGCTGCGGCGTTTCGAGCCCGCGCATCACGCTCTGGCCCGGAAACTGCTCCACAAAGGCGAGCAGCAGGGCGTCTAGTTTTTCCGGTCCCACCTGGGCGCCGAACCAGTCCAGAGCGCTGGTCATCACCTCGGGATCGAACTGCTCGCGGTAGCGCGCCATGAGCATGTGGCTGGCCTCGTCAATCAGGCCCATGGCAAAGAGCTGGCCGGCATGCACGGCGCGCTCCGGATACTTTTCCACTTCGCGCACCAGGTTCATCCGGTGGGCAAACTCGCGGCATGCAGCCATGCTGGCAAAGACGACATTTCCCGTGTACGAGAAAAGCGACTCTTCGAACTGATACCGCTCGCGAGCCTGGCGCGCAATATGGAATTCCATCATCAAAGGTCGTACTCCCCTACCGTCGTTATTGAATCCCGTCCCCGACCTGCAACGCCCCAGCGTGACGGGAGTTTTCCGGTTCCGGCATCATGCCAGTAGCTAACGGTATATCAAAGGACGCAATAACGGAAACAGATGCACCGGAAACTGTGATTCTAACCGTTGTCCGGCGGCTTCAGCGCCCTGTTGAACCGGGTTTTCCGTTTCTCATCCTCGCTACGCCGCGTTTCCAAGAGAGCTGGCGCAAGCATCGCCCGCTTTGCCGGTGGGCGGCTACGGAGGCTCTGAATAAGTGGTCCGATGAAGAAAAACCATGCCTCAGAGGATAAAGCCCCGCTGATTCGAGGCTAGTTACGGCAGGACTAAAGTCGTGCCCTTTCAAAACAGAGGCTTAATTAGAGTTTCCCTACAGCTGATGCGTTTCCTTGAGCTTCTCAAACGCTTCCAGCGCATCGTGCAGGCGGTTGAAGAGCAGCGAGGCATCGATCATGCCGGTCAGATGGTGGCGGTCGAAATCCGCTTTCGTCTCCCATGGCAGCCGGGCAAAGCCCAGAGCAACGTCAAGGGCGGCAAGATCGTTTTTCAGCGCAGCGACAACCCGCGAGGCGCTGTAGTCGAGATTCGTGATCGCCTCCGCATCGACAATGATCCAGCGCACCGAGGCGCGCGAAGACCCGGCGAGCGCGCGAATCTCGTCTGCGAAACGGCCGGAATTGGCGTAAAAGAGCGCGGCTCCGAAGTGATAGAGCACCAGGCCTGGCACAGTTACTACCCCCGGCGCCGGCGGAACGATCTTCCAGGCCTTGTTCGCTTCCGCGATCATCACCCCGGTGTGGGGATGGTAGCTGTGGTGCACGATGCGCAGCAGCGACATCACCATCGCCAGCAGGATGCCGGCCTCCACCCCGGCGACCACAACCATTGCAGCCGTTGTCACTGCCACGGCAAACTCGCCGGGGCTCTCCCGGCGCATGCTGTGCAATCCGCGGATGTCGACCAGGTGAATCGCCACCAGCAGCACGAGCACACCCAGCACGCACTGCGGCAGGTACTGCAGCGGCGCGGTAAGGAAGAAGAGAACGCAGGCCACCACGCACGCCGTGGCGATGTGCGCTATCTGGCTCCGCCCGCCCGCGCCCTCCACCATCGCCGTCTGCGTGGGACTGCCGTTGACGACAAACGCGCCGCTGATGGCCGCGGCTGCGTTGGCCGCGGCAAGACCCACCAGGTCCTGGTTCTCGTCAAGCTTCTGCTGATGGCGCACCGCGTATACCCGCGCGGTGGCCGCGCTCTGGGTCACAATCATCACCGCGCACGACGCCGCCACCGGGATGAGCAGCGGAATATCCTTCCATTGCACAAGCTGCAGCCCCAAATGCGGCAAGCCTCCGGTCACCGGGCCAACCGTTGCGATCCCGTGCGCGGAAAACTTCCAGATGTAACTCGCCGTCGTGGCGCCGATCACCGCTACCAACGCTCCGGGCGCCCGCGGCGCCAATCGCCGCAGCCCAAGAACGGTCGCCAGCACCGAGGCGGAGACCAGCAGCGTAGGCAGATGGATGGACGCCAGGTTGCGGCAGACTTCGATCAACTGCATGACGGACTGCCGCGAGTGTATTTCCAGGCCGGCCGTCTCGCCCAGAACTGCAATCCCCACCTGAAATCCCACGCCGGTGAGAAATCCAACCAGCACGGTCTGAGAAAGAAAGTCGGCGATAAAGCCGAGCTTGAAGAGCCGCCCCAGCAGCAGGAATCCGGCCGTGAGTAGCGCCACATTGCCGGCCAGCGCCACGTATTTTGCGCTGGCGACGGGCGCCAGACCGGCCAGACCGCCGGCCAGGATGGCGGCCGTGGCCGAGTCCGCAGCCACGACCAAGTAGCGTGAAGACCCGGCGGCCGCGAAGGCCAGCAGCGGCAGCAGCAGCGTGTACAGGCCGGTGACTACCGGCATTCCGGCAATGCGCGTATACCCCAGCGCCTGCGGAATGTTCATGGCGGCCAGGGCAACTCCCGCGCCCGCATCGCGCAGCGCTGAAGCTCGCCTGACCGGGCGGACGCCCTGAAAAAGGCTCGGCAAATCCGGTGCTCCCGCATGGGAGACTACCTGCCTTGCGGCTGTAACCCCCAGGAATTTGAATGCAGAAATGCTACATCAGGCGGCGCATGCCAGGGCCCTCATTTATGCGGCTCTCGCGGCATCCTTCGGCAGGCTCAGGGCAGGTTTGAAGCGGTGCCCTTTCAAGACAACATTGATACAACCAACACTGGTGTGGTGCCCCAGAAGTTCATAGCACAAGTTGAAGTCCTGAACCACAGGTTCCGCCACGGCGGATCTTCGACCTTCGACTTCGCAAGCCGCAAAGAATACGGCTTGCTACGCTCAGGATGACAACGCGATGAAAGAGTACAGCAATTCCGAAAATGCTATAAGCCCAGCCATTCTTTCCCAGGCTCGTCCATGAACCCGGTCTGGAATCGCAAGAACGCTCTTTTCAGGAAAATATCTCGTATGGCCGCATCATTTCGTTTGCTTCATGCTCCAGTATGTGGCAATGCCACACGTAGCGGCCTGCGTATCCCTGGAATGGAATGAGGATGCGCGTCACCATGCCGGGCGGGCATTGCACAACGTCCTTCCATCCCATCTCGTGCGCGGCGGGCTGCATCGCAGGGCCGGTGTAGCGTAGCGGCAGCGCGTTGCTGGCGAGATAATCGTCCACGGAAAAGCTGCGACGGTCCAATATCTGAAAGCGAACCAGGTGCAGATGGATGGGGTGCGTATCCTGCGTGAGGTTCGCCAGGCTCCAGATCTCGACAGAATCCAGCTTGACGCGCTCCGTGACCGGATCCATCCAATGTTTGCGGTTCAGCAGCATGACCATCGCCATGCCGTTGTCGTTGTCGAATTCATTCAGGGTCATGAAGCGGGTGCGGGCTGCTGCTTCTTCAGCGATGCGCTCGATCGGCCGCAGCGACGCAGGAAGCTGGCCTGGATCGTCCACCGCGTCTCTCCCAATGCGAAACTGCATCAACTCCAGCTCGTCGCTCTGCAGGATGATATTCTGCCCGCGCGCGTGGCTGAAATCGACGACGAGGTCGGCACGCTCCGCAGGCGCGATCACCAGGCGCGTCATCTCCACGGGCGCTGCCAGAAGTCCCTGATCGGATCCGATCATGTGAAAGCTCTGCCCGTTGGACAGCGACAGCGAAAAGAAACGGGAGTTGGCCGTATTGGCGATGCGCAGACGATACTTCCGCGGCTCGACCTCGTGATAAGGCCGGACCTTGCCGTTGACCACCATCGCGTCGCCGAGAAACTCCTGCGCCCATGCGCCCTCATCCGGCGGATTGGGATAGTAAAGCTGCCCCTGCAGATCGAAGCTACGGTCGTAGAGGAGCAGCGGCAGCTCGTACTTGCCAGAGGGCAGGCCAAGACCCTGCTCCACCTCGTCGCGGATGAGATACCAGCCCATCAATCCCGCAAAGATGTTGAACCGGTTTACTCCCATCGCGTGATCGTGGGCCCAGAGAGCGGCGGCTTCCTGGCGGTTGGGGTAGTAGCAAAGCCGGTGATTGCCTGGAACGAACCAATCCTCAGGATATCCGTCGCTGATGGAAGGCACGCGCGCGCCGTGCACGTGCGTCACCACGCGCGTGGGCGGTCCCTGCGCCACTCCGTCGCGCGGCGGGTCGAGCGTGAAGAGATGCTGCGGAGGCAGATCGTTGAACCAGTCGATCAGAATACCCTGGCCGCTTTGCGCTTCAAACAGCACGGGCGCAGACGTTGCGCCATAGCCCCACAGGCACGATGGAGGCAGATCGCGATGGAGCCTGCTCTCGATCGCGCGGATATGGATGGCGTAGTACGGCGCATCCACCGCGCCATGAACCGGCGACGACCTGCGGCCCTGCGGCGTTTGCAGCACCGGAAGCGGGAGAGGATCCACGAAGGATTCGAGCTTTGATGCATCCAGCGTCCGGGCGGCGGAGGGCCGCGCGTACGACATCTGCATAGCGTTGCTTGTCTGCGCCCACCCGGCGCGGACAAGCAGGCTCGCGGCAGCAAGGCCGCCCTGTTCCAACAGCCGTCTGCGCGTCCAGCTCTTCAATCCGATTGCCTACTCTCCATGCACGACCAGGCCGCTAACGGGGTCGAGAATCAATGGGTGCGCATTCTGCGGCTTGTCCTTGCTGAAATCGAACATGCCCAGCAGCGATCCCGATTGCGCATCGAACGATCCCCCTCCAATGCGCTCGCCGTGCAGAAAAATATCCTCGATGAGCCGCAGGATGGAGGTCTGATCGGTCATGGTGTGATCCACATAATTGGCCCTGGCCCATGGCGAAACGATCAGCAGCGGAAGGCGCGGACCGGGACCGCACCGGCCCTGCGCGTGCGTGGTTGCAGGATTCACGCCGGGAAGAGCCTTGGCTCCGTCCCCACACTTGCCGGCGCCATTCAACCAGTCGCTTGGAGTGGAGGAACCATTGGCGATATCGGCCATCACATGGTCGTACCAGCCGTCGGAGTCATCGTAGGCAATGATGACGGCCGTGTGCTGCCACTCGGGCTGTTTTTCCAGAAAGTTGATCACGCTCACGATCCACTGCTGCTCGTCGAGAGGATCAGAGTAGCCTGCGTGACCGTCCTGATAAGACGGAGCCTTGAGATAGCTCACGGCCGGAAAGTTCCCCGCCTTGATTGCGTCAAAGAAATCGTGCGTGTCGTACTGGTGGTTTGCGCCGCCGTCCTGGTTGCTGCCGACAACGGTCGGCGAGGCTGGGCGCAGATGCTTCGGATTGGCAGTCGATGCGTAGTACTGGAATGGCTCGTGGTGTGGAGCATAGTCGCGCTTGCGCACCTGGGTCCACTTCGAGGTGGAATTACGCCGGCAGCCGGTGCTTCCATCCGGGTTGACCACGCCCAGGTCGAAACCGCCTTCGAAAAAACCCCACGAAACATGGGCGGCGGTGAGCAGGTCACCGATATTGCGGCCGGTCATGTGCACCAGCGGATCAGAGGTGCTGGAGCAGACATCGCCCACCGGATCGGGATCGGCGATCAGCGTAAATCCGCCGCTGCCGTCCGGCACCACGCCTCCCTGCGCGTTCTGATCGTTCACCACCCCGTTGGTCTGGCCCGACGCAAGATCGATCGCCCCAGGCGTCGATGGCCCGAAGATTACGTCGAAATGGCGATCGCTCATCGCGTAATGCTGCGCATAGTTCCAGTAGGCCGTCACCGTGTTGCCGTCGAAGTAGCCCATGGTGAGACCGCTGGTAGCAAGAACGCCCGGATGGTCACCGGGAATGCGCGGACCGTCAGGATGGCCAACCGAGGCAGGAAACAAGTCCATGCGGCCACCGTGAAAGGCCTGCTGCTCGGCGCTGTAATCGTGACTCTGATCGGCAGTGGCGGCTTGGCTCCGATCGAGACGAAACGGATTCGCGCGGCCACGCCCGTTTCCCTCGTTCAGATAATTCGGATTGCTGGTCAGCAGCGCGTGGTCGTAGCCATCCACCTTTGGCGTTCCCGGCAGAGGTTTGAAGAACGGCTCTCCCGCGGGGTTCTGCGCGAACGGGTAGGTTCCGAAGTAATGATCGAACGAGACATTCTCCTGGAAAAGCACCACGACGTGCCGGATATCTTTCCTGGCTGCCTCAAGATCGTTGGCGCGCGCCGATGCCGCCGCAAAAACAACTCCTACGAAAACTGCCAGACACGCTGCTGCGAATCTTCTCTTCTTCAACTCCATCTGCGCCTTTTTCCTGCCAAGATCGAAATCGCCGCCCGCCGGCGTTCGCGACGTGCGCCGGGGGCCGGCCAGCACTAACGTTACTATACGTTATGGCCGGCGCTTCTTCGGCTGCGGGCGCTGCACGGAGTTGTGCACTCATTCATCCAATCACGATCTCTTCGCGCTCAAAGCGCTTGTTTTCCTCGGTTGTGCCGGCCAGGAAAAACGAGTTGGTCACTGCCGCCTTGCCCTTCTCCACGGCCGTGATTACATACGAACAGCCCAGCCAGTGCGCTTCGGCAAAGTCGGTCTCAGACCACTGCGCCGGGTGGTCGGGATGCGAGTGATAAAAGCCGCCTATGCTCAATCCCTGCTGCCGCGCTTCCCGCTCGATCCTGACCAGCTCCACGGGCGCAATCTGGTAGCGATTGTGGGCCGAATCGGTACGCGTGTTGCCGGCCTTCACCAATACTTCAATCTGCCAGCCCTCTGCAGCCGGACGCCCCAGCAGCGCGCCGCAGCACTCATGCGGATAGGTCTCTTGGCCATGGGCACGGATCGCCTTGTAGACCGCCTCGTTCATGCGCAGCACGCTCAATCTTCCTCCCAGAATCGCTCGCTCAGATACTTGTCGGCAGAGTCCGGCAGCACGGTCACAATCACCGCTTCGCGCCCGGCCGCTGCCTCTTCACGCGCCACCTGCAGGCTCGCAACCACCGCTGCCGCGGCGGAGATGCCCACTAATAATCCTTCTTCGCGGGCAAGCCGCTTGACCATTGCGTAGGCTGCTTCCGTCTCCACTTCAACGGCGCGATCGGCGAACAAAGGATCGTAGATGGCCGGCACAATCGACATGGGCATGTATTTGAGCCCTTCGAGGCCGTGGAATGGCGAATCCGGCTGCAGGCTGACGGCCCGCAGCGCGGGATTCAGCTCCTTCAGCCGCCGCGCAGTTCCCATGAAGGTGCCGCTGGTTCCCAGGCCGGCGACAAAATGAGTGACGCGCCCCGCGGTCTGCCGCCAGATCTCGGGGCCCGTGCTGTTGTAGTGGGCGCGCCAGTTGGCATCGTTCGAATATTGATCAAGGTAGCAGAACCGGCCGGGATCGTTGCCCGCCAGCTCGCGCGCGCGGCGAATGGCGCCGTCCGAGCTCTGGTCCGGATCAGTCCACTCCACCTGCGCTCCGTAGGCTCGCAGAATGCGCTTGCGCTCCGGCGACACATTGGACGGCATGGCCAGCAGCACGGGAAAACCCTGCGCAGCACCGATCATGGCCAGAGCAATGCCGGTGTTGCCGCTGGTTGCATCCAGAATCGTCTTGCCCGGCACGAGCCTTCCCTTTTCCTGCGCATCGCGCACCATCGCTGCGGCCGCACGGTCTTTCACACTGCCACCTGGATTCAGCCACTCAGCCTTCGCCAGCAGTGTAATGCCTTCCAGCCCATCAACCACCTTGTCCAGGCGAACGAGCGGCGTGTTGCCAATCCTGGCTGCTAGTGATGAACCGAGTTCCATTACGCTGCTCTCAGTTCGCATTGGTTACGGTTGCCCTCGCTTGCCCTGGAAATTGACGTTCGGTAGTGGAAGCCCTGCTTCCTGGATTCCGATGACTCGCAGGCGAACGCAAACCTGCCCGCATCGGCATTTCAGCCTGTCCGGATGGAACTGAGGAGCTTCGGGGATCAGTGACGGAATTGCATCTGGACCGCGACGCTCAACTCCATGGGACACGCCAGGGAGAAGCGACAACAACAAAAACACCTCAGATGCATGTCATCGATTATAAAAAGCCAGCCAAGCACCGTCAATTTGGTGTGCCTATGCCTGGCATTGCAACCAGTGCGCATTGCCGGTAGACTTGGGATGGCTGGTGTCGATCTCAGGACCGTGGCAGGACTCATGGGCCTTTGATTGCTGCCCGTGACTATGCAATACGCTCACCTTGCGCCATCGCAAAGTCTCAGCTATGGGCGAGGCGGGTTACGGACGCCACAACAGATGCCAGCTCAATCACGAAGCGAGTAAGCTGCCGCAAGTGATTGAAAACAAAGCGGAGAGGTGGCAGAGCCCGGTTGAATGCACCTGACTCGAAATCAGACATAGTCGCAAGGCTATCGGGGGTTCGAATCCCTCCCTCTCCGCCATAATATCGCCATAAGTTCATTATTGTCATTAACTTATTGAAATATAAGATCGTTGCTGTTGTCGGGCATCCGACAAAAGCCTTGAATTCTGTGCAATTGTTTGCACTGTTTTCAGCCTCCGGCCCCTAAAAAGCCGACAATCCGACAACGTCACCTCAGACCTGCTTTTAATAGGGTGTTCGTGTCCGCGGCATATGGCCGTGTCAGGACTGGAGCCCCACTCCTACAAAATTCCTGGTTTTCAAGGGCAACCATCCCTTTACAATTTCTGATTTCCGGCATCCGCAGTGACGGCGCAGCTTTCGCGCGCCCTGTCTGTTGCATATCGAGAAAGGCTCACGCCCCACCAATCGTTGCCTCAATCTTCGCTCGGGAACGGATGATGCCTGGATTATGGAATTCAACGTTCAAATTTCGTGTTTCTTAAATCGGTCGATCAAATGATCGCAGGCACGCACGGTGATGGCCATCATGGTCAGCGTAGGATTCTGGCATCCGGACGAAACAAAACAAGCTCCATCCATGGCAAATACGTTCTCGACATCGTGCAATTGGCAATACGAATCGGTGACAGAGGTTTTAGGATCGTTTCCCATTCTTGCCGTACCCAATTCGTGAATCGCCATACCCGGCTCTGCAACCGTCGATCGAATATCGATGTTCTTCGCACCGGCGGCTTCCAGCATCTCCGCGGCAGATTCCGCGGCATCTTCATGCAAAGCCTTTTCATTTTCTCCATGCGTCATGGAGATGTGCAACGCCGGGATTCCCCAGGCATCTTTTAGACTCGGATCGATGGAGACAAAGTTCTCATCACGCGCGAGCGATTCACCAAAGGCGCCTATCGATATCCGATAAGTACCTTGCTTCACGGCTTTCTTATATGCGGCTCCAAATCCTTCGGCCTCTTCGTTAAATACCGCGCCGGCCGAACCCTGAAATCCATAACCGCGAATAAAATTAGGCTGTTTCGTGCTCTTGGACGTATTGCGATATCGGATGACGTAAATGCCGTTCGCGCGATGTGGCCCACTATACGGATCAGGTGTATCCTGAAACTGCGGCAACTCTCCGCTTGCGCCTGCGCCGGTAGAGTGATCCATCAGCCCGCGGCCCAGCAATCCGCTTGAGTTGCCTAGTCCGGCTGTATGGCTGCCGGTAGATGAGTTCAGCAGGATGCGCGTCGACTCCAGTGCCTGCGCGCAAAGGATAACGGCTTTCCCGCGTATGGTCTTTGTCTGACGGGTCGTGCCGTCAACGAAGGTAACACCGTTTGCCCGGTTGGTCGTGGGATCCATCTCCACATTCGCAACGATCGCGTTGGTCAACAGCGTGCATTTGCCGGTGTCGAGAGCGTCTTTTACCGTGGTGAAAGGGCTGCTGAAGTACGAGTAAGAGACACAACCGCGTTCGCAGGTTCCGCAGTAGTGGCAGGCGGCCCGGCCATTGTGAACCTGCGTGATGATGGCGGAGCGGCCAATCGTTACCGTTCTTCCAAAATTCTTCGCCACCGACTCGCGGAAGTGAACTTCACCGCAAGTCATCTTCATCGGAGGCAGAAAATGTCCGTCAGGCAGCGCAGGATTTCCTTCTGCTGCACCGCTGATGCCCACATACTCTTCGACAATGTCGTAGAAAGGAGCCAGATCCTGGTAAGAGATGGGCCAATCCTGACCGTAGCCATCGTGGCTTGCTGCTTTGAAATCCAGATCGCTCAGTCGATAGCTCTGCCGACCCCAACAAAGCGTTCTGCCGCCAACAATGCGCAGCCTTTGCCACGTGAACGGCTTATCGGCTGGAGTGCTGTAAGGGTTTTCAAGATCATTGACAAACCAGTCGTAGTTGTACTCCGTGCACGCATAGCACTGGGTTTGAACGGGTCGCGTCTTGCGCCACGCTCCCGCTCCGGCCATATTCCGATACTTGAGTTGGAACACGGGCTTGTGTTCAGTGAATTCTTTGGGAGACACATTGCGTCCCGCCTCCAGTAAAGCAACATTCAAACCGGCCTCGGACAGCTTCTTTGCAGCCCAGCCTCCAGTTGCACCGGAACCCACTACGATTGCATCATAGCTACGAGTCAGTGGATCATCAGCCATCGATTTAAGCCATCTCCCTTAATTAGCGTCCTGGTGTTCACCGGGCTGATGCTCGCAGCCCTTGAATATTCCTCGCGCTGGCCATCCGTCCCAGCCGAGATCTTTCAGGCCGACCGGAGAACTGTAGTAGGCGCTGACGACCCACCTCTTCATCCTCTCGAAGTGTCCGTAGCCCGCGAAGTTGGCATCTGTTTCACCCCACCGGACATGCGTATGCGGCCACGCCACCAGATTCAGAAAATCCTGCCTCTCCGCGTCGGACAAATTCACAAAATTCGCTTTGTAGCGCGCCATCGCGCCTGTATCAAACCACGTCAGCGAATCGAGAAATTCGCGCTGCGTCTCCGCTGGAAGCACTGACAAGACAAGATCGAGGAATCGATTTACGAAGGCGGCCTTCGCGCCAGGAGTGTCTGTGGCGGGAATGATGGTCTCGCTGAGAGAGATGAGAGTCTCATTCTGCTGCGGATTCAGAAAAGCCGGCGTCCAGTCTGGCCGGGCCAACTCGCGTGAAGCATCATCTCCAGAGGCAAATACAAGCGCATCGACTGGAATGTTTACGCTAGCGGCCGCGCCAAGGGTCAATAACGAATTGCGAAGCAGTTCACGGCGATTCATAAGCTGACAGACATATTAAACCCTCAACTGTAAACGTGAACACCCTGTCGTAATTTTTCTTCCAAAGATCTTTATCGATTCAAAAACGGAAACGCCCAGCACAATGTCGGTTTCCAGCACCACGCGCAGAGACAACGAGGCAATCATTTAAGGCTTGGCTAAGGCTTGGCGATCTGAATTGCTCCGAGACCATCGGGATCGGTGGGCAGCGGTTTCTGCCCGGCCTGAAACTTGTTGACACTCAATATATAAGCGAGCACCTGGGAAGTCTCATCCGGCGTCATGGTTCCGGGAGCCGATGCCGGCATGGTGGTATTGGTCTTCATGAAAAGATCGGCCATCGTCTGATCGACCCACTTATTTAGAAATACGTTTCCGACCAGCGGAATACTCTTTCCCTTACCCTGGAGTGCGGCCCCATGGCACGTTGCACATTGCTTTTGATACAGAACTTTACCGAGCTTTGCTTGGTCCGCGGTATATACTCCATCGCGCGTCGAGGAAACCGCTTGTGCTAAAACTTCCTGCGCAACAAACCTAGATATCAGTGATGCCGACGCCAATATACCTATTGCAATAACGCCAAATCCCTTAAACCCCATCGAATGCTCCTTAACCAAAACTGGTGTGGTGGGTCAGAAGTTCGTTGAAGAACAACCGCAGGTCCCGCCACGGCGGATCTTTGACCTTTGACTCATTTTGGCGCAAAACGCGCCAAAATTCGCTCAGTGATGACAGCTTATTTGTGATGTGAACTTCTGGCTCAGGACACTGGAGGCGATTATAATCGCTGACGGCCGCCTTAATACCCGAAGTGCAGCACGATGCTGGCGCTCAGCCGTGCATTGTTCTGGCGGCTGTTGATGCCGTTATTGAAGAGTGTCGCGAAATAATCGCCTTACACCAGCCGCACCGACTAGCGGTTATTCAAACCGGTGGTTGAGGCCGCCACCTATCACGCCGGCAAAGGTTAGTCTGAGTTGTAGCCTTTGTCGGCAATCATCGCCTCGGCCTTATGCTGGCCCAGCAGTTCGATGGCAGACGTGTAATCGCTGATCTGGCCGCCGGTCAGAAGAAAATCCACCGGCAGGCCCAGTTCGTTCACCAGCAGGTGAATCTTGGTCGTCAGTCCACCTCGGGAACGCCCTAGAGCCTTGGCTGAGCCTTTTTTTCGACCCCCTGGCTGCCTGCTGGTGCGCCCGGACCAGGGTCGAATCGATCATCAGATACTGGCTCTTTTTATCTCGCACCAGTTCGTGAAAGATGCGTTCCCACACGCTGGACTGAGCCGAACGCACGAACCGCTTGCGCACGCTCTTGTACTTGCCGTAACGCTCGGGAAGGTCGCTCCAGTGCGCTCCCGAGCGCAATGCCCACAGCACTCCGTTGACGAAGGGCGGTTATCGACTGCCGCGCCCTACTTGCTCCTTACGTCCAGACAGAAAATCCCGTATCCGTTCAGGCGTGCTGACCGTCGTGGAGATTACAGATGCTTTCATGCCTGTGATCGACGCCTGCAATTCCGGCCTGGTTCTGCAAAGGTCAGATTCCCGATACATGCGCATACAACTGCGCAATACAACGATAAGCAGACGGCGTTACTTCCTGCCGGCTGCGTCATTGCCTGCAAAAAGAGCCGCATTCACTGCAAAATCCTTATCCGGAGTCCCTGCCGAACTATGCTTATTACAACAGGCATCGACAGCGCGATGCACGCGCAACAAAGCGCCAGGACCAGGCTCTGCGGCGGTTCAACCGTCGGTCCGGGCCTGGCTCAGCAGCGCGGAGGGAACAGGAATGTCGCAATGACCAACGCGAAGAATCCACATCCTATACTGGCTTCAAGGCAAGAGGGCGCTACGGAACCAATCCGGCACGTGCCGATTCAGCTCAGCGCACATGCGATCATCTTTTCTCTGGCAGTTCCGCTGGCGCTGATCACGGCAAACGAGTGCAGCTCCATCACGCACTTTGCATCGCTGGTGTACGGCTTTGCGCTGTGGGGCTGGTGGGGCATCGTCGCCAGCGTGCTTTGGAATATCGGGCGGCGCATGCCGTTCGTGTCGAGCTTTTCACTGAAAGCGATGTCCATCCACGTCCCGGCAGCCGCTCTTCTGGGGACAATCCACCTGCTGCTCTTATGGAGCCTGGGCTTTACTCCCTTGGGGTGGCAGGGGGACGAGACCGCCGCCTCCGTTGCCCGCTACCTGTTCAACATGAATCGCTATAGCATCGAGATTCTGGTGTACGGCTTCATTTTCGGAATCATCAGCGTAACGCAAAGCCAGATTCGCGCGCAGCGGGACTCGATGCGATTCCTCGAGTTGCAACGGCAGCTCTCCGCCGCGCAATTGCACGCTCTCCAGATGCAATTGGAGCCACATTTTCTTTTTAACACGCTCAACTCGATCACCGCGTTGTTCGAGCTTGGCAGAGGGGCAGAAGCAATCGAGATGCTGACTCATCTGAACGCCATTCTCAAGAGCACCTTGAAGAGAACGGCGCCGGAGAAGGTGCCGCTTTCACAAGAGCTCGAGGTTGTGGAGAATTACCTGGCCATTGAACAGGTTCGTTTCGCCGACCGCCTCCGCGTTGAGATCAAGGTCGAGCCCAGGGCGCTGGATGGCCTGGTTCCATGTTTTCTGCTGCAGCCCATCGTCGAAAATGCGATTCGCCATGGCATTGCTCACTGCGAAAGCAACGGAGTAGTCGAAGCTTCGGCGCGGTGCGATGGAAAGCTGCTGACCCTGCAGGTGCGCGACAGCGGAAAGGGCCTGGATGGCCAATCGAAGTTCGGCAATGGCATTGGCCTGAAGAATACGCGCGAGCGCCTGGCGCACTTTTATCCGGACGCCTACGATCTGAAGGCCCTGACACTGGACGAGGGCGGCTTCGAGGTAGCCATCACGATTCCCTATGAGCGGTGTTGAATGAAGCTGAAGGCACTCATTGCCGACGACGAGACCCTGGCGCGTGAACGGCTGAAGTTCCTTCTCTCGGCCGACGAGGAGATAGCGATTGCCCGCGAATGCCACAACAGCAGAGAAGTTGTTGCAGCGCTCAGGCAGGATCGCCTTGACGTTCTCTTTCTCGACATTCAGATGCCCGGCGGAAGCGGCTTCGACATCATTGAGCAGATGGGCGCGGAGCATATGCCGGTCACCGTGTTTGTTACCGCTCACAACCAATACGCCTTGCAAGCCTTTGAAGTGCATGCGCTGGATTACTTGACGAAGCCGGTGGAACCGGAACGGCTGAAAGCGACCCTGGCTCATGTCAAGGAGCAGGTAGCCTCGCGGGCTGCGCTCACCACGACACAGGAACAACTGCGGTCTCTGCTGGCCGCGCTGAGCGGCCAGCAGCGCGAGTATCCGCAAAGGATGGTTGTTCCCAACGGGACCAGGGATTCGTTCGTGAACGTCGATGAGATCGAATGGGTCGAAGCGGCCGATTACTACGCATGCCTGCACGTAGGCTCACGGAACCTGATGCTGCGTGAAACGATCAAGCAGCTTGCCGAAACACTGGATCCCCGCAAATTCGTGCGGATTCATCGTTCCGCCATTGTGAACATCGGCCATGTGCGCGAGATACTGCGCGAAGGCCGGAACGAGGGCTGGGTCCTGCTTGCGAGCGGTCATCGCCTGAAGATGAGCAAGGCAGGCTGGCAGGCCCTGCTGGAGCGCTTTCGATTCCAGTGTTGACCGGCTGTCATCGTGTCCGCCACGGCGGATGGCTCTTTATTTGAGGAACGAGCCACTCGATGGCATCCATAATGCATCGACCTGAATTGAAAACGCTGTAGCAGCGAACCGCTCGCAGCCCGTTCGCCGCTCGATCTCTTTCACGCGCTTATCTCCTGCCGCTCCGGTTCACTGCCTGCGCCACTCCTGGCTCTCCCTGCACAACCCCGCCATTGGCTGCAAGCCGCTGGATCGCTCCCCCGGATTCAGCGAAATTGCCTGAGAAGGGCGGTGACAGCGGCATGGCAGATGCGCGATGGAAGAAATTTTGCACTCATCGGAAGTGGCGATTCCGGGCTCTCCTGGTGGGGCTGTTTTTTTCGGCAACAGGCCTGGCTCAGCAGCCTTGCGCAGCCGGCATCCGGATTGACGGCACGGTCACTGACGCAACGGGAGCAGCGATTGCCGGGGCTCGGGTGCAGTCCGCAAATGGAGCCCAGACGGCGACGGATGCCGCCGGTCATTTTCTGCTTGCGTGCGTGCCGCCGGGATCAGCCACGATCACAGCACGAGCCAAAGGGTTTGCGGACAGTACGGCGCAGGTGCATGCTCGCGGGGGAGAAACCGCCGCTATCCATCTGCAGATGGCGATCGCCGCCGTTCATACGGATGTGCAGGTGAGCGCCGATGCATCGGACGTAGGCACCGATAGCGGCGCAGGCACAGCCACGCTGAGCACGGCCGACGTGCAGCGATTGCCGGACGACCCTGACGACCTGCTGCGCGAGCTGGAAGTCCTGGCATCGGCTGCAGGCGGCGACCCGTCCGCCGCTACCGTCACATTGGACGGCTTTCAAAATGCAAGCGCACTGCCGCCCAAAGGCTCCATCGCCTCCATTCGCGTCAATCCCGATCTATTCTCGTCTGAATACCAGTGGCCTCCTTTCGGGGGCGGAGTGATTGAGATCATTACAAAGCCAGGCGGCGCAGCGCTTCATGGCGCGCTGTTCTTCGCAGACAGCAACGAGGTCTTCAATGCCACCGACCCCTTTTCTCTCACAGCCACTCCAGCCGGCAAGCAGCGCTACGGGTTTGAGCTGAGCGGTCCGATCGTGCGACAGAGCAGCGGATTCTCCCTTGCGCTTGAAAAGCGCGACATCCATGAGTTCAACATCGTGAATGCGACCACGCTGGATGCAGACGGAAACGCAGCGCCGCTGCAGCAGGCGGTCTCCGCTCCACAGCGGCTCTGGATTGCCTCCGCGCGCGGTGACTGGCAGGCAACGCCAAAAGATAGGACGACGCTTGCCTATTCCGCGAATGTCAACGATCTTGGCAACCAGGGCATCGGCGGCCTGGTGCTCGCGGAGGCGGGCTACTCCAGCTCAACGCGGGAGTACGACCTGCGCTTCACAAACACATACACTCCAACCCCAAGCCTGCTGCATGAAACGCGCGTGGGATATAGCTGGAAGCGCACGGAGCAGACGCCGAACTCGACTATGCCCGTTTTACTGGTGGCAGGCTTCTTTACCGGCGGAGGCGCGAGCAGCCAGAACCTGGACGATCGCGAGCGCGACCTCGAAGTCGATGACGATGCGATGCTCACGCGCGGGAAACACATCTTCAAGTTTGGCGCGCAGTCGCTTGGCTTCTTTGTCCACGACTACGATCCGGACAGCTTCAACGGGGCTTATGTCTTCGGCGGCGGCAGCGCGTCTGTGCTCGATGCCCGGAATGAGCCCACCGGCGCAACTACGACCATCACCGGCATGGAGCAGTATCGCCGCGCGCTTCTCAATCTTCCGGGCGGAGTGCCCACATCGTACCAGGTTACGACCGGCGCGCCGCTGGTTCCTTTTACACAGTGGCAACTGGCTCTGTTTGCCAACGACACCGTCAAGCTGCTGCCGCAACTCACGTTTGATGGCGGGCTGCGCTACCAGTTGCAGACCGCGCCGGACAGTTTTGCCAATTTCGCGCCGCGCGCCGGCTTTGCCTGGTCGCTCGATAAAAAGCAGACCTGGGTCATTCACCTGCGCGGCGGACTGTTTCCCCGCGGCGCGGCCGGCCTTGACACGATTGCACAGGTTTATCGCCTGAACGGCACGCGTCAGCGCTCGACGATGATCTACTCGCCGAATTACAACAATCCACTTTCGCCCGCGCCGGGATCGATCCAGGTGAGCACGGTCAACGAGTTTCCACACGGGTTTTCCCAGATGTCGACCTTTATTGCCTATCTCAATGTGGCGCACGAGTTTCCCGGGCACTGGCTGGCGAGGGTCAACTACTTCGCCGGCGAAGACTGGAACAGTCTCCGCATCCTGAATATCAACGCCCCGCTTGTTGCCGCCAGTATCGGCAATGCGCCCGATCCAACCGCCGCTTTGCTCGCTCCGCGCCCCCTCGCGTCCAGCGAAAACCTGCTGCAGTACCAAAACTCAGGCCATCTTGCCGGCAACCTCGTCTCCTTCAATCTCGATCAGCACAATTACAAGTGGCTTGACATCTCTTTCCGATACGCCCACCTGATCTTCAAGGCCAATGTTGTCGGCAGCGGCCTGAACAGTCCGCAATCCAGCTACAGCGATAAAGGCGAATCGGCGCGCGTTGAATGGTCGCGCAATAACGAGTGCTCGCTCACCGGGCATCTCACTCTTCCCTACCAGGTTGAACTGGCAACGCAGTTCGACGCGGGCGACGGCGCGCGCTACACCATCACTACCGGCACGGATAACAACGGCGACGGCGACTTCAACGACCGGCCATCGTATGCTTCCGCTCCCGGCCCCGGAGTTTACAACACGCGCTTCGGACTGCTGACGAACAATACTGTCAACGGCGATATGCCGCGCGACGTGGGAATCATGCCCGGCCCGATTCACCTGGACCTGAACCTGAGCAAAGCCTTCCCGCTCAATCCTGCGGATAAGGATCATCCCCGCACCATCACCTTGAATGCGCGCAGCGCCAACCTGCTCAACCATACAAATGTTACGGCGGTGAACTCGGTTCTCTCTTCTTCGAACGCAGGAGCTCCGGTCGCTGCCGAGACCGCACGGCGGGTAGAACTCGGCATCCGATTCGCCTTTTAGCGCAGGTTGCAGGACGGGCGAGCTTGCATGATTGTCCGAGGCAATCGAGTCAACGGGCAATGAAGAGATATGAGGGCTTTCATCCGGCCCCTACGGGGCTGACCAGATCTATTTTCTACTCCGCTTCCCAGGGTTGCGTCCGCCTCGGCGGACTTTACCCTGGGCTATTTTCCGCTTGTCCCTCCAGGACAAAGGAATGGCGCTGCCCGATCAGACCTGCCAAGCCAACCCAGTATGTCAACCTGCTGCATTTATGCAATTGCCCTGCATGATTGGCAGGGGCATCTTCCCAGGGTTTCAACTATGATGAACTGTTCAATCTTTGGCTGAGGCGACAATGGCATTCAGTTCTCCCTTTCACGTCATGACCAAGCCCACGGGTCCTATCTGCAACCTCGATTGCAAGTACTGTTTTTATCTGGAGAAGGAGAAGCTTTATCCCGATTCCCACAAATGGGCGATGCGCCACGAGGTGCTGGAATCGTACATCCGCCAATATATCGAGGCCCAACCGCTGGAGAGCGTGGACTTCGCGTGGCAGGGCGGAGAGCCTACGCTGCTCGGCGTGTCCTTCTTTCGCGCGGTGGTTGCCCTGCAGAAGAAGTACTCCGGCGGAAGAACGATTCGGAACGCTCTGCAGACAAACGGCACCCTGATCAACGACGAATGGGGCCAGTTCCTGCGAGAGAACGGATTCCTGGTAGGAATCTCGATCGACGGACCACGCGAGCTGCATGACTTGTACCGCGTGGACAAGGGCGGCGCTCCCACTTTCGATCGGGTGATGCGGGGATTGAACAAGCTGAAGGAGCACGGCGTCGATTTCAATACCCTGACGGTGGTCAACCGCAAGAACTCGACATGCCCGCTCGAGGTGTATCGATTTCTGAAGGAAGTTGGAAGTGGGTTCATGCAGTTCATCCCCCTGGTGGAGAGACAGAGCACAGCGCCGGGGCCGGAGGGACTGACGCTCATCCAGCCCTCCTTCGATGGACCGGCAGAGGTCACGGAATGGTCAGTAGAACCGCTGGCCTATGGCAGATTCCTGGCGCAGATCTTCGATGAATGGGTGCGGATGGACGTTGGCCGCTATTTCGTGCAGCACTTCGACGTGGCGCTGGAAAACTGGCTCGGCATGGACGCAAGCCTTTGCGTGTTTCGTAAGACCTGCGGGTCCGCCATGGCCATGGAGCACACGGGCGATGTGTATTCGTGCGACCACTTCGTTTACCCCGAGTACAGGCTCGGCAATATCACCACGGCCTCGCTTGCACAGATGGTCGCTTCGCCGCAGCAGATTACGTTTGGCCAGGACAAGCTCGCCAGGTTGCCCAGGCAATGCCGCGAATGCGCGGTCCGGTTCGCATGTCATGGCGAGTGTCCGAAGCATCGGTTTCTGACCACACCCGACGGCGAGCCGGGCTTGAACTATCTCTGCGCGGGTTACAAGCACTTCTTTCAGCACATCGATCCGTATATGCGGTTCATGGCCGATGAACTGAGAGCAGAGCGCGCGCCGGCCAACATCATGAGCCTGCTGGGAGGAAGAAGCGTGCAGGAGCGGCCGGCGACCACGCGCACAACTGTCCAATCCCGTCCCAACGAGCCATGCTCCTGCGGCAGCGGAAAGAAAACGAAGAGATGCTGCGGGCGTTCTTTTTAGATACTTCCATGCGCTGCTGCGGCAGGCTGATCTTTGCGCTGCTACCACGTCACGGGCTTGGCATAGATCAGCGCAGCGCGTCCACGGGTATAAAAATCGGCTTCTCTGCCGTCGCGATGATAGCTGTGCGCCTCGTAGAGACGTATGGCGGCCGCGTTCCGCTCATCCACATGGAGCCAGATCAACCGCGCCCCCGCGGCCAGCGCGGATTGCTCGACGAGCCGCAGCAGTTGGCCGCCCACGCCGGAGCGGCGCTTCTGCGGCGACACCTCGATGGTTGGAATATAGGCGAATGTTACACCCGCCTCCTGCGCCCACTCCACGATGGCAAAGCCCTCCGGCCGTCCATCCTGCTCGGCGATCCAGGTGGCGGCGTGACGGCTACACACCAGCTTACGCATGGCCGCACGGCTGAAGCGGAACGGCGGCTCGAAGCACGCTTCTTCCACGGCGTAAAGCCGGTCGAAGTCGTCCGGTCTGTAACGGCGGTATTCCAGAGCCAGGCTCCATCCGGTCGCAGGGAACAAAAAGCCATCCCCGCGGCGGGGATGGCTTTTTGCGGAGTGTCAATCAAGCCGGCGATTTAAACTTTTGCCTCAAGATCCGAAATCACGTCAAAGAACCGCTGATCGAGCCGGCGATTGGTTGAGATGGCTTCTTTGATCGTGATGTCGGTGATGTCGGTGCCGCGCAGAACGGCGATGCGGCCCCACTTGCCCTGGTGCACCATGTCGATGGCATGCAGCCCATAGCGCTGGCCCAGCAGCCGGTCATAGGCCGTGGGAACGCCGCCGCGCTGCGTGTGGCCGAGGTTGACTGAACGGGTCTCGTAGCCGGTCTTCTTCTCGATCAGTTCGGCCAGCGCCTCGCCAATGCCGGAAAGCCGCACGTGGCCGAACGAGTCCACCTGCTGCGATCCCAGCACCTGGCCCACCTCGGGCAGATGGCAGCCCTCGGCCACCACCACCACGCCGTAGTGCTTGCCATGGTCGTAGTTGTACTTGAGCAGCTTGCAGACATGGTCGATATCGATCTCGCGCTCTGGCACCAGGATCACGTGCGCGCCGCCGGCAATGCCCGAAGCGTAAGCGATCCAGCCCGCGTCGCGGCCCATTACTTCGATGACGATAACACGATTGTGCGAGTCAGCCGTGGTGTGAATGCGATCGATGGCCTCGGTGGCGATCATCACCGCCGTGTCGTAGCCGAAGGTCGCGTCGGTTCCGCTGATGTCGTTGTCGATGGTCTTGGGAACGCCAACCGAAGGCACGCCGTTCTCGCTCAAATAAAGCGTCACCGACTGCGTATCGTCGCCGCCCAGGGCAATGAGCGCATCGATCTTGTTGATCTTCAGCACCTCC
The DNA here is from genome assembly GCA_030038195.1 of Acidobacteriaceae bacterium. Lineage (GTDB taxonomy): Bacteria > Acidobacteriota > Terriglobia > Terriglobales > Acidobacteriaceae > Telmatobacter. Next base: position 30,493 of record JASHPJ010000040.1, read on the forward strand.
TGCACCTTTTCGATGCCGCCCGGAATCTTCTTCACGTTGGTCCGCGAGGAGTGCAGAATCGTTCCGCCCTTCAACTGGATGCCGTCGGTGTTCTCAAGCGTGAGCGGAATGAAGTTGTTGTCCAGAACGCCGCGCCAGCCGTTGAGGAAACCGATAAACTCGTCTCCGTAGTGGTTGATGCCCTTTTTCACAGCCGCGTAAATGACTGCGTTCAATCCGGGGCAATCTCCGCCTCCGGTCAATAAAGCAACTCGCATCGCAAAATCTCCTCTTGGAATTCCCATGAGCCGGGACGGAGGTCCCGGAAGCTGTGCGTCCGGCGGCGTGCAATCGCCGTTCTCGACGCCTTAACCAGTGTACTCTGCCGTTGTAAAGAGGCGATGGTGATCCGGCGCACCCCGCTGTCGAAAATTCCCGCCCTGTGCATTTCTCCGGCCTGCCCCGCGCCGGAATGATTCAATAGGAGTTATGCCCGGAAGTGGAGCACTGCTGCTGCTGGCCTTTGTCAGCCTGGTTTTTATCGTCCTGCTGGTTCTGCTGCAGTTGACGCGGCTCGGATTCCTCATTCGCGCCACCATTCCCGACCGTCCGCGCCGCCGCATGTTTATTGCCTCGGTCTCCTTCCTGATTACCTTTGCCGGAGTCCGCATCCTCGTTCACCGCATTGTGAATCACGAGGGCCACTTTCAGTGGGTGGTGGTGCGCGGCGTGCACATCCATCACCTGGTGTGGGGAATTCTTATCCTGCTCCTGGTTGGCTATGGCTGGCTGCTCGACCTGGGCCGCTCGCACTCGCCCATGTCGATCTTTATGAGCCGGCTCATGGCCGTGAGCTACGGCGTGGGCGCCGCACTCACGCTGGACGAGTTCGCGCTATGGCTCAACCTCGAGCCGGACGCCTACTGGTCCAGCTCGGGCCGGTTGAGCATCGATGCCGTCGTGTTTTTCGGCGCGGTGCTCGCTGTGGGCGCGTGGGGTGCGCCGTTTTTTCGCGCGCTGCAGATCATGTGGACCAAGCGAGTTCTGTTCCGCCGCGGCCTGTGGCGCATCAGCTCGCCGATTCGCCGCGTGCGGTTGCTTCGTCCGCGTAGAGTTCGGCGAGCACCGCCGCGTATCGCTCCGTGATCACGCGGCGCTTGAGCTTCAGGGAGGGCGTAAGCTCTCCCGTTTCCTGCGACCACTTTTCGGCCACCACGTGGAACCGCTTCAGCGTCTCAAAGCTCGCCAGGCCGCTGTTCACCTCGCTCACCAGCCCGCCGTAAAGAGCAATCACCCGGCTGTCGGCCACCAGCTCCGCGCACGATCGGGCCTCAATCCCCTGCTGCCGCGCCCAGTCTCCGAGCGCGGCAAAGTTGGGCGAGATCAGCGCCGAGATGAACTTGTGCTTGTCACCCACCAGGGCCGCCTGGCTCACCAGCACCGAGTTCTTGAGCTTGTTTTCGATCGGCTGCGGCGCCACCAGCTTGCCGCCCGAGGTCTTCAGCAGCTCCTTCTTGCGGTCGGTGATGTAGAGAAATCCATCGACGTCCATATGGGAGATGTCGCCGGTGCGGAACCATCCCTCGGCATCGAAGCACTCGGCCGTGGCCTCGGGCTTTTGCCAGTAGCCGACGAAGACCGAAGGCCCGCGGACCAGCAGCTCGCCGTCCGCGGCCAGCTTGAGCTCGATATTCGGCACCGGCAGCCCTACGGAGCCCATCCGCTGCTTCACGGGATTGTTCAGCGCGATCACCGGGGAAGTCTCGGTGAGTCCATATCCCTCCCACAACGCGATGCCGACCGAGGCGAACCACCGCGCCGTGTCCATTCCCAGCGGAGCGCCGCCGGAGAGGAAGACCTTCACCCGCCCGCCGAATGCCTCGCGCACCTTGCTGTACACCAGCTTGCGCGCCAGCTTCCACCGCAGTGAAGACGGCTGCCGGCCGCTGTAGACCTCATCGGCATGGCGCGAACCGGTCTTGACGGCCCAGGCAAGAATGCGCTTCTTGATCGCCGATACCGAGGACTTCTGCTCCACTGCCTGGCGAATCTTTTCGTAGACGCGCGGAACACCCACGATCACCGTGGGCCGCACCTCTTTCATCGCCGCCGGCAGCTTGTCGAACTGCGCGCAGTACGCCACCTGCGCGCCACGGCCATAGATCGCGTAGTCCAGCGAGCGCGCCGTGATATGCGAAAGCGGCAGGAACGAGATGCAGGCGTCGGCCGCGCTAAACGAGAAGGCAAGGGTGGCGCAGTTCTGGTTGGCGGCAATGTTGCCGTGCGTCAGCATGACGCCCTTGGGCTCTCCCGTGGTGCCGGAGGTATAGATCAGCGTGGCCAGGTCAGACGGCTGCGCCGCGCGCACCAGCGCATCGAAGACCGGATCGCGCTCGCCGCCCAGCGCATCGGCGCCGGCCAGCAGGTCGCTCATGGCGACAGCGCCCTCGGGAACCGAGCCATCCATCATCACAATGCGCTCGAGTTGCGTCTGCGCGCGCACAGAGTTGAGCTTGTCATACTGCTGGCGCGTGGAGACCACGGCAATCCGGCAGCCGGCGTCCTGGATGAGCGCCGCTGTCTGCTCGCCGGTGAGCGTGGGATAGATGGGCACGTCCGCGGCCCCGATGGCCAGCACCGCGAAATCCGTGACCGCCCACTCCCAGCGGTTTTCACTGATCAGCGCGATGCGGTCGCCCTTCTGCGCGCCCCAGGCGAGAAACGCCTTCGCCAGCGCGCGGACGCGCTGATAGATCTGGTCAGAGGAGATCGGCTGCCACTGGCCAAATCCATCCTGCCGTAGCGCGGCTTGCGGATTGCCGGCGGCGGCCACGCGTTGAAACAAATCGTTGAGGGTTGCAATCGGAGCAGTCGTCATGGGATGCCGGAAACCACGCGCGGCGTGGCGTAATCCTGGTCACTCGGCAGTGTATCAGCGCGAACCCCGAAGGCCCTTGCCAGTTCGCGGACCTGTCCCAATCTGCGCAGCGCTGGCTTCGGACGGTCGCTGCCACGCGCAGCCCAGACCGTGAATCCCTTGGGGCCGTCTTGAAAAATCTGTGAATTTCCGGACTCGGCCAGGGCCCGTCAGGCGGTAGACTGGACCCACGGAACCAACCTGGCAGCTCAAACAAGAACCAGAAACTCAGGCTGTGCAATTGAACCATGCCCAAATTGATCCCAGATCTGCAACCAACTGAACCTGACTCGGCAACGCTCGAACGGCTGGCGCACGTGGAGCGAGCCTTGCTGGTGGCAGTTATCCTGCTCACAGCCGCGAACCTGGCCGGCTGGCTGTTTCTGGCCGCAGGCTGGAGCCTTCCCGACAGCAACGCGCTGATGAAGGCTCCGTCGGTGTTTGCCGCGCTTTTCTGTGCGCTCAGTCTGCAGTTTTCCGCCTCGCAATCCTCCAGCCGGATTCGCCGCCTGGGCGTGCTGCTGTCCCTGGCCTCCGCTCTGATCTCTCTCGGCGTGGTCTGTGAATACGTTTGCCATATCTGGTTCGGCATCGATCTGCCCGTGGCGGCCAGCCAGAGCCTGATGTCCATGTTTATGGACCGGACGTCTTTCCAGACCGCTGCAGGGTTTGCGAGTCTGGCGGTTACGATCCTGGTTATTCCGGCGCGCAGGCTGCCGGCGGTCGTCGCCGCGGATGTGCTGACTTTTTTCCTGGTGCTCCTGGTGCTCGTCCTGGTGTCAGGGCACCTGCTCGCCGTCTCGCACGTCTTCGCGCCGACGTCCACGGTAGCGACCTCGTCGTGGAGCATGATTGCGCTGCTGCTGCTCACCGTTGTGGCGTTTTTGCGCAAGGCGGAAAACGGCGTCTACTCGATCCTGCTCGGCCACGGCATTGGCAGCAATATCGCGCGCGGACTTTCCCCCGTGCTGCTGGTGCTTCCCTATCTGCGCGAAACCCTGCGCGCCCGTTTCATCGGCTCGCGGCAGATGCCCCCTCACTACACCACGGCCATTCTTGCTTCCCTCGCCGTGATGCTCTCCTTCGCGCTGCTGCTGTTTCTCGCCTGGCGCATCAACCGGATGGAGTTGGAGATTCACGACCTGTCTCTGCGCGACGCGCTCACCGATCTCTACAACCTGCGCGGCTTTCGCCTACTGGCCGAGCAGGCGCTGCGCATGGCCCGCCGCTCCGGCCTCTGTTTTTCGGTGCTCTTCATCGACCTGGACAACCTGAAGCGCACCAACGATACCCTCGGCCACCAGGCCGGGTCCGATTTCCTGGTGGAAACGGCGAAGATTCTCAAATCCTCCTTCCGCGAAGCCGACGTGGTGGGGCGCATCGGTGGCGACGAATTCGCCGTGGCCGGCCAGTTCAACCAGTCCGGAATCTCCCTGGCGGCGCAGCGCATCGAAGAGTCAGTGGCGCGGCGCAATGCGCAGAACAGCAGTGGCCCTCCGCTGAGCCTGAGCATCGGCTGCGTCACCTCGGAGTCGCTGCGCAACGAGTCGCTGCCGGAGCTGCTGGCCAGGGCCGACCACGCCATGTACGAGGAAAAGCGCCGCAAGAAAATCCTGGTCAACTAGTGTGGTGTCCCAGAAGTTCGTATCATAAATTGACATCCCAGACCGCAGGTCCCGCCACGGCGGATCTTCGACCTTCGACTCTCCGCCGCGGCGGACCGCGGCGACCCTCGCTCAGGATGACGGCGTATTTTGTGATACGAACTTCAGACTCAGGATACTAGAGCGGTTTTCCAGATTACGTGGCACGGCCGGCGGCGTATCCGCCGCGGCGGACGTCTTTTTCTCAAGGAAAAAGAGACTGGAGAGTGGCGGCTTTGTCTTGCAGCAACCGGAAACTGCCGTAGTCAGCCAGCTCTCCCGGATCCTGCAAAATTTGCGTTGCATACTTATTCACCATTATTGTATATTTATACGAGCGCGGTTTCCGCATTGCGGACCGCGCCTTCGATTTTTCTATGGGCAGCGCCGGAAATTTCGCAATGAAGACTCAGCGGCTCAGTGCCATTCGCGATGTCGTGGCAAGCTCGCCGGTGGCCAGCCAGGACGAGCTGCGGCGCAAGCTGCGCCGGCGTGGCATTCACGTCACGCAGGCCACGCTCTCGCGCGACATTCACGAGCTCCGTCTTTCGAAAGGACCGGGCGGATACGTGCTGCCGAATGGAAATGGAATCCATGCCTCTGCCGAGGACGACGGACCGCCCTCTTTCGAGGAGATGCTGGAAAGCTTTGGTCTGCGCGTGCGCCAGGCCATGAACCAGGTAGTGGTGAGCACGGTCCTGGGCGGCGCGCAGCCGGTGGCTGCGGCGCTTGACCGCGTCGGCTGGCCCGAGGTGGTGGGTACCATTGCCGGAGACGACACGGTGCTGGTGATCTGCGCCGATCAGCGTAAGGCCGGCGACGTGGAAGACCGGATAAGGACACTTCTCGAATCATGACGGATACGGTACAAACTGCGGTTATCGGGGTTACCGGGTACGCCGGCGCGGAGCTGGCGCGACTGCTGCTGCATCACCCACGCCTGAAAGGCAAGCCGCCGGTCTTCGCCGGGCGGCTGGACGAAAAGGAAGCTGCGCGCGGCGGCACGCCGCTGATTGAGATTCATCCGCATCTCGGCGGCAACAACGGCGCCAGCGGGCTGCGCATGGAGCCTTTCACCTGGGAGCTGCTCACCCGGTGGAACGTGGACGTGCTGTTCCTGGCCACGCCGCACGAACAGTCCCGCGCGTGGGCTCCGGCGGCGCTCGAACGCGGCATGCGCGTGATCGATCTGAGCGGAGCATGGCGGCTCACCGAAGCGGCGAACCGGGCCGTCTACGCGTTTGAAGACGACGGCTCCGCGCAGGCCGTGGCCACGCAGGCGAAGGCCGTCTACGGCATGCCGGAACTGTATCGCAGCCAGATTGCCGGCGCAGAACTCATCGCCAATCCCGGCTGCTACCCGACCTCAGTGATTCTGGCGCTCAAGCCGCTGGTGGCGGCCGGGCTGCTCGATCTGGGCGCCGGCATCATCGCCGACTCGAAGAGCGGCGTGAGCGGCGCGGGCAAAGCGCCTACGGCCAAGACGCACTTCATGTACGCGGCCGACAACCTCTCGGCATATGGCGTCTTCAGCCATCGCCACACCGGCGAGATGCTGGAGCAGATCGGGCTGGCGGCCGGCCAGCTCGTCTTCACGCCGCATCTGCTGCCCATCCCGCGCGGGATTCTGTCGACGATCTACGTTCGCTTCCACGAAGCGCAGACGCGCCAGTCCATCGCAAAGATTTACCAGGAATTTTTCGCCGGCAGCCCGATGGTGCGCATTTATGAGAAGACGCTGCCGCAGATTCAGTACGTGGTGCGAACCAATTACAACGACATCGGCTTTCAACTGGATGCGAGCGGCCGCCGCGCGGTGATTGTCAGTTGCCTGGATAACCTGCTGAAAGGCGCAGCCGGCCAGGCCGTGCAGAACATGAATGTGGTGCTCGGCTGGGGCGAGTCGGAGGGGCTCGAATGAAATACGTCGTCAAGCTGGGCGGAGCGGGACTGGAGAATCCGGCTCTTCTCAATGGCTGCGTGCGCGCGATCGTGGAACTGGCGCGCGACGGCAACCAGGTGGCCGTGGTGCACGGCGGCGGCGTGCAGTTGACCCGCACGCTCAAGGCGCTGGGCAAGCAGAGCGAGTTTATTGACGGCCTGCGCGTCACCGATGCGGAGACTCGCGACGTGGCGCTGATGGTCTTTGCCGGCAAGGTGAACAAGAGCCTGGTCGCTGCCCTGGGCGCGCAGGGCCAGCCCGCCGTGGGGCTCTCCGGCGGCGACGGACTGCTCTTCCGCGCGCGCAAGAAGCGCACCGCGCCCGACCTGGGCTACGTGGGCGAGATTGCCGCCAGCGATCCGCGCTGGATCGAAGCCATCTGGCAGTTGAACGGTGTGCCGGTGCTCTCTTCCATGGCGCTCGGCTTCGACGGCGAGTTTTATAACATCAATGCCGACGAGATGGCTTCAGCCTGCGCCGTCGCCTGCCGCGCCGACGCGCTCGTCTTTCTTACCGACGTCCCCGGCGTCAAAGGAGCGGACGGCGCAGTATTGCGATGGCTGTCCATCGACCAGATTGCGGAGATGGCGCGAAGCGCGGTCATCTCCGGCGGCATGCTGCCCAAACTGGCCGCCTGCCGCGAGGCGCTTTTGAACGGCGTAAAGCGCGTGCGAATTCTGCCCGCCGAGGCTGCCGGCTCGTTACCCGACCTGTGCAGCGCGCGCGTGGCCCACGGCACAGAAGTGATGGTCGCCTGAGGAGAAACGACATTGACCAAACTCGAACAGATTCGCGCCGCTGAATCGCGACTGCTGCTTTCCACCTACGAGCGGAGCCCCATTCTCTTCGTCAAGGGCGAGGGCGTTCACATCATCGACGAGCAGGGCGAGCGCTATCTCGACCTGCTCAGCGGCATCGGCGTCAACGCGCTGGGCTACGGCCATCCGGCGATCGAAGCGGCCATTGCCAGGCAGAGCCGCGCGCTCATTCACATCTCGAATCTCTACTATCACGAGGGCCAGGCCGAGCTGGCGCTGCGGCTCACCGAGCGCACCGGCCTCGATCGCTGCTTCTTTGCCAACACCGGCACCGAGGCGTGGGAAGGCGCGCTGAAGCTGGCTCGCGCCTATGCCGGCCTGAAGCGCAGCGAAGGCACGCAGATCGGCACCAAATTTCTCGCGCTCGACCAGAGCTTCCATGGACGTACCTTCGGCTCCATGTCCACGACGTACAAGGCGAAGTACCGCGAGCCCTTCGGTCCAGTGGTTCCCGGCGTGGAGTTTGTGCGCTTCAACGACGTGGCCGACCTGCGCGCAAAGTTTTCGAGCGAGGTTTGCGCCATTCTCGTCGAGGCCATCCAGGGGGAAGGCGGCATCCGTCCGCTTACGCAGGAGTTTTTCGCCACAGCGCGCGCGCTGGCCAGCTCGACCGGCGCACTGCTCATCGCGGACGAGATCCAGGCCGGCATGGGCCGCACCGGCAAGTGGTGTGCCTATCAGCACTACGGCATCCAGCCCGATATCACGACGCTGGCCAAGCCTCTCGCGGGGGGCCTTCCCCTCGGTGCAGTTTTGTGCACGGAGGAGGTCGCGCGCGCCATTCACGCCGGCATGCACGGCACCACCTTTGGCGGCGGACCGCTGGCCTGCGCGGTGGCCATCGCCGTTATCGACGCGATGGAGAAAGATGGGCTTCTGCAACACGCAACGGAGGTGGGCAACTACTTTCAGGAGCAACTGCGCAACCTTGCCGCTCGCCATGAATCTATTGTGGATGTGCGCGGCAAAGGGCTGATGGTAGCTGCCGAGGTTGATTCCGCCGAGCTGGGCAAGCTGGTGGTGGCCGAGATGCTCAAGCGGCGCATCCTCATCAACTGCACCAGCGACACGGTGCTGCGCTTCCTGCCGCCGTATATCGTTGAGCATGCGCACATCGACACCGCAATTGCGGCGCTCGACCAGATTCTCACCGAACACACCGCACACGCTGCGGCACTCTCCGCGGGAGGACATCAACGTGGCTAGCAAAGCAATCATTGACCGGCCTGCGCCGGACGTCCCCGTACAGAAAGACCCTGACATCCTGGCGGCGGCGCGCCTGGCCGGCGAAGACCTGTGCTCCATCGCCGACCTGTCGAGCGCCGAGGTACGCGCCATCCTCAAGCTCGGCCATGACGTGAAGCGCAACCCGCGCGAGTATCGCCACGCGCTGGACGCCAGGCAGATGGTGCTGATGTTCGAGAAGGCCAGCCTGCGCACGCGGCTGAGCTTCGAAACCGGCATCAATACCATGGGCGGCAACGCGATTTTCGTGGACCACACCAGCTCGCCGCTGGGCGAGCGCGAATCGATTGCCGACGTGGCGCGCAACGTGGAGCGCTGGGTGGACGTGATCGTGCTGCGCACTTACGCGCACGACACCATCACCGAGATGGCCGCCAACTCGCGCGTGCCGGTGATCAACGCGCTCTCTGACTTCGAGCATCCCTGCCAGGCGCTGGCCGACTTCATGACCCTGCAGGAGCACTTCGGCGCCGTAACCGGCATGAACTTTACATATGTGGGCGACGGCAACAACGTCTGCCACTCGCTGATGCTCACCGGCGCGCAGCTTGGCGCCAACGTAACCGTGGCCACGCCGCGCGGCTACTCGCCGGACATCGAGATCGTCACCCTGGCGCGCGAGATGGCGCAGGCCAACGGCTGCGAGGTGCGCCTGCTGCAGGACCCGCAGGCGGCGGTGGAGAATGCTGACGCCGTCTATACCGACGTGTGTGTGAGCATGGGCTTTGAGCACGAGTCCACCAAGCGCGCGCCCATCTTCCGGCCGTTCCAGGTGAACGAGGCGCTGATGCAGAAGGCCGCCAGTCACGCGGTCTTCATGCACTGCCTGCCCGCGCGCCGCAACGCCGAAGTGACCGACGCGGTGCTCGACGGGCCGCAGTCCATCGTCTTCGACCAGGCCGAAAACCGCATGCACGCGCAGAAGGCACTGCTGCTTCTGCTGCTGGGCGGCCTGGCCAACACGGCGAGCTTCAAGAACGAGCGCGAGCTGGCGTGAGTCATTCGCCGAAAAGAAAGAGGCAATGCAGTGAAGATGTGGTCCGGGCGGTTTCGCGAGCCGCTCGACAAAGAGTTCGAAGCCTGGCAGCGCTCCATCGTCTTCGACTGGCGGCTCCTGAACGCGGAGATCGCCGCCAGCAAGGCGCATGCGTCGGCGCTTTTTGCCGCGGGCGTGCTCACCGAAGCGGAGACTGCGCAGTTGCGTGGAGCGCTCGATTCGATCGGCGTCGAGTTCGCCTCCGATGCGGATAAGACGCGCGTGCGCGATCACGAGTTGGCGGAAGACATTCATCACTTCGTGGAGATCAAGCTCATCGAGCGCGTGGGCGCGCTGGGGCGCAAGCTGCACACCGGCCGCAGCCGCAACGAGCAGATCGCCACCGACCTGCGCCTGTATGTGCGCAAGCAGGCGGGGCTTGCCATCGACGGCCTGGCTGCGTGGGCCACGGCGCTGCACGACCAGGCGCGGCTGGCCGGCGAAGCTGTGATGCCCAGCTACACGCATCTGCAGCGGGCCGAGCCGGTGCTGGTGGCACACTGGCTGCTGGCTTACGTGGAGATGGTGCTGCGTGACGCCGGCCGTTTGCGCGACTGCATGGCGCGGCTGAATTATTGTCCGCTCGGCTCGGGCGCCGTGGCCGGCGCAACGCTGGCGCTCGACCGCGACATTGCTGCGCGCGAGCTTGGCTTTACCGCGCCCACGGCCAACTCGATGGATGCAACCAGCGACCGCGATTTCATCCTCGAATATCTGCAGGCGCTGACCTTCGTGGGCCTGCATCTCAGCCGCTTTGCGGAAGAGATCACGCTGTTCTCGACGGCCGAGTTCGGCTTTGTGCAGTTACCTGAAGCATTCTCGACGGGATCGAGCGCCATGCCACAGAAGAAGAATCCCGATCTCGCCGAGCTGCTGCGCGCCAAGGTTGGATGCATCCACGCGGCGGCGGAGGCGGTGACATTGCAGCTCAAAGGCCTGCCGCTGGCCTACAATAAAGACATGCAGGAGACCCAGGAGCCGGCGTTCCAGGTCGAGTTCGTGCCGGCGATGCTCACGCTCGTTGCCCGGTTCACTTCGGCGCTTCAACTCAACCGCCAGCGCATGAGCGATGCGGCCCAGTCGGGCTATCTTAACGCCATGGCCGCGGCCACGTATCTCGTCCACAAGGGCGTTCCTTTCCGCACCGCGCATGAAAAGATCGGCAACGCGGTGCGCTTTGCGCTCGAAAAAGGCGTGGAACTGGGCGAGCTCACGCTCGACGAGCTGCGATCATTCGGCGCCGAGTTTGGCGCGGATTTTTATGCAGCCGTGGCTCTCAGCGCAACGCTCGACTGCCACGACGTAACCGGCGGCACGGCGCGCGGACGCGTGCGCCAGGCGCTGGACCATGCGACGCGCCGCATTGCCGCTCTCACCGCCCAGGAGGCTGTCCATGCTGGTGCGTAAGGCGCTGCTGCACGATGCCTCCAATATCTACGACCTGGTGAACTCGCTCTCCTCCGACGGCACACTGCTCAAGCGCGCCTTCGCGGAGATCTGCGAAAACATCCGCGACTTCACGGTTGCCGAGTCGGACGGCGGCGTGTTTCTGGGCTGTGGCGCGCTGCATCTTTACGGGCCGCATCTCTGCGAAGTGCGCTCCATCGTCGTCAAGCCCGAGGCCAAGGGCCAGGGCGCCGGCGGCGGCATCCTGCATGCCCTGATTGAGGAAGCGGAGATGCACGGCATCCAGTCCGTATGCCTGTTCACACGCATTCCGGACTTCTTCTTCAAGTATGGCTTCCGCGTGGTGGAAGATAAGGCCGAGCTGCCCGACAAGATCTTCAAGGACTGCCAGAACTGCCCACGCCTGCACCGCTGCGACGAGGTCGCGATGGTGCGCGGACGTATCCCGCGCATCTCCATCCTGGGACCGCGCCACGAAGCGCAGGAACTGGTGCGTCTCTCCGGCTAAGCAGCCGCATCCCTTCCTGATCGATACAATGCGCAGGCTGTTCCGCGCTGTGTGAGAATTCTGGCTATGGCGATTTGCACGCGGCGTGGAACAGCTCGCGCATTTTGGGCCGTTGCGCTGTGGCTGCTGGCCAGCCGCATGACAGCGCAGCAGCCAGATCCCGCCGCAATCATCCGCACCATCGACGCCGCCGTGCAGGCCCGCTATGAAAGCGTGCTGGCTTTCACCGATATTGAGCACTATGCCGTGTTTCGAGGCAGCGATCAAGCTCATCCCGTAGCCGAAATGACAGTGAAAGACAGTTACCGCAAAGGCGAAGGCAAAACTTACACGGTTCTTTCCGAGAGCGGCTCGGCGGTCGTACAGAAATTCGGCCTGAAACCGCTGCTCCAGAACGAGGAGCTCATCAATCAGCCCGACAAGGTCGCGCAGTCGTGGTTTACCTCGGCCAATTACCATATGGAGCTCGATCCGGGCGGTCCGCAACTGCTCAATGGGCGCGCCTGCTTTGCGCTTACCATCTATCCCTATCGCAAGGCGCCCAACATGATTGACGGCACCCTGTGGGCGGATGCGCGCGACGGCTCCATTGCGCAGATCGACGGCATCGCATCGAAAAGCCCGTCTATCTTTGCCAGGACAACGCACATGATGCGCCAGTACGAGCAAATGGACGGGTTCCCGATGGCTAGGCGGGCGCGCGCCGAGTCGAACAGCTTGCTCTTTGGCCACACCGTGGTCATTATCGACTATTCCGATTACCACCTCCAGCTCCGGAACGGAAAATGACGCAGCCGGCGTGACCTGCGCCACACCAGTTTCCCGTTTCTCCTCTATACTGGGTTCCGTGACCGTGCTTCCCAAAGACCTGGGCCTGTATGCCGCGCTGGGCTCCTGCCTGGTGCTTGGGCTGCGTCACGGCTTTGACTACGATCACCTGGCCGCCATTTCGGACATTACCGCCGTGCAGCGCAACTGGCGCAGCGGGCTGGGGCTGGGCATGACCTATGCGCTCGGCCACGCCTTTACGGTGGCTGCGCTGGGCGTTGCGGTGCTCGAGCTGCACATGGGCCTGCCCGATGGGCTGGATCACTGGACCGAACGGCTGATTGGTCTTACGCTCATCGTGCTGGGCATCGGCGTCGTTGCCGGCATCCTGCGCAAAAACGCGCACGGCCACCGGCACGGCCGCGTGGAAAGCCGCCTGGCCATTGCCATCAACGGCATTCTGTGGGCGGCCTGGCAGGTGCGCCGGCTATGGAACCGGACAGCGCCACGGCCCGAACGGTTCCAGTGGATGTACACCGGAAAGTCGGTCTTCCTGATCGGCATGCTGCACGGCGTGGGCGCAGAGACACCGAGCCAGCTCGCGCTCTTCTTCCTGACCGCCAACCTGGGCGGCACGTCGCGCGGGCTGATGGGCCTGCTGGCCTTTGCCATCGGCCTGGTTACCATGAATGCGCTTATGACCGCGTCGATGGGTGGAGCGTTCAGCGCGGGCAATTACCGGCCGCGCTTCTATCACGCCATTGCCTGGACCGGCGCTGCGTATAGCTGCATCATCGGCGTGATCTTCCTCTTCGGCATCTCGGACCGGCTGCCGCCGCTGGGCTGAGGCGCGCTTCACAGCTTCTGTGAAGCTGTGAAGATTTGGGCGTTAACTCGTTTCTTTTGATCGCCTCTTTTCCCTTCACAGTTTCACAGTTCCTATGGATTTAGAGGCTTCTCCACGATGACTTGGGGTTGTCTCAGTCCATTGTGAGGACGGAGCAGGGAATTTTCTGCAAACAGGCAGGAGCCTCGACGGGTCAGCGCATGTAATGCGCGAGCTTGATTACGTAGGCGTAGTTGCCGGGGAGCTTTTCAGGCAGCGTGATCTTCAGGTTGTCGCCGTCGGCTTTCCACGCGAGCGGCTTTGGATCGCCCAGCAGGTAAACCTCGAGCAGCGGATGCGCAGGCACGTCTTCGAGCGTAACGGTGTGCGCCTTGGGAGCACCGAGAATCGTCGCGTAGAGCTCGGCGCCGGCGCCGCTGCGCGTAAAGCGGATGTCGTCGCCTTCAACGGACTGGCCCACGGCGCGATCCCACGGCACAGTGTCGTAGATGGCTTCGCCGTTCTGTTTGAGCCATGCGCCAAGGGCCGTGAGCCGCTCCATCTGCACCGGGGGAATGGTTCCGTCGGCTTCGGGTCCCACGTCGAGCAGCAGGTTCCCGTTCTTGCTCACGATGTCCACCAGCAAAGCGATCAGGTCAGCCGGCGCAATCGTCTCGGCTTCGCCCTCGGCGCGGTTGTAGCCAAAAGAACGGCCAAGGCCACGGCACTCTTCCCATTTCCTGGGGCTGATCGCATCGAGCTCCTGATATTCAGGGGAGGTGAAGTCGGCGTGGGCGATGCCGAAACGGTCGTCAACAACGCCGTCGGGAACGGCGTTGTAGTAGTCCGCCTCAACCTGGAGCACGCGGCCGGTCTTGGGCCAGTCGATGTCGTTCCACAGGATCGACGGATGGTAGCGATTGATGAGCTCGTGAATCTGCGCAAAGGCGTAGTCGCCGTAGGCCTGGCTCTCCGGCTTGACGCTCTGGTAGTCGGCAGCGGTGCGGATGGGGCCGGGCACAAAGGTCCAGTCGTAGCCGCCGGAGTAGTAGAGCCCCATGCGCATGCCCTGCTTGCGCACAGCCGCGGTAAGCTCGCCTACAATGTCGCGCGTGGCGTGCTGGCGGTCGGGCGGCAGCGTGGGATTGGGCGTGGAGCTGGGCCACAGCGTGAAGCCCTCGTGGTGCTTGCTGGTGAGCACCACGTAGCGCGCGCCGGCCTCGCGGAAGATGGTCGCCCACTGGTCGGGATTCCACTTCTGAATCTCGCGGTCGAAGATGGGCGCAAAGTCGTAGTAGTTGAAGTTGGCGCCGTAGTGCTCGCGATGGTAGGCCTGCGTGGGCGAGCCGTCGATGCGCATCACGTTGTAGTACCACTCGGCGTAGGGATTGTTGATGATGTAATCTTCCGAGCTGAAGTCGTGGTTGGGATGCGAGAGCGGCGCCCAGCCAGGCACCGAGTAGAGTCCCCAGTGAATGACGATACCCAGTTTGGCGCCGGCATACCACTGCGGCAGCGGATGATGGTTGAGCGAATCGAGCGTGGGCTCGTAATGCCTGGGCGCCTGCGCGGCGGCGAATAAACCACTCAAAGAAAGAACTACCGCAACTACTGCCCAGAACAAAAGCTTCTGCTTCACACCAACACTCCTCGATGCCGCAGACAAGAGGTGCAGCCTGCGTGCTTGAATTTGTTCCCTACGCATCATAGAGAGTGGCGCCGGTTCTGCCAATCTTTGCGCTCAATCATTTGCCAGTCCTTCCACCAGCGCTTCCCACTCGGCTGCAAGCTCGGGTCGGTGAAAGTGCTTGCCGGCGCGGCGGTACCAGTAGTCGGCGTTCCAGTCGACACCCTCTTTGCGGTGCAGATAGGCATGAACGGCCATCCCTTCGGGCGTCTCCAGGTTGTCGACGAGGCTGTGGGCGCGAGCCCAGTCGCCCTTGGCGTCCCACCACAGCGCGGCCAGCGGCGCGGGCAGGTCGGCGGGTGGGGAATCCTGAGCAAGCGTGGCGCGGAAGGCGTCGACCGTCATGCCCCTCTTGTATCACCCGGTTTCCGCCGCTGGCAACCATGCGCCCACCGCAGGCTCTTGTGACATCCATCACATCGGTGATGCCCTGGCCGCTGTTACAAATGACTCACCGTTCATAGAGCCCGCCAGGGGGCTGGAAGCCATTGAGAGCCGGAGCGGCGCTGTCCCCGTGGCGGTCGAACATCATGGGAATGCGCAGAAAAAGATGCCGTTATGCCCGTACTTGCTACCCGGACCGGAATGGTCGTATACTGAATTGCGACCATTCCGGTCGTAGTTTCAGAGCGCAGCGATTCCGGCGCCGCAACGGAGCCTGGCGGGTGAGCGTATTAAGCGAGTTGGCCGTGGGTAAGAGCGGGATTCTGGTTGCCCTCGACCTTCCTGAGTCCGTTCAGAACCACCTGATGCATATGGGTTTTGTGCCCGAAGCCAGAGTAGCCGTTCTGCGCCGCGCGCCGGCTGGCGACCCCACTGTATACGCCGTGGACGGCCTGGAAATTGCGCTGCGCCGCGAGACTGCGGCAGCTATTCGCGTGCGCGTCCTTGAGCCTAACCCGGTGACAAACGCGCCAGTCGAGGGAGTCCGCGAGCTCGCCGGTGCCGGTCGATGAAAGAGTGCTGCGCACCTCCGGAGTTTAAGCCGCCGGCCGCGCCGGCAGCCCACGGAGCACTGCGCACGGTGGTGCTGATCGGCCCTCCCAACTCCGGCAAGTCCACCCTTTTCAATCGTCTGACTGGCCTGCGCCAGAAAGTGGCCAACTATCCCGGCGTCACCGTGGAGCAGCGCATGGGCCTGATGGCCGGCGTGGGGCGCGAAGACCTTACGCTCATCGACCTGCCCGGCATCTACTCGCTGACGCCTTACTCTGAGGATGCGCGTGTCGCCGTGGACGTGCTGCGCGGCAAGATGCCCGGCACGCCCAAGCCGGACGCCGTCCTGCTGGTGCTGGACTCGCTGCATCTCACCCGCCAGCTCATGCTGGCTGCGCCGGTGCTTGCGCTGGGACTGCCCACGCTGGTGCTGCTGAACATGAGCGACCTGATGAAGGCGCGCGGCGGCAAAGTCGATTCGCTGCAACTGGCCCGCGAGCTGAACGCGCCGGTAGCCCAGATCAGCGCCACGCATGGCTCGGGCATGGACGCGATTCCGCTCTTCCTGAATCAGCCCGGCAACGGCACGGCTGCGCAGCCGCTCACCCTGCCGGTGCTGGGCAACCCGGCCAGCGCACATACGTGGGCGGCGCAGGTGAGCCGGCGGACGGGCTATCGAGCGCCTCTGTCTATTGAGAGCACACGCAAGATCGACAACGTGCTGCTGCACCGCGTCTGGGGTCCGCTGCTGTTTCTACTGATAGTGGTGGGCGTGTTCGAGGTGGTTTTCTCGATCGGCCAGCCGCTCTCGGACGGGTTCGGCGACATCCTCGCCCAGATTGGCAACCTGGCGCAGCCGCTGCTTCCCGTGGGCTGGCTGCAGTCGCTGGTGCTGGACGGCGTGTGGAAGGGCATCTCCTCGGTGCTCGTCTTCCTGCCGCAGATTCTGCTGCTGTTCCTGTTTATCGGCATACTGGAGGATTCCGGCTACTTGGCGCGCGCGGCGCTCATCGCCGACCGCGTGATGCGCTCTATCGGGCTGAACGGCAAGGCATTCATTCCGCTGCTCTCGGCTTACGCCTGCGCGGTGCCGGCCATCATGGCCACGCGCACCATCGAGAACCGCCGTGACCGGCTGGCGACCATCCTGGTGACGCCGTTCATGACCTGCTCGGCGCGGCTGCCGGTTTATCTGCTGCTGATCGCCGCGTTCATACCCGACATCCACTACCTGCATGGATTCCTGGGCCTGCGCACGATCGTGATGCTGAGCCTGTACGTGGCCGGCTTCGTGGCCGCGTTCACCACGGCGCGGCTACTCAAGAGCTCGATCCTCAAGTCGAGCGAGACGCCGTTCATCCTCGAGCTGCCGCAGTACCGCATGCCGACGCTGCGCTCGCTGGCGCTTCGTCTCGTGGACCGCGCGCGCATCTTTTTGCGCCAGGCCGGAACCATCATTCTGCTGGTCACGCTAGCGCTGTGGGTGCTGGCGCATCTGCCGGTGGTGCAGACTTCCACCGGAACGCTGGCTGCGCCGGAGCTGGCGCAGAGCCTGATCGGCCGGCTCGGCCACTTCATCGAACCGGTGATTGCGCCGCTCGGCTTTGACTGGAAGATCGGCATCGGGCTGCTTTCAAGCGTGCTGGCACGCGAGGTGATGGTGAGCACCATGGGCACGCTCTATGGCGCCGATCCGAGCACGCAGACCCTCAACCTGCAGACCGCGCTGCACCACGACATGACGCTGGGCGGCGCGCTGGCGTTGATGATCTTCTTCGCCTTCGCCATGCAGTGCACTTCCACCATCGCCGTGGTGCGCCGCGAAACCAATAGCTGGAAGTGGCCGGCCCTGCAGTTCGCCTACATGCTGGTGCTGGCCTACGGCGCAGCGTTCGTGGTGAACCACCTGACGATGGCGATCCTGGGCTGAAGGGCTCGAAAAGACAGGAGCCAGCAATCTTTAAGCACCAGGCGTGCGTCCTTAACGCCATGATAGGAAACCCGTGGACCATCTTCGCTCCTTCGTGGCGCGATGGAGAAGGCGCGCACATGCAGGGATCGCGCATCTTCTCCATCCTGTTGTTTCCTTTGTCATTTCTTTGTCGCTGCCCGGCGTATCGGCTCCAAAAATTGCGATAATCCCTTCACGCGGTCTGCGGGCATGCCGGCGCACAGCGGGACAAGACGCATCCGATCCCGGCTTTCCAGCATAACGTCGCCACATGACCGCACGTCTCATTGAGTGCGCTTGGGATGCGCTTGCGCAGTGCAAGCGCGGTCAGTACGAATATTGCGTCACCCGTTTCATGGAGCAACCGCCACAAAAGGAGCACCATGACCACCGCCTGCATCAATCGCATCGCTACCGCGGTTCCTCCGCACGATGTGCACCGCGCCTTCATCGATTTCGCAGAGACGCTGCTGCCGGAAGGTACGGAGCGGAATCTTTTTCGCCGCATGGTGCGTCTTTCGGCCATCGAGCATCGCTACTCGTTTCTACAGCCTGTTGCCACGACGGGCGGCACGTGGAACGACGCTGCGGGATTGTACGTGCCGGGCGATTTTCCGCCCACGGCGCGCCGCATGGAAGCCTTCGAGCGCTTTGCGCCGCAACTGGCGCGCTGCGCATTGAACAAGCTGGCCGTAACGGAAGAGGAGCAGCGCGGAATTACCCACGTCATCGTTACTTCATGCACGGGACTCTACGCGCCGGGGCTCGATTTCGAGGTTGTCGAGCATCTTGGGCTGAATCGTTCGGTGGAGCGAACCATGATTGGATTCATGGGCTGCTACGCGGCGATCAATGCGCTCAAATCGGCGTATCACATCATTCGCTCGGAACCGGATTCCAGGGTTCTCATTCTCAATCTCGAGCTGTGCACACTGCACTTTCAGGAAACGGCCAGCCTCGAGCGAATTCTTTCCTTTCTCCTGTTCGCCGATGGATGCGCCGCGTCGATCGTGAGCGCGCAGGCGCGGGGATTTGCCATCGACAGTTTTCTCGCGCTCCAGATCCCTGAAACGAGCCACCTGATCACCTGGCGTATTCGCGAGCTGGGATTCGACATGCAGCTTTCAGGTCAGGTCCCGGCTGAAATTCGCCGCACGCTGGGAGAGATGGGCGACTGCATCACGCGCGGCGAAGATCCACAGGCGATCGATCTGTGGGCCGTCCATCCCGGCGGGCGCACGGTCCTCGATGCGGTCGAGAAAGGACTGAACCTGCCTGCAGACGCGCTGCTCCACTCGCGCAGCGTACTCGCTCAATATGGCAACATGTCCTCTGCTTCGGTCATGTTCGTTCTGCAGCAGGCGATGCGGTATGCGCAACCCGGCCAGCGCGGATGCGCCCTGTCTTTCGGCCCGGGCGTAACTGCCGAGACCATGCTCTTCCATGCCGCATAACATGCCCGATCTTCGCCGCCGCGCCCAGCTCACGGAACGGATGGACGAACCGTGCAGCCGCGACGAGCTGCGTGCCTGCCTGCGCGACATCCGCAAGATCAACCGCTGGTTTCTGGGCTATCGCCCGCTGTTCGCGTGGCTCGATTCCATGCTCCCCGCAGTGCGCGGCGCGGTGCGCATTCTCGACGCCGGTTGCGGCGATGGCGAGGGCCTGCGGCGCATTACGCGCTGGGCAAAGACGCGCGGCATCGCGGTTGAACCGATCGGCCTCGACATCAACCCCGACGCCATTGCAATCGCGTCCGAGTCGGATAGCGGGACCGGCAATATCGAATGGATCGCCGCCGACATCTTTGCTTACACGCCAGGCCGGCCGATTCATCTTGTTGTCAGCTCGCTGTTCACGCATCATCTCGATGACGACGCAATTGTTCGCTTTCTCAAGTGGATGGAGCGGCATGCCACGCTCGGGTGGTTTGTCAACGATCTCACGCGCAATGCAGTGCCGTATCATCTCTTCCGCGCTTTCTCAAAGATTGCGCGGTTGCATCCTTTCGTGCAGTATGATGGCCCCGTCTCCATTGCGCGCTCTTTTCGGCCGGAGGACTGGCAACGATTCTGCGACGCAGCCGGACTCGGCAACGGCCAGGTGTCGATACGCGGCTACACACCGGCAAGGCTGTGCGTGGCACGGAGCAAAGCGCAATGAGCACGTTTTCAAAGGTGGTGGATCACCTGGTCATCGGCGGCGGACCAGCGGGCTCGATGGTGGGCATCCTACTTGCGCGGGCAGGCCGGGCAGTCATGCTGCTTGAAAAAGAGCGCGACCCGCATCACAAGGTCTGCGGCGAGTTCCTGAGCGATGAGGCGGCAAACTATCTTCGCCACGCGGGCATTTCGCCGCGGGATTCAGGCGCTGCGACGATCCGTTGCCTGCGTCTTTCTTCCGGTCGCAGCATGACGCAGGCTGCGCTTCCCTTTCGCGCGCTTTCGCTTTCGCGTTGTGCGCTGGATGCGGCCTTGGTGGAACGCGCTGCGGACCAGGGCTGCGCGGTGCTTCGCGGATATCGCGTGGAACGTCTCGCTCCCGACGGTGGCGTGTGGCGGGCGAGCCTAAGCGACGGCACATTGCTTCGCGCACAGAATGTCTTTCTGGCAACCGGCAAGCACGATCTGCATGAATGGAAGCGGGAGAGCGGCAGGCAATGCGACCTCATCGGTCTCAAGATGCACTGGAGATTGCCGCCTGCGCGCATCGATGAGCTGCGCGAGAGCATGGAGCTGTTTCTCTTCCGTGGAGGCTATGGCGGCTTGTCTCTGGTCGAAGGCGAGATGGCGAATCTCTGCCTGGTGGCGCGCCGCTCCGCGCTGCGGATCACGCGCGGATGGGATGGGCTCCTGGCGGCGCTGCTGCGCGAGAACGATCGACTGCGCGGTTATCTCGGCTCCGCAACTGCGCAGTGGCCGCGGCCGATGGCCATCTCGCCCATTCCTTACGGATACATCGCCAGCGGCATGCGCGGGCTGTGGCGCGTGGGCGACCAGGCAGCCGTGATTCCGTCGTTCACCGGCGACGGCGTTTCGATTGCGCTGCATAGCGCTGCGCTGGCGGCGCAGATGTTCCTTGCCGGCGAATCGGCGGAGGGATACGGCCGCGCGCTGCGGGCGCAACTCAGCCGCGGAATGCGGCTCGCAACATGGCTTTCACGAGCGATGGTCACGACGGCAGGCCGCAAGCTTGGCGTTCCCGCGCTGTCACTGTTTCCCCAGGCGATGCGCTGGATTGCCGTATCTACGCGGATTCCGGCGCGGGCTCTGCTTGCTGGAGCTGACGCACCTTTGGCGCTCGAGTAAAGGCACGCTACAAAAACAGCTTCACGCTCCGCGGCGTTTCAATGCTGCGGGCTCAGGCCACGAGCCCTGTGCGCGCAGGGCGGCGACTTCGTCGTGCGTGGCGTCTGCCGCAACGCGCGCATCGGCATACACGCGCGCATCCCCGAAGCAGATGCGTGCTGAAAAACCGGGAAGGCCGAGCACCTTCCACAAGTGGCGGAGAAATCCGGCGTCGCCATACCAGCAGAGATCACGCTCCTCTGCGCCACCCTGGGGAAGATAGCGAATGGCCGCGGGCGAGATGGGCGCGCCCGTCTCGATTGCAGGATGAAGAAGACGGCGGTGAAAGCGATGGACCTGGCTGCCGTCTGTGCTGGTGCCTTCAGGGAAAAGCAAAACTGGAACCGGCAGTGCGAGCCGCCCGGTAATTATGCTCGCGGCGAGGTTGGCGCTGGCCAGGCTGGTGCGATCGAGAAAGATAGCGCCGCCGGCGCGCGCGGCCCTGCCAAAGAAAGGCCAGCGATCGACCTCAGCCTTGGAGACGAAGAAGCACGGCATAGCCGCCGAGTAAATCACGATATCGAGATAGCCGAGATGGTTCGAGACGGCCAATCCGCGGCCAGGCAACGCGCCGTCCACGCGGAAGGAAATGCCCAGGCTGGCGAGAACGCCGCGCGATGCCGACTGAAGCCACTGCGCGCGGCGCTCGAGCGAGAGCGGGCCGCGCAAGCGGATGCGCCAGTAGCGAAGAACGCAAAGCGCCAGTGTCCATGCCAGCGCCACAGCGCGCCGGCAGCGGCGCAGCATCATTGCGCGAGCGGCGCCAGAAAGCGGTTGCGGGCCGAGGCTGCAAGCAACCGGAGATCGAGGAGCGTAAGAAAATCGATGGTATGGAACTCGCGGTCCCAGGCCGGCGGCGCGGCGATGCGCGCGCCGATGGCAAGATAGGTTTTGAGCAGCTTGGGCACCTTGACCGGCTCGGCGACGGGCGACTCTCGATCCTGCTCGCAGGAGGGCGGCTGTGCGCACCTGTCCTGTGGCTCCGCGGGGCACGCGTACGCTGCGGCCGGCATAGTCTGGAACTCGGGTGAGACGCGGTAGTTCTGGAGCCGGCGATACATCTGCCAGCCCTCCGCCGGATCACAGGAGTTGAGCGACGAGCAGCCGAGCAGATAGCGAAGTCCCATGTCATGAGCATACTGCGCAATGCCGCGCCACAACAACGTGAGCACTTCGGGCGTACGATGCTCGCGATCGATCGCGGCGCGGCCCAGTTCCAGGATGCCGGCACGCAGCGGCTCATAGGGAGCGAGATTGAACTCCTGCCCGGAGTAGTAGCCGAGATTGCGCGCGGCCGTTTCACCGGACTGCATGCGATAAGTGCCAACTACACGGCGGCTCTGCTTGTCTTCGACAACCAGGTGCTCGCAGACCTCGTCGAAGCGGTCTGTGTCCAGCCCGGTCTCATATGAGCTTTCGAGGCCTTCGCCCAACTCAAGATTGAAGATCCGGAAGCGCAGACGGCACGCGGCCTCGCGATCTTCGCGCGTCTGCGCCAGGCGGAGACGATAATTTCCCACCTCGGCACGAATATCCGGACGCGCTGGAATCGCAAAGGGCGGCGGCGCTACTGCAGAAAAGGCAATCTCCACAAGGTTTGTGGAAACAGGAGCAAGCCTGATAGGGACTTTCAGCCGTATGCGAGGGATCACGCTTGCAGTATGTGCGCGCGGCTGTAAAAGGATGGTCAAACTGATGCAAAAACAGTGCAAATATCCGGATCGGATTTCATGGGGCTCTCACAAAACAGGACACTAGTGTGGTGTCCCAGAAGTTCGTATCATAAATTGACATCCCAAACCGCAAGCCCTTTGACTCCGTTTGGCCGAAAAATCGGCCAAACGTCGCTCAGGATGACAGCGTATTGGTGGTGCGAACTTCTGACTCAGGACACCACGCTCGCATGAAAAAACGAACGGCCTGAAGCGCGACTGCACCCCGGCCGTTCGAGGAGGCCCATTTTGTTCCCACCGTTACCTGATTCTTCATGCTACATAGATCGAAGAAATTCTACGCAAAATTCTGAGGAATTGCCGTCGTTTACTTCGCTGGATCGTAGTTCAGATTCGGACCGAGCCAGCGCTCGACTTCGGCGACTGTCATTGCTTTGCGTCCGGCGTAGTCTTCGACTTGGTCGCGGCCGATCTTGCCAAGCGTGAAGTAGCGCGATGCAGGATGCGCAAAGTAAAGACCGCTCACGCTCGAGCCCGGCCACATGGCAAACGACTCGGTGATCTGGATGCCGGTGTTTGCTTCCACGTTGAGCAGGCGCCACAGCGTGCCTTTCTCGGTGTGATCGGGGCAGGCGGGATAGCCCGCAGCCGGGCGGATGCCGCGATACTGCTCCTGGATCAGCTCGGCGTTGGTCAGGTTCTCGCTGCAGCCGTAGCCCCACTCGTCGCGCACGCGCTTGTGCAGGCATTCGGCAAAGGCCTCGGCCAAGCGGTCGGCAACCGCTTCTGCCATGATGGCGTTGTAGTCGTCGTGCCTGGCGCGAAAGCTGTCGCACAGCTCCTTGAGGCCGATGCCGCTGGTAACGGCGAATGCGCCGATGGTGTCGCGCAATCCGGACTCTTTGAGCGCGACGAAGTCGGCGAGCGACCGGCAGGGCTCGCTGCCTTCCCTGTCTGACTGCTGGCGGAGGAAGTGGAAGCGCTCAAGCACGTTTCTGCGCTCGCCGTCGGCGTAAAGCTCGACATCATCCGCGACGCCGCTGGCGCGGAAGAAGCCGTAGACGCCACGCGCGGCGATCAGGTTTTTCTCGATGATGGTGTCGAGCAGCGCATTGGCCTCGGCAAAGATCTGGCGGGCCTGCGCGCCCTGCTTCTCGTCGTCGAGGATGCGCGGATAGACGCCTTTCAGTTCCCAGGTGTGGAAGAAGGGCGTCCAATCGATGAACTCGCGCAGCGTGGCCAGCGGAAAGTTGTCGAGCACGCGCACGCCGAGGAATGCGGGCGCAGGCAGATCTTCAGACTTCCACTCGATGGGCGTTCGGCGGGAGCGCGCTTCTTCAAGCGATACGAGCTTCACGCGCGGCGCGGCGTGCATCTTGCGGATCGCCTCATACTCGGCGCGATGATGATCCACGAAGGCCTGCTTGCCCTCGTCGCTGAGCAGGGTGGTGGTGACTGGCACGGCACGGCTGGCGTCGGCGACATGCACCACCGGCTCTTTGTAATGGGGCGCGATCTTGACGGCGGTGTGCGCGCGGCTGGTTGTCGCTCCGCCGATGAGCAGCGGCAGATTGAATCCCTGGCGGTCCATCTCGCGGGCCACGTGCACCATCTCGTCGAGCGAAGGGGTGATGAGGCCGCTGAGGCCGATGATGTCGGCCTTCACTTCCCTGGCGCGCTCGAGAATTTTTTCGGCCGGCACCATGACGCCAAGATCGATGACCTCGTAGTTGTTGCAGGCCAGCACCACGCCCACGATGTTCTTGCCGATGTCGTGCACGTCGCCTTTCACGGTGGCCAACACGATCTTGCCCTGCGACTTGATCTCGTAGCCGGCAGCAGCGAGCGATGCCTTTTCAGCCTCCATGAAGGGCGTGAGATAGGCGACGGCCTTTTTCATCACGCGTGCGGACTTGACCACCTGCGGCAGAAACATTTTGCCTGCGCCGAAGAGATCGCCCACGACGCCCATGCCGTCCATGAGCGGGCCTTCAATGACCGCGAGAGGACGGCCCAGCTTGACGCGCGCCTCTTCGGCATCGGCTTCGATGTACTGATCGATTCCCTTCACCAAGGCGTGCGACAAGCGTTCTTCCACCGTGCCATTACGCCACTCTTCGGTTTTTGTTTCACCGGTTTCCTTGCCAGAGGCTGCGCCCTGCGCCTTCAATGCTTCACCGAATTCGACGAGGCGCTCGGTGGCGTCGGGACGGCGGTTGAGCAGCACGTCTTCGACCAGAATTTTGAGACCGGGCTCAATCTCTTCGTAGACTTCGAGCATGCCGGCGTTGACGATGCCCATGTCCATGCCGGCGGCGATGGCGTGATAAAGAAAGGCCGCGTGCATGGCCTCGCGGACCTTGTTGTTGCCACGGAAGCTGAAGGAGATGTTCGAAACGCCGCCGCTTACCTTGGCGTGGGGCAGGCTGGCCTTGATCCAGCGCGTGGCGTTGATGAAGTCGACCGCGTAGTTGTTATGCTCCTCCATGCCGGTAGCGACGGTGAGGATGTTGGGATCGAAGATGATGTCTTCCGGCAGAAAGCCGACATCGTTGACGAGGATCTTGTAGGCGCGCTCGCAGATGCGGATTTTATCTGTGTAATCGGCGGCCTGGCCTTTCTCATCGAAGGCCATGACCACGGCGGCAGCGCCGTACTTGAGCACGGTTGCAGCATTGTGGCGGAATTTTTCTTCGCCTTCCTTGAGCGAGATGGAGTTGACGATGCCTTTGCCCTGCATGCACTTCAGGCCGGCCTCGATGACCTCCCACTTGGAAGAGTCCACCATGAAGGGGACCTTGGCGACCTCGGGCTCGGCGGCGAGAAGCTGCAGAAAGCGGGTCATGGCGGCGACGCCGTCGATCATGCCCTCGTCCATGCAGATATCGATGACGTTGGCGCCGTTTTCCACCTGCTGGCGCGCGATGCGGACGGCCCCTTCGTACTTGCCTTCCTTGATGAGCTTGGCGAATTTGGGCGAGCCGGCCACGTTGGTGCGCTCGCCGATCATAATGAACACGCCGGGCTGCTGCGTGAAGGGCTGCGATCCCGACAGCCGCAGCGGCCTTGTCTCAGCGGTTGCGCTCATGCTCTGGCCTCGATCAAGCCGGCATGGAGCTGGCGCGGGGGTTGGCCTTCAAGAGCCTTGGCGATGGCCGCGATGTGTTCGGGGGTGTTGCCGCAGCAGCCGCCGGCGATGTTGATGAGTCCGCCCTGCGCAAACTCGCTCAGCGAACGGGCCATGTCTGCCGGTCCGAGATCGAAGCCGGTTTCAGACAATGGATTGGGCAGGCCCGCATTCGGATAACAGGAGATGGCAACGTCGGCTTTCTCTGAAAGCTCGGAGAGAAACGGATACATGAGCTGCGGGCCGAGCGAGCAGTTGAGTCCCACCGACAATGGCTTGACGTGGCGCACCGCGTTCCAGAAGGCCTCAGTGGTTTGCGCGGAGATGAGCGTCTCGCCACCGCGGCCGACGGCTGCGGAGATCATCACCGGCAGCTTTTTGCCCTGCTCTTCGAAGACTTCCTGAATGGCCACCAGCGCGGCCTTAGCGTTGAGCGAGTCGAAGATGGTTTCCACCAGCAGCAGGTCAACGCCGCCGGCGATGAGCGCGCGCGCCTCGTGCGCGTAGGCCGACTTGACCTGGTCGAAGGTGACGACGCGGAAGCTGGGATCGTCGGCGTCGGGCGAGTTGGAGAGCGAGACGGTGAGCGGGCCGATGGCTCCGGCGACAAACCGCTGGCGGCCGGTGGCGTTGGCCAGCCGGTCGGCCCATTCGCGGCACTGCCGCGCCGAGGTCTCGTTGATCTCCCAGGCAAGGTCGTTCAGAAACTTGTCTTCGATGACTTTCTGGTAGAACGCAGGGTCTTTGCGGCCGTCGTGCTCGCGCGGATCGTCGACGAAGAACTCGCTCTGGGTAATGCTTGTCGCACCAAAGGTATTGGTCTCGATGATGTCGGCGCCGGCCTCGAGAAAGCGGCGATGGATGTCGCCGATCATCGCCGGCTGCGTGAGCGAGAAGAGGTCGCCGTTGTTGAGCAGGTCCTTTTTCGCGTCTTGGAAGCGCTCGCCGCGGATGTCGGCCTCCTTCATGCCGTAGGTGCGGATCGTGGTGCCCATGGCTCCGTCGATGATGGCGATCCGGCTCTCGAGAATCGCTTCGAGAGGATGTTTCCGCTCCGTAGTCATGGAAAGTTCCTGAAAAATCCCGTCCAAGGTTATGAGTTATATGGGCCGCACGGTTTGATTCGGGGACAAACAGCCTTCTATCAAGAATATCGAACTTCGATGAGCCCTCGAACCCATTCGCGGCGAATGCGCCGGGAAGACGGTTGAATTGCGCTCAGGACCTATCTAATGGATGCGCAGCCAACCCTGCGGATTCACCAGGCCGGCCAGCGAGCGGGCTATAAACTGAAGTAGGCACACGCAATGATCAAGTTCTTTGGCGGAAAGAAAGAGAGCGAAGCTGCGCCGGCGGCGGGCGAAGCGGAGCCGGCGGAGACGGAAGCGAAGCCCGGCTTCTTTGAGCGGATGCGGCAGGCCGTCTCGCGGACGCGCGAGTCTTTTGCTGCAAAGATCGCGGACATTGCCGCGATGACGCGCATCGTGGATGAGAGCGTGCTGGAAGAGCTGGAGACGGCGCTGCTCTCAAGCGACCTGGGAGTGCCCACGACGACGGCGGTTCTCGACGCGCTGCGCGACCACGCGCGCCACCAGGCCATTGAGGACGGCGAAGAGCTGCGCGCGCTGCTCAAGGCGCAGCTCCAGGCCATTCTGGAAGCGCCGCCGTGGCCCGTCGCCGCGCCGGATGCGCCGCCCAGGGTCACATTTCTGGTGGGCGTGAACGGCACGGGCAAGACCACCAGCAGTGGCAAGCTGGCGGCGTGGAGCCGGGCGCAGGGACGTTCCGTGCTGCTGTGCGCGGCGGATACGTTCCGTGCCGCGGCGATCGAGCAGCTCGAGGTGTGGGCCGCGCGGTCGGGCGTTGAGATGATCAAGACGCGGCAGGGCGGCGACCCGGCTGCGGTGCTTTATGATGCCATCGCAGCAGCGAAAGCGCGCAGCATCGATGATCTCTATGTGGACACGGCCGGACGCCTGCACACCAAGTCCGGCCTGATGGACGAGCTGGACAAGATGCGGCGCACGGCGGCGCGGCTGGTGCCGGGCGCGCCGCACGAGGTGCTGCTGGTGATGGACGCCACCACCGGCCAGAATGGACTGCAGCAGGCGCGGCTGTTTACTGAGGCGGCGGGCGTAACGGGCATCGTGCTTACCAAGCTCGACGGCACGGCCAAGGGTGGCATCGCCGTGGCCATTGCGCGGGAGCTGAACCTGCCGGTGCGCTTTGTGGGCGTGGGCGAGCAGATGAGCGATCTGCTGGAGTTTTCGCCGGCGGAGTTTGTGGAGTCGCTGGTGGGGTAGGGAAACAGGTTGCAATGGCCGCGTGTGAGCACAATCCGAACCAGGACGCGTACTGGATGCGGCGCGCGCTGGAGCTGGCGCGGCGCGGCATTGGGCTGTGCTCGCCCAATCCAGTAGTGGGGTGCGTGATTCTGGATCTCGCCGGGCAGGTGGTGGGCGAGGGATGGCATGAGTACGACTTGATAGACCATGCGGAAGTGGTTGCGCTACGCGAGGCCAGGCAGCACGCGAGCGAGCGGCTGCGTGGCGGTACGGCGTATGTGACGCTGGAACCCTGCAACCACACCGGCCGCACGCCGCCCTGCACCGGCGCATTGATTGACGCGGGGCTGGCTCGCGTGGTGGCCGCGACCGGCGATCCCAATCCCAATGTAGCCGGCGGCGGAATGGCTGCGCTGGCCGCCGCGGGGATCGAAACTGCCGTGGGCGTCTGCGAAGCCGAAGCCCGCCGGCTCAATGAAGGCTTTGCGCGCTGGAGCCGGCACAAGCGGCCCTTTGTGCTGATGAAGGTGGCCATGTCGCTCGACGGGCGCATTGCGCCGCCAACCGGGATGCATGCGGCGCGCGAGTCTTTCTGGATCACGAGCGAAGCCGCCCGCGCCGCCGTGCAGCCGCTGCGCTGGCAGGCGGACGCGGCGATGGTGGGCGTGGATACGGTGGTTGCCGACGATCCGATGTTGACGGACCGCAGCGGGCTGCGGCGCAGACGGCCGCTGCTGCGCATCGTGCTGGACTCGGCTTTGCGGATGCCGCTCGACTCCAAGATGGTGGCGACGGCGCAGAACGACGTGGTGATTTATACGGTTTCCAACGACGAGCAACGGGCTGGCGCGTTGTGCGAGCGCGGCGTGCGCGTGGAAGTGCTGTCCGCCGAAGCCGGACGCGTTCCGCTGGGCAAGGTGCTGGACCAGCTTGGCCAGGAAGGCATTCTCACGCTGCTGACCGAGACCGGCACGCGGCTGAACACGGCGCTGCTCTCGGCCGGGCTGGTGGATCGCGTGCACCTGTTCGTCTCGCCGCAGATCATGGGCTCGGACGCGGTGCCGGCCTTTCGCGGGATGGCCAGCTTTGTGCGCATGACCGATGTGGAAGTGGAGCGGTACGGGAACGACCTGGGATTGTGCTCGCTGCTGCGCGACCCGTGGCCGAAGAACAGAGATCAGGGGTCAGGGGCCAGGGATCAGTAAACTGTATGCGCCGATTAA
This sequence comes from Acidobacteriaceae bacterium, assembly GCA_030038195.1. Lineage (GTDB taxonomy): Bacteria > Acidobacteriota > Terriglobia > Terriglobales > Acidobacteriaceae > Telmatobacter. The sequence continues at coordinate 59,811 of JASHPJ010000040.1, forward strand.
AAAGGCGAGGGCGCATTCCCAGTTTGCGCCCTCGCTGGAGGATGTTTCTCTATTTTTTCGTCTAATATAGGCGCACTATAGCCCGCTACTGGCCCTGCACGATGCGGATGGACGCACTCTCTATATCTCTGGACCGCTTGTCGAGCCGGGACGTGATCTGGTTGCGGTATTGCACGCTGCGCAGCAAGTGATGCGAGCCGACCTCATCGAATTTGAGAACCACCCGCCTGTCGGATGGAGGGGGATCGCCGGGATGAACGAGCCAGGTGAAGCTCCGCGAGGCTCCTGCGAGGATCACCGCGTTTCCTCCATCGGTTCCAATCACTTTGTATAGGCCGGCGGGGCACGACTTGCCCTGCACCGTGAAGTTGAAAGGCACGTTGAGATTGGTTTCCGCCATAGCGGAGTGAGCGGTAAGAGCTGCTGCCGCCATCACGACTGGCGTCAGAACGAAGGAACGAAGTGTGATTCGCATGTGTGTTGACCTCCTGCCTGCGAAACACACTAGCCATCTCGAATTTCAAAGTCGTCAAGTTCCCATCCAAAAAACGTCAAGTTTTTTCTTGACGCTTCCTGGCTGTGTTTCTTGCCGGCTGACCGTCCCCGCGAGCTGCAAGATTCTTCTCCATGCGCTGCGCCTGCTCACGCAGCTCGGCAGCTTCTGCGTGCGCCTTGCGCCGTTTGGCGTGCTGCGCGGCTGAGTACAGGGCTGCAGCCGCATGCTGCCAACTGCCGGCTGCCTCGTAGTGCATGGCCATCTCGCGGGCCACGTCCGCTTCGCGCCCTGCGAACAGCTCGCCCAGGCGGCGCGCAACGCGCTCGTGGCGGCGCGCACGCCGCGACGCTGGCTGGCGCTGATAAAGCACCTCGCGATACAGGCCGTGCGCGAAGACGTAAAATGCTGAGCTGCCGCCATCCGGCAGCTCATCCTCACCGGCGCGCTCGACAAAGTGCACATGGCGCGCCAGGCCGTCACACAACTCTTCAATTTCAGCTGCGTCTTTTTCGAGGGCAGCGGCAACGGCCCATGCGGAGAAGGCAACCGTCGTGAGGCTGCCGGCCTCAAGCACGCTCTGTTCCAATGAATTGAGCCGCTCGATCTCAAGCTCAACCATCTGGGCCAGCTCATCGGGCACGCCGGCGCCGGCCTGATCGAGCGGCGTGCGCAGCTCCCACGCGGTTGCGTCGGCTTTCTGGCTGCAGACAAGGCAACCCTGCACGATCAGGTGCTCGAGGATAGCGATGGCAAACAGCGGATTGCCCTCGGAATGCCGATGAATAAAGGCACCCAGTCCTTCAGGCAGGTCTTCCTGCCTGAGCTCGCCGCTGACGAGCTGCTTGACCGAGGCGCGCGTCAGCGGCGCGAGCGCGATCTCTTCGCAGAGCTTGTGCACGCGCAGGTCCTGCCTGAGCGCCTTGAGCGGATGCCCGGCCGCTACGCTGCGCGGCCGGCAGGTGGCCAGCACCATCAACTGCGCCGGCGCACGGCGCAAGGCCAGCGCGGAGACGAGGTTGAGTGTGGCTTCATCGGCCCAGTGCAGGTCTTCGAGCACCAGGATCAGCGGCTTTACGGCGGCCAGTTCTTCGAGGGCTGCGCAGAGGTCGCCGGGCATGCGCTCGTGGTTGACGCCCTGGGCCGTCTCGGCAGACCGGCCAAGCCTGGCGAGCCACGCGGGTGCAATCCGCGAAAGAGTACGGCAAGCAGCATCACCGTCTGTCGATGCGCATAGCTGGCCCAGCGCTTCCATCACGGGGTAGTACTCTTCCCTGACGCCCACTCCGGGCACGCACTGGCCGCGGGCTACGCGTGCAGCGTGGCCGCGGTTTTCCGGCCGGCAAAAGGCATCGACGAGAGCGGTCTTGCCGATACCGGCTTCGCCGGTAACAAAGACGATGCGCCGCTGCCCACGGGCAAGAAAGTCGAACTCCGCCTTGAGCCGCTCAAGCTCATGGCTGCGATTGACAAAACCGGCCGGCTTCCCGTCGCAGGGCGCCGGCGACACGGGCACGGCTGCGCGCACGTCAGTCACCGCTGCCACAAAGCAATAGCCGCGCTTGGGCAGCGTCTGGATGAAGCGCGGCTGGCCGGCGTCGTCGCCCAGGAGCTTGCGCAGCTCGAGCACATAGGTACGGAGCACCTGCGGCTGCACATAGGTTTCCGGCCAGAGCGCATCGAGCAGCTCGTCGTGGGTTACCAGCCGCCCGGGGTGGCCCACGAGGTATTCGAGCACCGCAAATGGCTTGGGCGGCAGCGGAATCTGCAGGCCATCGCGCCACAGGCATCCGTTCACCGCATCCAGCCGGAAAGGCTCAAACTGCTTCATCCCTTTGGAATCTACCAAATCTGCTCCCGTTCTTTTTTAGCAGTTTCCGTTCCACGCGCGCAGCGCGACTACCCAGCGAAAAGCCAAGGTTGATGGATTGGGAAGCGCTACTCGTCTCATTTCTTTGCTCTCAAGCCGTTCATTTTCGAACAGGCGTGTCCGCTATAGAACATCGCCGGCGGCCAGACTGCTGAAAGGCTTTTATGCGTCCCTGAAGGGAACGGTTCGCTTATTGTGCCGCACTACAATAAGTTCATGTTCACCGGCATCATTGAGCAGACGGGGACCCTCGTGAGCCTGGAGAGCCGCGGCGGCGTTCGGCGCATCACCGTCGAGGCGCCGGGGATCGCCGGGCGGCTGCGCGAGGGCGATTCGCTGGCTGTCTCGGGCGTCTGCCTGACCGCGCTCGACGTCGATCCAAACTACTTCCACGCCGACCTGGCGCAGGAGACGCTGGACCGCACCGCGCTTGGCTCGCTGGCGTCGGGCGCGCGGGTGAATCTGGAGCTGCCCACGGCAGCCGGAAGCCCGCTGGGCGGACATATCGTCCAGGGGCACGTGGACGGGACAGGTATCCTGACGGCGCTGGACCCGGTGATCCCGGAGTCGAGCCCGCAGTTCGATCGCCAGACAACCGACTGGACCCTCAAGGTGCGGGTTCCGAAGAACACCCGGCAGTGGATGGTCCACAAGGGTTCCGTGGCCGTGGAGGGGATCAGCCTGACCATTGCCGGCTTCGACGGCGAGGAGATCAGCATCGCCATTTTGCCGCTGACCTACTGGCGGACCAATCTGCACACCCTGGCCTCCGGCGCGCCGGTCAATATCGAGGCGGATGTGTTGGTGAAGCTGGCGGCATCGCAGGCGCAAGCTGCACGAAAACCAGAGCGAAAACCGGAGTTCGAGCTGACCGAGGCGTGGCTGGTGGCAAACGGCTATTGAGACGGCAAGGCGCTGAAAACGGGAAGATTCCACCGGCTCGACCGGCCAGGAATCGGCGCCGAACGTTGGGACGCGCCAGCTCGTCTATCCGGTTGCCGATACTGATACCCTTGATCAGAGCGTTTTGGAAAGATTCGCCGGGCGCCGCTGGCGCGCCGGGGCGGTAACCGGAGTTATGGCAGAGTTCGTCATCAAGCTGGCCGATGAGCGCGGCCGGATCCAGGAGCAGATCCAGACGGCGGCAACCGCCGATGAGCTGCGCCTGCGCTTTATCCATGCCGGTTATCACGTCTTTTCCGTCAAGGCGCGCGGCAGCCTGGGACGGCGGCGCAAGGTGAAGCTGGAGCCGTTCCTCATCTTCAACCAGCAGTTCCTTACGCTCATCCGCGCCGGCCTGCCCATCCTGGGATCGCTGCAGATGCTAGGCAAGATCCAGAAGAGCGCGCACTTTGCCGGCCAGCTTGACGACGTGGCCAACCGCGTAAAGACCGGCGAGGCGCTTTCTACCGCCTTTGAGGCGCAGAGTGGCTTCCCGGTGATGTACACCACCACGCTGCTGGCCGGCGAGCGCTCCGGTAACCTGCAGGAGGTGCTCGAGCGCTACGTCAGCTTTCAGCGGGTTTCACTCGCGCTGCGCAAGAAGCTGGTTGGCTCGCTCATCTACCCTAGCGTGCTGCTCCTGCTGGTGGGCGGGCTGATGACCTTCATGTTCACGGTGGTGGTGCCGCAGTTCGCCGTGCTCTACGACCAGATCGGCGGCAAGCTGCCTACGCTCACCGTCTGGCTGCTGGCCTTCGGCAAATGGATGCAGCACAACATCATCTGGCTGGCCCTTGGAGCCATCGTCGTGGGCTTTTCCGCATACCGGTTCGCCATCACCGAGCGCGGCCGGGACTTTGTGGATGGCGTGCGCGTGGGACTGCCGGTCTTTGGCAAAATCTGGCTCAAGTACCAGGTGGCGCTGTTTTCGCGCACGCTCTCTACGCTGCTTACCGGAGGCCTGCCGCTGGTGCCATCGCTTGAAACGGCCGCGCGCTCCATCTCTTCGCGGCGGGTTTCGAGGGCCGTCGGCTCGTCGATCGCGACGGTGCGCGAGGGCAAGAGCCTGGCCGAATCCCTTGCCAGAACCGGGGTGTTTCCGCAGCTTTCCACCGACATGATTACCGTGGGCGAGCAGACCGGCGCATTGCCGCAGATGCTCAACTCGGTGGCGGAATTTTTTGAAGAAGACGTGGCCACGGCGCTGGCCGCCGCGCTGGCGCTCATCGAGCCCGCTATCCTGGTCGTGATGGGCGTGGTGGTGGTCTTCATTCTCATCTCGCTTTACCTGCCCATCTTCTCGCTGGGCCAGGCCGGCGGGATAGCGGGGTAAAACGACATGGCCGATGCAAATGTCATCACGCTTCCAGTGGCGGGAGCCGGCAACGAGCGCGAGCAGGCCGAAGCGCTGGCGCGCCGCTACCAGGCTGAGTTCGTCGATCTGAAGAACTTCAAGATTCAGCACGAGCTGCTGCGCACGGTGCCCGTGGAGCTGATGTTCCGCTACAACTTCGTGCCCATCGAGCAGAAGCCGGAGATGCTGGTGATTGCGGTCAGCGATCCTTCGCGGCTGATGGTGCTCGACGAGATTGTCGGCCTGCTTGGCCAGCGCATCCAGGCGCGCGTGGCTACGCTCTCGCAGATCACCGACCTGCTCAAGAAGACCGAGCAGTCGCAGCGCGTGCTGGACGAGGCCAGCGAGGGATTGACCTTCGACGTGGTCACCGGTGAAGAGAATGCGGACGAAAACATCTCCATCGAAAAGCTCACCAGTGAGGAAGACATCAGTCCCATCATCCGCCTGGTGGATACGACGATCTTCACTGCGCTCGAGCGGCGCGCTTCGGATATTCACATCGAGACGAATGATGACTCGGTCGTCGTCAAGTACCGCATCGACGGCGTGCTGCAGGCGGCCATGGCGCCCATTGCGCGCGAGCACCACTCGACCATCCTGAGCCGCATCAAGATCATGAGCGAGCTGGACATTGCCGAGCGCCGCGTGCCGCAGGACGGCCGCTTCCGGGTGCGCTACAAGGGCCGGCTGATCGACTTCCGCGTCTCGATCATGCCCACCGTGCATGGCGAAAACGCCGTGCTTCGCGTGCTCGACAAGGAGTCGATGAGCGAGAAGTTCCGCAATCTCACGCTGGACGTGGTGGGCTTTGCCGAGGCCGATCTGCGCCGCTTCCGCCGCTATATCCGCGAGCCCTACGGCATGGTGCTGGTGACGGGCCCGACCGGCTCGGGCAAAACCACCACGCTTTACGCCGCGCTGAACGAGATCAAGAGCGACGAAGACAAGATCATCACCATCGAAGACCCGGTGGAGTACCAGATTCGCGGCATCACGCAGATTCCGGTGAACGAGAAAAAAGGCCTCACCTTTGCACGCGGACTGCGCTCGATTCTGCGCCACGATCCGGACAAGATTCTGGTGGGCGAGATTCGCGACCAGGAGACGGCGCAGATCGCCATCAACTCCGCGCTCACCGGGCACCTGGTGTTTACCACCGTGCACGCCAACAACGTGGTTGACGTGCTGGGACGCTTCCTCAACATGGGTGTCGAGGTTTACAACTTTGTCTCTGCGCTCAACTGCATCCTGGCGCAGCGGCTGGTGCGCACCATCTGCGAGTACTGCGCGCACATCGCCTACTACACCGACGAAGAGCTTACCGTCAGCGGCCTCAATCCCAACGAGTGGCGCGGCTTCGGCTTCCGCGAGGGCGCCGGCTGCATGGAGTGCGGCGGCACAGGCTACCGCGGCCGGACCGCGATCCACGAACTGCTGGATTTGACTGATCCGATCCGCGAGCTGATTCTCGAAAAAAAGCCTACGTCGGAGGTGCGCAAGATGGCGCAGAAGGAAGGCATGACGTTTCTGCGCGAATCGGCGCTGGACCGCGTGCGCCACGGGCTGACGACGATTAAAGAGATCAACAAAGTCACATTCATTGAGGCCTCGCGCTAGTGGCAGCGATTTTCAACCAGGGGAAGACCGGCGCGCAGCCCGGCGGGCGTCCGCCCGCCGCGGTGGAGCTTTCGCCGGAGGGCGCGCTGGCGGCGGCGCTGGCGGCGCCGGGTAAGCCGCCTGTCTACGCGTTTGCGCCGCTGCCGCAGGATGCGCTGGTTACCGGCATCGAGCAAGCGAATCTGCGCGCGCCGCAGGCCGTGGCTGACGCCATCCGCTCGGCGCTCGACCAGGTTTCGCCTCGCTCCCGCGCGATTACGCTGGTTGTGCCTGACACCGTGGTGCGTGTCTTTGTGCTCGACTTCGACTCCCTGCCCGCCAAAGCCGCGGAGGCCCTCCCCGTGCTGCGCTTCCGGCTGCGCAAGATGATCCCCTTCGACGTGGAGCACGCCGGCGTCAGCTACCAGATCCTTACGCAGACCAAAACCGAGTGCAAGGCGCTCACGGCGGTTGTGCCGGGGCCTATTCTCGCCGAGTACGAAGCTGCGGTACGCGCCGCGGGCTACGAGCCGGGCGCCGTGCTGCCGTCCAGCCTGGCCGCGCTCGAAATGGCCGACTCGCTCGAAGCCGTGCTGGCCGCCAACCTGAGCAATGACGCCATCACCACGCTTATCGCCAATGGGCCGGACCTGCTGCTTTATCGCACGCTCGACCTGCCCGGCGCCCTCGAGGAGCGCGCCGCGGAGATTCGCCGCAACATTGCCGTCGCCGCCGCTTACTTTGAAGACAAGCTGGGCGCGCCGCCGCGCCGGCTCCACTACGCGGGCAACCGGGATGCGGGCGAGTTTGCCGGCTGGCTCGGGCGACCTGATCTTGCGGTTGTCCAGTTGGCTGAACGGCCGGAGAGCGGCCTGCTGACGCCGCTCGGGACCGAGAGCATCGCCGGAGTGGCTGGAGCGCTGGCGCTGCGCGGCGCGCAGGCGGGGGGCATTCGATGAGAATCACGCTCAATCTCGCCACGCGGCCCTTTGTCGATCTCGGGCCGGCCATGAAGCGGCTGCGCATCGCCATGGGCGTCTGCGCGGGCGTCTTGCTGCTGTTGCTGCTTGGATTGCACGAGGTGCACCAGAAAGCCGAAGAGGCGCGCGCACACGAACACTCGCTCGACGGCGCTATTGCGCGCGTGCAGAGCGAGCGGCAGGGCTACATGGCGATGATGAAACAGCCCGACAATGCCGCCCTGGTGAGCCAGGTGGAGATGCTCAACCAGCTCTTCGACCAGAAGGCGTTTTCCTGGACCCTGGCGATGGAAAATCTCGAAACCGTGCTGCCGGCCGGCGTACAGGTGACGCAGATTCAGCCCATCCGCGCCAAGGATGGCCACATCACGTTGCAACTGCGCGTGCTTGGTCCGCACGATCTTTCCGTCGACCTGGTGCGCAATCTCGAGCATTCGAAGCGCTTCCTCAATCCGCGCATCTCGGGCGAGAGCGCGGAGTCCACGGGCAGTGGCCCCAACCAGCGCCTGGAACCGGTGAGCGCTTCAAACCGCTTCGAGTTCGACCTGCTGGCCGACTATAATCCGCCTACGCCGGAAGAGCGCGCCGCGAACAAGAAGGCAGAGAAGGAATCGGCCGCCACGCAGGAAGAAGATTCCGGCAATCCTCCGCCGGGCACGCGCCGCGTTCCGCGTCCCGCGCCTCCATTCACGCAGAAAAATGACCGCCAGCCCTACACCGGCTCGCCGAATGGAGGCGCACGGTGAACCGGGAACAGTTTTCGCCCTGGCACGAGCGGTTCACTTCTCCGCTCACCTGGCACTACGCGGGCTTCGCGGTGTTGCTTGTGGCCGCCATCGTCCTGGCTGTGCGGCTGGGACTGGACTGGGCGGCGGTCGACAGCCACGCCGCTGACGTGCTGGCCGGCAAGCAGGTCGAACTGAAGGCCATGGAACTGCAGACTGCGCCGCTGCGCGGCCTGGACAAGCGTGTCGAGCAGTCGCGCGAGCAGGTGAACGCGTTTTTCGCCAAGCGCATTCCTCCCAACTACTCTACTATCTCCAACCGTGTCGATGAGCTCGGGGTAGCCTCGGATGTGCGTCCCACGCGCGTTGAGTATACGCAGGGCGAGCCCGGCTCCAATCTCACGAAGATCTCCATGGACGCCAGCATTACCGGCGAATACCCGGCGGTCATGCGGTTCATCAACAGCCTGGAGCGCGACCCCATCTTCTTCGTCATCGAAGACATGACCCTGACCGGCCAGCAGGGCGGAACGGTGAGCCTGCGCATGCAGGTGTCCACGTGGCTGCGGCCGGCCGATGCACTGGCCAGCGGACTGCCGGCAACGCCGAAGTCCACCCAGCCGACCGCAAACCAGGAGGGCGAGTAGCCATGGCCCTGCAGCTTGGAACCGAGAACAAGCGCCAGGTTTACCTGGTTGTTGCGCTGTTCGTCATCATTCTTGGCGCGGGCGGATACGAGCTTTACTCGAGCTTCACGGGACCGTCCGCGCCGCCTCCGGCTCCCGCAGCCGCAGCGGCCAGAAATGCGGCAAGGCCTGCCGGCCAGGCAACGCAGACCCCGCAGGAAGCCGAAAAACTCACCAACGCCGGCATCGACCCCACGCTGCACCTCGATGAGCTCGCGCAGAGCGAGGATGTGGAGTACGAGGGCACCGGCCGCAATATCTTTTCAGCCAGCTCGGCGCCGGTGGTCGATATTCCCAAGCCCGTTGCCGGCCCGCGGCCCGGCGCTCCTGTCGTCAGCGTGCCCACTTTGCCTTCTGTGCCCAAACCGCCGGCCATTGACCTCAAATACTTCGGCTACAGTGAAGACAGGGACAAAACCATCAAGGCCTTTTTCGTCCACGGCGACGATATCTTTATCGCCACCGCGGGCCAAGTCGTGGACCATCGCTACAAGGTCGAGAACATCAAGCCCGGCAGCGTGCAGGTGACAGATATGGGCTATAACAACACGCAGACCCTTACGCTGACGGCGTTTTAAGCAGAACCACCATGCAGAATCCGCTCAAAGCCCGGCGACATCCCAGGCCTTCTGAGGAGGGATACCTCCTGCTTTCGGTTATGTTTCTGCTGTTTCTGCTGCTGATGACGCTGTCGGTTGCAGCACCTAAAATGGCCCGGTCCATCCAGCGCGACCGCGAGGTGGAGACCATGGAGCGCGGCAAGCAATACATCCGCGCGGTCCAGCTTTACTATCGCAAGTTTCATGCCTACCCTCCCAGCGTGGACGCGCTGGTAAAGACCAACGACATCCGCTTTCTGCGCAAGAAGTACACCGATCCCATCACCGGCAAGGATGACTGGAAGCCGATTATGTTCGGCCAGAACAAGGTGCCTATCGTCATGGGATTCTTCGGCCAGCCGCTGGCCACGGGCAGCTCGCTGGCCGGCATCGGACCCAGCGGCGGCAATGGCGTGAGCGGGCTCAACGGCACGGCATCCGGCGGGCTGTTCAATTCGTCGAGCACCGGCAGCAGCGGCCTCGACTCATCGGCTGCCGGCGCATCGGCGGGCACGCCGACTGGAACTTCAGACACAAGTGGCACGAGCGGTGCGAGTGGCGCAAGCGGCACAGCGACCGGAGGAACCGACGCCTTCGGCAATCCGTCCACGGGAACCGGCACCAGCGTCTCCGGGCAGACCTTCGGCGGGGCTGGCATCATCGGCTTCGAGCCGGGCAGTTCAAAGCAATCCATCCTGATCTGGAAAAAGAAGGACCACTACAACGAGTGGGAGTTCACCTACGATCCCATCATGGACATGCGGACCGTAAGCGGCGGGAATACCGGGACGATCGGCCAGCCCGCCAGCAGCATGACCAGCCCTGTCGGCTCCTCCGGCACGACGCCCGGCTCCGATACCGGCCCGGGCTCCGGCCCCTCGACGAGCGGGACAACGCCGTCTCCGCAGCAGTAGGCACGCTCACAGCTTCAGCAGAAACACGAAGGCCTGCCTTCGCCAGGAAGACAGGCCTTTCGACTCTTTTCCGGTGCGTGAGCCAGCGGCTTACGCGCTGAAAGACGATCCGCAGCCGCAGGTTGACTTCACCTGAGGATTTTCAAACTTGAAGCCGGCTGCTTCGAGGGTCTCCACGTAGTCCACGGTGCAGCCATTCAGGTACATCAGTGAAGTGGCGTCAACAAACACCTTCAGGTCGTCAAAACTGAATACCTTGTCCATCATGCCACTCTGGTTCTCGAAGGCCATGGAGTACTGGAAACCGGAGCAGCCCCCGCCCACTACGCCAATGCGCAGACCCGCCGGAAGCGGATCCTGGGTAGCCATGATTTCGCGCACCTTGGCAACAGCCTGGGGTGTAAGGCTGATCGGCGGCTTCTTGACGGATTCCTCTGTAGGTGCAACGGTTGCAGTGGCCATGGTCTCTCCCGGTTTTTTGAAGTACCTTCCCGTATCTTTTAAGAGTACCTTCGGGCAGGCTCAAATACAAGTCCCGCCGCGGCCGATCTCTCAAAGCCAGTCTATCGGCTTATAGGATGCCGCAACCGGCTGGAAAGTCGCAGCGCCCTGCAAGGCGCGGGCCGGGGGGTGGCCGAAGCGGGTCATCCATGGGCTCGGGGCCTCAAGATTCGCACTTTTCTGTGCAGATTTAACCGGACAATCGCACCATTTTGACGCTATGATGGTCAGCCATCAAGGCCCCACTGCCCCCGGGACCGCGTTTCCGCCACGGACCCGCCGGTATCTGGGACCCGGCATCTTCTGTTGGAGGTGGGTATGACATTTGTTCCGGTTATGTGGACGGTCTGGTGCACCCTTGTCGTGGTGATGGCCGGTCTGCACATCTATCGCTCGAGCCTTACCCGCGACGAAGAGGATCAGATTTTTCTTGATGATTCCTTTGAGCACGAAAAGGTCGCTCAGGAGGCAATTGTCGCCAAGGTTTCCAAGGTAGAACCGATTCTGCGGGTGGCGCAGTGGCTGGTTGCAGGTATGACGGTGATCGTCCTTGCCTACTACGTACGCGATATCCTGGTGCATCTGAACGTAATCGGATCGTAGCGGCTGCTCAGCTCTCACTCCATGGCCTCGACTGAGGGGAGGGGATGTGTTGCTCGATGGGACGCGCAATTTGCGCGCGCCACACAGCCTCGCAGCATGCAGGGCCGTGGCGGGAGAACGCTAGTTCAGCGGAACTGCCGGATCATGTCCAGGACGTAATACACGATCACGAACAAGGTGGCCGCGGCCAGCACCCAGATCGCAATGCGCTCGATCGGCTCGATCCGGTTCAACTTTGTTGTAATCGCGGCCTGCGTGACCTTCTCCTGCTCAAAGGAATCATCCAGGAAAAGCTGGTCGTCCTCATCGCGGCCCAGCTTAACCATGTAAATCTTGAGCGCAGCCACTACCACCACCAGGACGCACCACACCACCCACATCGCCGGAACCACTGGCATAACCACCTCACACAAATCCTCGGTCCATGCCCCTCGCGAGGTGGGGGAGAATCCAACTCCCGCGAGTCCCATGGCCTTACGGTCGTAAATCTAGCGCCGCAGTGCGGGGTGTCTCTGTGACGGCAGTCACGAACTTGAGTGCATGCACGTCTACAGCAGTTTCACTTCAAGTGTGTACAGAACCGAGACTGCCGAGTAGTTTTTCCCTCAAGAAAAAGTCATCCGCTGCGGCGGACACGCTCTTCAGAAGTCAAGATGGGAAGCGAAACCGTTGTAATGTGGTGTTCCAGTGTCCTGTAACTGAAGTTCATAGCATAAGTTGAAATCCCGAACCGCAGGTTCCGCCACGGCGGATCTTCGGCCCGCCACGGCGGATCTTTGACCTTCGACTCGTCGCCGCGGCGACTCGCTCAGGATGACAGCAGTATTTATATTGCGAACTTCAGTTACAGGACACTAGCCAAGGGTGGGAAATGCGCAGGATCGCCACGCGGGAGCGAGCCAACAGCCCGGCGGGACGGCGGCTACTCCACTTCCTGCCGCGCACGGTAGCCGTCGCGCGCGATGATCTCGTACTGGAGCGGCTTGTGCTTCTGGTCCTGCATGCGCAGCGGCTGGCCTTCGTCGTCCACCAGCTCGACGCGCAGCTTGCGATAGGTGCCATCCTGCTTGGCGTTGGTCGGCCGGTAGACCAGCTCATACTTGGCGCGGATGTTCTCGTTGATCGTCCGCACCATGTCCGGCAGCTCGCCGGTGAACTTGGGCTCGAACCACATGCCGCCCGTAATCTGCGCAAAGGTGCGCATCTCGTTGTCGGCCTGCAGGTAGTCCATATCGCGCATGGAGGCCATCATGCCACCCCGGCCCTCGGTCATCTCGCGCAGCAGCCCGCCCGTCGAGATCGCGTAGATCGTGATGTCCTGCGAGCTCTTTACCGCCTTCAAAATCTTGTCGAAGGTGAGCTTCGACATCGAATCGATGCCCGAGGCGATCAGGACGATGTACTTGCGTCCCGGGATGCGCGAGAGCCGGTCCATGGACTCGTACAGCGCATCGAAGACGTTGGTTTCGCTGAAGGCCGCCGGCATCCAGACAGACATGCCCAATTGGTTGATGGCCTGCTGAATCTGGTTCTTGTCCTGGGTAAAGTCCACGTAGATGTGGGTCCTCATGTCGAAGGTCATCAGCGCCACGTAATCCTGCGGCCTGAGCTGCTGCGTAAACGCCCACGCGGCGTTGAGCATGTCCATCCGGAAGACCCAGCCTCGCGCGGCATACTCGCAAAGCAGCAGAGCGGTGATGGGCGCCTCAACCCGCTTGAATCCCTCGATCTTCTGTTCTACGCCGTCTTCGTAGATGCGGAAGTTCTCCGGCTTGAGCCCGGGCACGAACTGCCCCGTCTTCTTCAGCAGCACGCCCACATCCACTGTCACTTCCGGCACGTCGATGTGCAGCGAAACCGGTGGCATCCCGGTGGGATTGGTTACCTTCGGCTCCGGCGGAGCAGGTGGGGCCGGCGGCTCATCGGTGTCTTCTTTTTTCTTGGGGAGCGCAATCACGCCGTTGTCGCCACTGGGGCCGCCCGCATCGGGCGCGGTCTGGTCCGGTTGCGGCTGCTGGCCAGAACTCGGCGCCTGGCTCTGCGCCATGCAAACCGGCGCCGCGCTCAAGGCCGCAACGGCCATCATCAGGACTGCAAACTGGATTCGGCGAAGAACGGGGAGGGTTGTGCGCGAAGTGGTCATAACAACCTCTGTGCTCACAAGCATAGTTGATCTGGCCGGTCGCCGTCGGGCAAAGACCCCACCGGTGGCTGTACTCTAATAGACGTGAAAATCTGCCGAAAGGAAACCCGGTGGCTGCTCGCGGCACTGGCGGCGGGGCTGGCCATTGCTGCTTGGCTTGCAAGCGGCCAGGCGGCTACCGTCCCAAACGCTGCCTCGGAAGCCGGCCCGCCGCCCAGCAGCGGCGGCTTTTTCCCACTCAGCCAGGTGCGCCGCGGCCTCACCGGCACCGCCTGGACGGTTTTTGAAGGCACACGCCCGGAGCCGATGCAGGTGGAGATCCTGGGCGTTCTGCGCAGCGCCTTGGGACCGCACCAGGACCTGGTCCTGGCGCGGCTGCACGGACCCAGGCCCGAGTATACCGGCGTCGTGGAAGGCATGAGCGGAAGCCCGGTCTACGTCGACAACAGGCTGCTGGGCGCGCTCTCGTACCGCATCGGCCAGTTCAGCAAGGAGCCCATCGCCGGCATTACGCCGATCGAGCAGATGCTGCAGGTGCGCGACCTGCCAATGAGCCAGGCAGGGATCAGCACAGAGACTGCACAGGCGTCCAATCTCGCTTCCACAGAGTCTACGGCTCAAGCCACTTTCCAGATGATCGACACGCCGCTGGTGATGAGCGGCTTCAGCCCGCCGGCCATCGAGTTCTGGCAAAAGCAGGTGAACGGCACCGGGCTCCAGCCCGTGGCTGCGGGCGGAATCGGTGGAGCAAGCGCCGGCGATATGCAGCCCTCGCCGGCGGCCGAGGCCACGCTCGAGCCGGGATCGGCGATCAGCGCGCAGCTTGTGCGCGGCGACCTGGAAATCTCGGCCACCTGCACCGTCACCTACATCGATCCCAAGCAACTGCTGGCCTGCGGCCATCCCATCCTGCAGGCCGGTACGGTTTCACTGCCCATGACCACGGCAGACGTGGTAACCACGCTGGCCTCGCCGCTGAACGCCTTCAAGATCATCAACACCGGCGCCACCGTGGGCGCGTTCACGGAAGATCGCAACTCGGCCATCCGCGGCGTGCTGGGCGCAACGGCGCACATGATTCCCATGCACATCGTGATGAGCGGGCCCGACGACCATCGCGGCCTCAACGTGCAGATTCTCGATCTGCCCTCGCTCACCACGCAGGCCATGATGGTGGTGCTCTACCAATCATTGCTGCAGTCCGTCGCCAGCTCGGCCTCCATGAGCTACCACCTCACCGGCAGCATCGACCTCGACGGGTTTCCGGCCGTACCGGTGGACGAGTGGTCCACGCCGGGCGAGCTTGCGCCGGCGCCTCTCATGCTGGCTCTACTCACCGGCCAGCAATTCACCGCGCTTTACACCAACGGCGCACGCCAGGGCACGGTGCACAGTATCAACCTCCACGTGGAAGAGATTCCGCACCGCATCGGCGTCGAGCTCAAGAGCGCCCGTCTTGTTTCCAATGACATTGTGCACGCCGGCGATACCGTTGAAGTGGAAGCCACCATCCAGCCCTGGCAGCAGCCGGCGCGCAACGTACGCATCCCGGTGCACCTTCCTGACCGGCTCGACGCAGGCAATCTCCGCCTGCTGATCTCAGACGGCGCTACGCTCGACCGCACGCTGCATCAACCGCAGGTACCTCCGCGGCCCGCAACGCTCTCTGCGCTGCTTGAAGAGGCGCGCAATCAGCACGCGGCCGACCGCATCTACGTGAGCCTGCTGGTGCCGGAAGCGCAGGCCGGCATGAATGGCCAGACGCTGGCAAACGTTCCGCTCTCGGTGGCCAACGCGCTCGAGCCGGTGCGCGCGGAAAAAGACATCAGCCTCAACGGCGAATCGGCCCAGGTGGCCGCCGATGCGCCCGCCGGAGGCGTGCTCAGCGGTTTTCAGGTTCTTACCCTGCACATCGAGCCGGGCGGCGGTTTAAACTAGGGCCGGGGAACCAAAATATACCCTTTATTCTGCACCGAGATCGGAACGCCGGCGATACCGGCCGAACCGTTTCTACGCGCCAGTGAGGATTCCGAGACATGGCTCAATTTCACGGCCTTGCAGCTCATGCAGCAGGAGCGGAACTCCTGCCTTATCACTACGACCCCGGCAAGCTGGGAGCGCAGGAGGTGGAGATCGCCATCACCCACTGCGGCATCTGCTACAGCGACCTTCATCTCATCTCCAACGACTGGGGCATCAGCCAGTATCCGTTCATTCCGGGGCATGAGATCGTCGGCACGGTTGCGGCGGTGGGCAGCGACGTTCGGCTGCACAAGGCAGGCGACCGCGTGGGGCTGGGCTGGCAGTCGAACTCCTGTGGCGAGTGCGAATGGTGCATGAAAGGGATGGAGAACATCTGTCCCGCGTCCGAGGCAACCTGCGTGCGCCGCAACGGCGGCTATGCCGATCGCGTGCGCGCCAATGCGCGCTTTGTCATCGCTATTCCTGAAGCGATCAAGAGCGAGCACGCTGCGCCGCTGCTGTGCGCCGGCATCACGGTCTACAATCCGCTGCGCAGCCACGGCATCCACCCAGCATCGCGCGTGGGCATCGTCGGCATCGGCGGGCTGGGCCACCTGGCTATCCAGTTTGCGCGCGTCTTCGGCGCCGAGGTCACCGCGTTCTCGTCGTCGGCGGGCAAAGAAGAAGAAGTCCGCGCGCTGGGCGCGCATCACTTCGTGAATACGCGCGAGTCGAAGGCCATGAAAGAAGTG
Organism: Acidobacteriaceae bacterium; assembly: GCA_030038195.1. Taxonomy (GTDB): domain Bacteria; phylum Acidobacteriota; class Terriglobia; order Terriglobales; family Acidobacteriaceae; genus Telmatobacter. Next base: position 75,934 of record JASHPJ010000040.1, read on the forward strand.
GCCGGCACGCAGGACTTCCTGCTCACCACCATCAATGCCGATCAGGACTGGGGCACCTACATCCAGGCGCTGCGGCCCACCGGCACGCTGTGCTTTGTGGGCGTTCCACCATCGCCCATCGCGCTGCATGCGTTTCCGCTCATTGCCGGCCTGCGCAGCGTGACCGGCAGCCCCATCGGCAGCCCGCACATGCTGCGCGAGATGATGGACGTGGCCGCGCGCCACGGGGTGAAGGCCACCACCGAAAACTTTCCCATGTCGAAGGCCAACGAAGCCATCGAGAAGGTGAAGAAGAACAAGGTGCGCTATCGGGCGGTGCTGGCGAATTAGTGTCCTGCCCCCAAAGTTCGCAACATAAAAAGCCCCGAACCGCAGGTCCTTCGACTCCGTAAGCCGCAAAAAACGCGGCTTACTACGCTCAGGATGACAGCGTATTGGTGACACGAACTTCAGACTCAGGACACTAGCGCATCCTCGGAATGCACGTAGACTTTTTGAGATGCGTGAAAGGTGGCTTTTTCTTAGAAAAAAGCCTCTTGAGCGCGTACTTTCGGTCTACAGCGATTCCGAAATGCTATAGCCGCGCGGATGGATGAAATAGACGAGCCCCAGATAGTCGTCGGTCAGTAAAAAACTGTCGGGGCCGACGCGCAGGATGCCACATGGACGGCCATGCACGACGGGTTTGCCATTCACGATGGTCAGAAATCCGGTGATCAGGTTACGCGGCTGGCGGTCCGCCGGCGTAAAGCGCACTACGCGATAGCCGGTGCCGATATGCGGATGGCTGGCCCCGTGCAATGCGACGAGAAAGCTGTTTTTAAGAACCGTATCGGTTGACGGAAAATATGCAAAACCGAGCGGCGAGCTGTGCGCGGCAAAGGTGGTGTAGGCCGGCGGAACGCGCGCGCAGGATTTGAGCGCATTCGGCGCGCTGCCCAGAGCGGCGTTCGGATCGGTCCCTGACGCATGCCCTCCACCGGCGGTAAGATTCGTGCCAGCCACCGCCACGCCGGTTTGTTTGCCGTAGATCGAATCCGCCGCGTCATCGGCGGGAACCGGCGCCATCTTGCTCAGATCGTCGAGCGAGGGCAGCGGCGTCGTGTCGAGGACCGGCTTGCCATACGCGAAGTAGCAGGTGGGCCAGCCGTAGTTTGGCGGAACGGCCGGGGATTTATCGAGCTCGAAGAAAGTATCCTCCGGTAGCCGGTCGCCGAGATGATCGTCGCCCATATTGGTGGCGAAGAGCGCGCCGTCCAGAGCGGCGACCGCGTGCAGATCGACGGCGTTGCGCAACCCCTGCGCGATGATGACCGGATGTTTGCCGTCGGGATCCATACTGACAACCGCGGCGCGCATGACTTCGCGCTCCTGGCAGTAGTTGCACGACGAGCCCGCAGCGACGAAGATGCGGGCCGCACCGTTCACCTGCGCGACGGCGACGGTGCGCGTAAGATGCCAGCCGCCGTATTTGTAGCTGAGCCCGTAATCGGGGAAACGCATGAGCGTTTCGGGCGGCGAAGACGGCGCGTTGTCTCCGGCGTTGTACCTGTAGCGGACGAGCTTGCCGGTGAGCGGCAGATAGAGCCAGCTCTGCCTGGTCGCCGGATCGGTCCAGAAGGCTAGGTTGTTGGGGTTGCGCAGGTGATCGAGATAACGGATGACGCGCCTGAAGGTGCGGGTCTGCGCATCCCAGCCGCCGAGGATGAAGACCGAGCCCTGCGTGTTGTCTGCAATGTCATGCATGCCGGTGACGAAGATGCGGCCATCCGGCGACTGCGCGAAGAAGCGCACGCGGCGCAGGCCGCTCGCAGCGATGTTGATGTCGAGAGACTGCGGCAGCGAGAGCGTGATGGACTTGCCCGGCGCGTAGTTGAGCGTGTGCCGCACCTGTGCGGGCAAAAAAGCCGCGCTTGTGCCTGCAAAGATCAGGAAAAATGCCAGCAGCAACGAGCGGGATCGCACGTTCCCAGTGTAGACGCATGCGCCTTGCGGGCAGAGAGGGCGCGCGATCGAGACGCAGCGATCTCCGCTGCGTTTTGGGGGCTGAATACGTCCGGCAGCCTGACTGCATGCAACCACGCAAGCCAAGTACTTTGATAATTAAAATCAATTGTTCCTACAATGACGATTGCTTTGTTCTATGATAAGGCTGGTTATGAACCTGCAAGACCTCCGCTATCTCGTCGCCGTCGCCGAGCACCGTCACTTTGGCCGCGCGGCGGAAGCCTGCAACGTGAGCCAGCCCACGCTGAGCAGCCAGATTAAAAAACTCGAAGACGAGCTGGGCGTAACGCTCCTCGAGCGCACCAACAAGCGCGTCGACCTGACGCCTGTCGGAAGCCAGATTCTGAATCACGCGCGCCGCGCGCTGGCCGAAGCCGGCCAGATGGAGGCCGTGGCCCGCGCCGCGCGCGATCCACTGGTGGGACCGCTCAAGCTGGGCGTGATTCCCACGCTGGCACCCTACCTGATGCCGATGATCCTGAAGCCGCTGAAGCAGTCTTACCCCGGACTGACGCTCGAGCTGTGGGAAGACCAGACGCTCTCGCTGATCGACGGGCTGCGCAACCACCGGCTGGACGCGGCGCTGCTGGCCACGCCGCCGGACGCGCCGGAGATCACCGAACTGGCTCTGTTTGACGAACCGCTGCTGGCCGCGCTGCCGCCCCATCACCGGCTGTGCAGGGCCGCCACGGTCAGCGAAGATGCGCTGGCCGGCGAGCTGCTGGTGCTGGCCGACGGACACTGCCTGGCCAGCCAGGTGCTGGCTGCCTGCGGCGCGCGCAACGGAGCGCAGCGCGGGGCGATGCTCGCCTCGATGCAGGCCTCCACGCTGGAGACGCTGGTGAACCTGGTGGCCGCCGGGTACGGTTCTACGCTACTGCCGGCGCTGGCGGCCGACTCGTTCCGGGCGCGGGAGATCGTGCTGCGTCCGCTTGCCGGCTCGTCCTGCCGGACGATCCGGCTGGCCAGCCGCCCGGGGTTTCCACGGCCGCAGGCGCTGCGGGCGCTGGAGCGGGTGATTCATAAGGCTGTGAGTGGGACGATCCCCCAAAAATGACGGCTGAACATGAATTTTTCCTCTGTGGATTCCGTGTGGAAATCTGGTGCAAATCTGCCATGGAATCGGAAGATTTCCGGACAAATTCCGGGAATTCCCGAAGAAGTGGAATTCCGGCCCCTCTTATCCACAAAAACACCCCTTGTGGCCGTTGACCCTGCCCATCCGGCTTCGTAGAGTCTCTAATCAAGACAGGTTTTTCGGAGCGCGTTCTGGTCGTGCACCCGGCGGCAAAAGAGTTTTTCAAAAGCCCTTGGACCGACGTGAAGCCTTCCCTCAGGTTCTGGAGAGACGATGCTGAAATTAAAGAAGATCTACATCCTCGGCTTCAAGAGTTTCTGCGACCGCATGGAGCTGACGGTTTCAGGCAGCGGAATTGCCGCGGTGGTTGGGCCCAACGGCTGCGGCAAGTCGAATATTCTCGACGGCGTGAGCTGGGTGCTGGGCGAGCAGAGCGCCAAAACCCTCCGCGGCACTCAGATGCAGGATGTGATCTTTGCCGGCACCCGCGACCGCAAGCCGCTGGGCATGGCTGAAGTGACCATCACTATGGTCGATCCCGCGGCTTACGAGGGTCCGGTTCCGGTCGAGCCCGAAGTCGTCGTGGACAACGACGGCCCCGCCGACTGGGACGAGGATGAGGCTCGCAAGACGCGCGTTGCCGAGGTCGAGGAGATTGTAGCCGCCGAGCAGCCGGGGCAGGTGATCGAAGAAGAGTCAGAAGAAGATGCAGCCGCGCCGCAGACCGCCGAAGGTCCGCAGCCGGTGGTGCTGAAGATTCGCCGCCGCAGGTTTCAGCGCATGCCGCAGAAGGGCGAGGTGGTGGTTACGCGGCGGCTGTTCCGTACTGGCGAGAGCGAATACCTGCTCAACGGTAAGCTGTGCCGGCTGCGCGACATCCAGGACATCTTCATGGGCACGGGCCTGGGGCCGGAGAGTTACGCGATCATCGGGCAGGAGCGCATCGGCCAGATTCTCAGCTCCAAGCCGCACGAGCGGCGGGCGATTGTTGAAGAGGCCGCGGGCATTACCCGCTTCAAGACCAAGAAGCGGCTGGCGGAGCTGCGCCTTGAGTCCGCCAAGCAGAACCTGGCGCGCGTGGACGACATCTTTGAGGAAGTCACGCGGCAGATGAACTCGCTCAAGCGCCAGGCGGCCAAGGCCGAGCGGTTCGCAGCGGTGCGCGACGAACTGCGCGGACAGTTGCGCGTGGTGCTGGCCAGCCGCATGGCGGCGATGGACGCCGAGCAGACCAGGCTCGACGAGGAGATTGCCGCGCTGAGCGAGCAGGCAAACGCTGCGGCTACCGAGATTGCCGGGCACGAGGCCAGCCAGCACACGCTCACCGAGCGTGGCTACGAGCTCGAGCGCGAGGGCCAGGCTGCGCAGGCGAGCGCCAATGAAGCCGCCGTCGAGCTGGAGCGCGCCATGGCGCGCGAGCGCAGCAACACGGAGCGCGTAAGCGAGCTGGAAGCGCGCATTGCTGCAGCCGGCGCGGAGCTGGAACAGACGAAGACGCAGCTTGGTGCGATTGCGGAAGAACGGGCGCAGCAGCATAGCTTTCTTGAGACGGCGGCCGGCGAGGCGCGCGAGTTCCGCCGGAAGGTGGAAGCGCGGCAGCAGGAGGCGCGCTTTGCGGCGGAAGAGGTCTTCAGCGCCGAGCGGCAGCTTGAGAGCAGCCGGCGACACGCGATGCATCTGCTCACGCAGGCAGGCAACGCCCACAACCAGACGGCGCAGGCTGAGGAGAGCCTAGCGGCGCTGGAGCGCGAGGCGGAGCGGCTGGAAGCCGAGATGCGCCAGGCGCGCAACGAGCGCGAAAATCTGGGCGTAGAGAGCGGACAGGCGCAGCTCAAATTCGAGTCAGCGGCAGAGGCGCTCAAGCGGTTTGCGGAGGAGATCGCCACGCTGCGCGAGACGCTGCAGGTCAAGCGCGCGGAAGAGAACACCCTGCGCGCACGGGCCAACCAGTTGCGCAGCGAACAGGCCAAGGCCGCGGGCCGCTGCGACTCGCTGCAGTCGCTCATCCGCAATCACAGCTACTCGACGGACACGGTGCGCAAGCTGCTGAAGCCCGGCGCGCTGGGCCACGGCATGGCACCCAAAGGCACGCTGGCCGACTTTCTCGAGGTCAGCGGCCAGCACGAAGGCGTGGTGGACGAGTTCCTGCGTGAAGAGCTGAGCTACGTGGTCGTGGAAAGCTGGGGAGTGGCGGAAGAGGGTGTGCGCCTGCTCAAGACCAGCGACGGCCGCGCCACATTCCTTATTCATTCGGACGCGCAGGGCGAGCTCTTCGATCCCGGCTCAGGCGCGGTCAACGAGCCGGGCGTCACGCCACTGCGGGATGCGATCAAGGTGCTCAACGGCTTCGGCCGCTCACTGGAAGGCATCCTGCCCAAGCTGGGCAATGGCTACATCGTGGAGCATCCTGTTGAAGCGCAGCGACTGGCCACGGCGTATCCGCATGCGTTCTTTCTCACGCCGGATGGCGAGTGCTTCCACAACGCGACAGTCACGGGCGGCAAGCCGGCCAGCGAGGGTCCGCTGGCGCTGAAGCGCGACCTACGCGAAACCGAGATCCGGCTGGGCAAGCTGGAAGACGACCTTGGCCGGGCGGAGATGGAAGCGGCCGCGCTGACGCGCGAGATTGAACAGCTCACCGCGCGGCTCGAAGCACAGAGCGAAGAGCGCCGCCGCGCCGAGAGCGAGAGCGCGAACCTGGGCGCAGCGCTCAAGCAGATGGAGGCCGAAGCGCAGCGCATCGAGCGCCGGCTGCAGGAGTGGACGCTGCAGGCCGCGCGCAACAAGGACGCCTGCGAGGCCAAGCACCAGGCGATTGCCCAGAAGCGCGACGAGGCCGCGCGGCTCGAAGCCGAGCACGCGCAAGCCGAAGCGGGCCTGGACACGATGCAGGTACAGCTCGACGAGCTGCGCAAGAAGCGCGAAGGGCTGCAGCAGGAGGCCGCGCAGCTCACCGCCGAGCTGGCCGGGCTGGAAGAGCGGCGCCGCGGTGCCGAAGCCGCGTTCCAACGCATCGACCGGCTGCACGCCGATCTTGAGCGCCGCGTGCTGGCCATCGAGCAGCAGCGGGCCGCAGCCACGGCCGAGCGCGAGCAGCGCATCCACGAAAGCGCCACGCTGGCCGAACGCCAGAAGGAGCTTGCCGCCGCGCGCGCAGAAGCGCTCACGCTGGCGCAGGCCATCGCCGAGCGGGCGCAGGCGCTGCGGCAGCAGCTTGCCGAGATGGAGACGCAGCTCAAAACCGGCCGCATTGCGCTCGACCAGTTGCGCGAGAGCCGTGCCGCGCGCTCGAGCGAACGGGCCAAGCTGAAGGCCGATCTGGAGCACCTGGAGGCAAGCTGCCTTGCGGAAGTGAATGTCGAGGCGGCGGTCCTGCGCGGCGACCGGGAGATCGTGCACCTGGCCGGCGAGGAACTGGCTGCCGAAGAAGAGACCTGCCGCGGCCTGCGCCAGCGCATGGAGCAGATGGGCCCAGTAAACATGATGGCACTCGATGAGTACAAGGAGACGGCCGAGCGGCATGCGTTCCTGGAGACGCAGCGCAAAGACCTCATCGAATCCATCGAGAACACGCAGGAGACGATCAAGGAGATCGACCAGATTTCACGCACCAAGTTTGACGAGGCCTTTGCGCGAATCAACGAAAACTTCGGGCAGGTTTTCGCGCAGCTCTTCTACGGCGGCCACGCCTTTCTGCGGGTCACGGACGAGGAGAACCAGGCCGAGAGCGGACTGGACATCGTGGCTTCGCCCCCGGGCAAGAAGCTGCAGAACGTGCTGCTGCTCTCGGGCGGCGAAAAGGCTCTGACCGCGCTGGCGCTGCTGGTGGCCATCTTCCAGTTCCAGCCGAGCCCCTTCTGCGTGCTGGACGAGGTAGACGCTCCGCTGGACGAAACCAACGTGGGCCGTTTTGCAGAGCTGATGCGCACCTTGAGCAAGGAAACGCAGTTCCTCGTCGTCACCCACTCCAAGCGCATGATGCAGGCGGCAGACATCATCTACGGCGTAACGATGCAGGAGCCGGGCGTGTCGAAGGTGGTGAGCGTGCGGCTCGGGCACCACGAGCAGCAGCGGGCAACAGCATAAACAGGTACAAGGCCGGCGGATGCAGTTGCCTTATTCTTCGCGCAGCGTCTGTGCGGGAGCAATGCCGGCCACGCGCAGGGCCGGAACGATGGTGGCAACCAGCGATACCACGGCGAAGACAGACACGACGGAAAGAATCGTGAGCCCGTCGTAGACAGCTACGCCGTAAAGCACATTGCGTAAGACCCGCAGCACCCCGGCACACAAAACCAGGCCCAGGATGAGCCCACATGCCGACGCCATGATGCCGGGGGTCCCGACATGAATCATGGCGCGGCGAATCGATGAGCCAAGGGCAATGCGAATGCCGATTTCGCGTGTCTTCTGCGCCACCACATTGGCCACGAGCGAAAAGATTCCGACCGCGCTCATCAGCAGCGCCAGCCCTGCCATGGCGCCCAGCAGCGCCACTTCAATGCGCTGCATCGCCAGAGTGCGCGCCAGCACGTCGCTCATGCTGTAGAAACCGGAGAAAGGCAGGCCCGGATCGACGCCGGCCATGGCGCGCTGCATCTGCTCCGTCAGTCCCTGCACCGGCCCCGCGACGCGCACAATCCAACTGGGCTGGAACCAGGTGTGAATAAGCGCGAGGTACTGCGGCTGCACCATCTGTGCAGCCGGAACGTACATCGTCTCTTCGGTCTGCAGCGGGCCGACCGGGTTGAGACCAGACAAAAGCTGGACATCGCCTACTACGCCCACGATGACGACGCCCTTGTTCAGCGTGCGTCCAACGGGGTTGGCGCCGTGATAAAACCTCTCGGCAAACGAGCGGTTGACAATGACGACCGGCTGCGTGTTGGGCCCGTCTGAGCTTGTGAATGCGCGTCCCGCGAGAAGCGGAATCCGGAGAGTTGCAAAATAGCCGGGCGTCACGTAGACAAAATCCGAGCCCACGTGCTCGCCGGCTTCCTTGCCGTCCGCGAGCGTTACCTGGTCGTTCAGAGTTCGCTCGAATGGAAGCGTGAGCCCAACGGCAGCGCTCTCCACACCGGGGATGCGAAGCATCGACGCGGTGCTTTCTGCGAGCAGCTTGCGAAATGCCGGCGGATCGCTGAAGCGCACATCGTTGAGCGAGGCCTTGGCCGTCATGACTCCCTGCGGCACAAACCCCGGCGGCAACGTTTCCAGATGGACAAGAGTGCGGATCAGCAGGCCTGAACCCGCCAGCAGAACAACGGTAAGCGCCACTTCACCGGCAATCAATGACTGCCGCAGACCCAGGCGCTCTGTGCTTGCCGCGCTGCGGCTTGCCAGCGCGGAGCGCAGATCGATCCTGTGCGTGGCAAGCGCCGGCAACATGCCAAACAGAATGCTGGTGAGTACGGAGACAATCAGCGTAAAGGCAAGCACCCGGCCATCGAGATGCACGCCGGCAACCGGCAGGAATCCAAGGGGCAGCATGGCCAGCAGACCGCGCAGCGCCAGGAAGCCCACGGCGATGCCAGCCACACCGCCGCCCACGGCGAGCACCAGGTTTTCCATCCAGAGCTGCCGCTCAATCTGCCATCGCGAGGCGCCCAGGGCCAGCCGTGTAGCAATGTCCGGCGTGCGCCGCAGCATGCGCACCAACGTAAGCCCGGCAAGATTGGCGCAGGCGATCAGCAGGATCAGTCCCGCGGCGAACATCAGCGCCAACGCCTTGGGACGCAGCGTGGCAGTCTCGCCTTGCTGCAGCGACCGGGAGTAAAACGATATCCTCGCGGCGCTGTTTTCGTTCGCCAGCAGCGCCGCTTCTCCAGCCCAGGCGCGATTGATCTCCGCATCTGCCTGCCGCCAGTTGGCTCCGTCACGCAAACGGGTGATGACCTGGTAATTCGTGCCTCCGCCCTCGCCCTGCGTGCCGGGCTGCAGCGCCGTGTAAACGTCGGCATTTTGAGGCGTGGTTGCCGATTGTGGCAGAATGCCTACCACGGTGTACATCTCGCCCCGGAGATGGATCGCCTGCCCCACAATGCTGCCGTCGCTGCTGAAGATGTCGCGCCAGAGGCTGTAGCTCAAGATAGCGGCGTTGGGTCCGTGCGGCGTATCCTCGGCTGCGGAAAAGCTGCGGCCGGCGGCCAGGTGGATACCCAGCACGTCAAAGTAGTGCTGCGAGACGCGCGCATCCTGCACATAGGCCACGCGCACGCCGGCCTGAAGATTGACGCCCGCGGTTGAGCCGGAGACGGCCGAGATGAGCGAAGGCACATTGTCGCGCAGCAGCTCCCATTGCTCTCCATTGATTGCATGAAGCCCGTCATACGGTCTTTGCCTTTCGACGTGACGGAAGATCGTTCCCATGCGCTCCGGATGCGGATAGGGCAAACTTTCGAGCAGGAGCGCGTTCACGATCGAAAAGATGGCCGTATTTGCGCCGATAGCCAGAGACAGGGTAATCATAACGGCCGCGGTAAATCCCGGATTGCGGCGCAACTGCCGGATGGCAAATCGCAGATTCAGCGCAAATGTCCGCATGGAAATTTACCCCTCCTGACTCAGGGTCGCACCGCCCGCACTGCGACCGAAGCCTGGCTTGGAGTCCGGTACTGGCAAGGACGGCATCTTTGATGGAATTGCACATCGGATGCCAAAGTGTGGATTTCGATAAGCCCTCTTGAATGTGCCGGTCCCTCCCCGTTCCACATAACCCTGACGATACACGCATGTCCGCTTTCGAACATGGATGTACGTGCACGGACAGGCACAGCCTGACGCGCACAGCCACGAACTGGAAACGGCGAGCAGGTTGAGGGTTCCTGAACGGAAGAGAAGACGGCTGAAACGATATCGGTTGCAGGCGATCCGGGGTCTCACCCGGCGCGTAAGGCCGAGTCCCGTGCTCTTCAAGGCCCGCAGGATATGTCCGTGCGGCGACAGGGCTGGAGCCGTTGCGGATCCAGACGCAAAAAATCACCTCCGAAGGAAACCGTCACTTCGGAGGTGCTTGCAGTGGAACACAAGAATGGATTGCTCGGGAACCAGTAGCCGGCGCTGGAGGTCGGTAGCGCGCGACTACTGGTGGTCCCCGCACTAACGAAGCGAGCCGCGGCTTCCCCGTTCCACTGCTGCCTCGTGTCGCCCGGCTCAAAGAGAGCTATATGACTTACGTGCCCTCCGAGCCCTGTTGACGAATTGAGTTTCGCTTAATCGCAAATTGGCGTCCGTGATGGCCGTCACACATGTTTGGGTCACCTTCAAAAAAATACGCAGGAGCAGGATGCGCGTTCTTCGGGAGCTAAAAAAGCCCCATTGATTTTGTGCAGCCTGGTGTACGGGCTGAAGAGGTTGCTGAAAAAGTCCATTGGGCGTGAGAAGAATCCCGCAGCGGCTGAAGCCGACATTGCTATGAAGCCTTTATGGCACGACTCAAAGTCGTTCCCTGACACTTCGTGCCTGTCGGGAAATATTTTTCAGCAAGCTCTGAAGCCCGTACCATGCACTGAAGTCTGTACCAATCAGGCTGATGCTCGTACCATTCAAATTGACCTACTGCCTGAGTGCGGGGTGCGTTGACAAAGCGCGCCTTCCGCCCGACAATCGGAGATTCAGTGTCCACGAGGAAATGGCGCATCTGTGACCGCTTTATTGACGACGAACCTGGGTGAAACGCCGCTGGTGGGCCGCGGTAAAGTGCGCGATCTGTACGCCGTGGGCGACGCGCTGCTGCTGGTGGCCACGGACCGCATCTCGGCTTTCGATCATGTGCTGGCGACCGGCATTCCGGGCAAGGGAAAGATTCTTACCGAGATCTCGCTCTTCTGGCTCGGGTTGCTGGCCGATCTTGTGCCCAGCCACCTGATCACGGCGGAGGTGAGCGAGTATCCGGCTGCGCTCAGGCCCTATGCCGATCAGCTCGCCGGTCGCTCGATGCTGGTAAAGCGGGCCATGATGTTTCCGGTGGAGTGTGTAGCGCGCGGCTACCTGGCGGGATCGGGGTGGAAAGAGTATCGCGAGCGTGGCACGGTTTGCGGCATTTCCCTTCCCGGCGGGCTGCTGGACGGTTCGCGGCTGCCGGAGCCTGTCTTTACGCCGGCCACCAAGAGCCAGGATGGCGCACACGACGAGAACATCTCTTTCGAAGCTACGGAGGCGCTGATGGGCGCGCAGGACGCCGCCGAGCTGCGCCGGCTGACGCTGGCCCTCTACCAGCGCGCCAGCCAGCACGCCGAGTCGCGCGGGCTGATTCTGGCCGACACGAAATTTGAGTTCGGCCGCACCGGGGAAGGCATTCTCCTTGCCGATGAAGTGCTTACGCCGGACTCCTCGCGCTACTGGGAAGCAGAGAGCTGGAAACCCGGAGGAGCGCAGCCTTCGTTCGACAAGCAGTACGTGCGCGACTATCTCGAGTCGATCCGCTGGAACAAGCAGGCGCCCGCGCCGGGCCTGCCGGACGAGGTGGTGGAGCGCACGCTGGGCAAGTACATGGAAGCCTTTCGCCGATTGACCGGACGCGGTATCCAACTGTAGTGCGTATACGGAGCGCATCATGACCTGGATCGATTGGGCCATCGTGGCTGTTATGCTCGGATTTGTGATCGGCGGGCTGGCGCAGGGATTTTTCCGCACCGCCTGCTCGCTGATGGGGCTGATCGTTGGTCTCTCGCTGGCGGCATGGAATTACGGCCGCATCGCTGCAATCGTGACGCCGATAGTGAAGTTCGAGGCGATCGCCGACGCGATCGGATTCTTTTTCATCGCGATCGTGGTGCTGGCGCTGGCCAACCTGCTGGGCAACATGCTAGGCAAGGCGCTGCACTGGATGGGCCTGGGCTGCCTGGACATGCTGGCCGGCGGGGCGCTGGGATTCTTCCAGGGACTGATCTTCGTTTCGCTGTGCGTGCTGGTGGGCGTGGCGTTTTTCCCCGGTTCCGTATGGCTTACGCAGTCGCGGCTGCCCAGGCAGTTTTTTGGCGTGCTGCACTTGAGCACGCACATTACGCCGGGCGAGCTTGCCGACCGCGTGCGCGAGGGCTTCCACAAGATGGAACTGGAGGCACCGGATTGGGCGCATCCGAAAAACGGTGTATCGTGAGGAGATGAGCCGGCGGAAGTTTGGGAACGCGCCCGGCGGCTTTGTAAATGGGTCTTGAATAAAACGGGGTTGACCCCGTATAAAAGACAACACGAAACAGAGGGACCCGAGCTCCGAGACAGGCGATTTTCCCCGCGTCCGCCGCCCGTTCAGTTCGACTGTTTTACCTGGCTCCGAGGAGCGTGAACGAAATTGAATCCTTCTATACCCAGCAACCGCTTCAGCTCAAATACTCTTTCCACGGCAGCCGGCAGAACTCCATCCACGCCGGTTAAACTAAATCAGCGATTCGAGCACGAGGTGGACGTGAAACGAGAACTGGATAGCCTGGTGGCGCAGATGCACTCCAGCGGCATCCGCTATGAGGAAGCGGTACGGGAGTTCAAACGGCAGTATCTGCGCGAAGTGCTTGTAGCGCACCGTGGCAACCAGTGCAAGGCAGCCGAGGAGCTGGGCATGCACCGCAACACGCTGAGCCGGACCATGGCCGAGCTGGGGCTGGAACTGTCCGAAGTGCGGGCCGGGCTCAAGCGTCCGCCGCGCTCCGAGCGTCCAGTGTATGGAACGCTCCGCCAGGGCTATCGCTAAGGAAGCTCTGATTCAGTCACTCACTCATTCTTCAGGGGCTATTGACTCCTGCAAATGGAATGTCCTATGTCATGAGAAAGGCAACCGCAGATCCTTCGACTCTCCGCCGCGGCGGACTGCACGGGACTTCGCTTAGGACGACAACCGGACATTCTTTATGCAGCAATCAATAAAACCCCACTGCTCATCTTACGGTACCCCTTCGACAAGCTCAGGGCAGGCTCGAAGCCGTGCCTTTTCAAAAACGGTGACTCAATCAGAAATGGTGACTGAATCAGAGCTTCCCTGAAGCGCAGGCCCGCGGCCGGGCGTGACCGGCAATCTATGATGCATTCCCGAACACAGAGCCAGGAACCGCGCGTCGCCGTCGCACCAGATTTCGAGTGGGACGGTCAGGACACGTATCTGTTCGACATTGACGGCCCGCTCGCCGCGGCGAGCCGCGACCGCATCCACATGGATTCGGTGGCCACGGGCAGATCCAGCTTCAACGCGCTGCTCCAGCACAAGCCGGAGGTCTGCGCCTCCTCACTGGCCGACCTGCTGGCCGTTAGGCGGGCTGAGCCATGAGAGCGCCGCGCGTGCAGTTCGTTGCGGCCGCGCTGCTGCTGTGCGTGTTTCCTGCAAACATTCTTGCGCAGGCGGATGCTCCACCGGCCGCTGCGGTTTCTTCCAGCCAGGCGGCGCAGAGCCAGACGGACGACGCCGCGCACACGCCCACCGCAAGTGAGAAACGGCGCGCCACCCGGCTCTATCTCGACGCGAGCAAGCTCTTCGTGAGCGACCAGTTTGAGGCGGCGATGCGCGGATTCGCGCAGGCGGCCAAACTCGATCCAACCAACAACGACTACCGGCTGTCACTGGAAGTGGCGCGCAGCCACGCGGTGACCGCGCTCATTCAGGCGGCGGCCAAGGCGCGGCTGACGGGCGACGAGGCAACGGCGCGGGCCGATCTGTCGCAGGCGCTGGAGCTCGACCCGAGAAACGCCGAGGCTACGCAGCACCTTGATGAGCTGGCCGACGATGCGGTCAGCGGCCAGCCGCAATCCATTTACGCGCAGACGGCGGCCACGCTGGGCGACGTGGCGCAGTTGCTTCCCGCCACGAGCCAGCACAGCTTTCACATGCGCACAGACCGGCTGCAGGCCATTCGCCAGGTGTTTCAGGCGTATGGGGTCACAGTCATGCTCGACGACAGCGTGAGCAATCTGCCGGTGCGCATCGATATGGACGATGCGAGCTTTGCCGAGGCGGCGCGCATCCTGAGCATGGTGACGGATACGTTCTTCGTCCCGCTCGATCCGCATCACGCGCTGGTGGCACGCGACACGCGCGAGCTGCGCGACCGCTACACGCGCGAAGAGCTGGAAACCATCTACACTCCGGGGCTGAGCAGCGACGAGCTGACCGAAGTGGAAAACCTGGCGAAGAATGTTTTCAACGCCAAGCAGACGGCAAAGGACCCGGCTGCCGAAAGCATCACGCTGCGCGCGCCGCCCAGCACGCTGGCCGCATTCAACCGCACCATGCGCGTGCTGCTGGGCGGCCGCAACCAGGTGCTGCTCAACGTGAAGATGATCCAACTGGCGCACAACAGCACGCGCAATACGGGCGTGCAGCCGCCGCAGACGGTCACCGCCTTCAACGTCTACGCCGAGGAGCAGTCGATCCTGAACCAGAATGCGAGCCTGGTGCAGCAGATCATCTCGTCAGGGCTGGCGAGCCCGGGAGACACGCTGGCCATCCTGGGTATTCTGCTCGCTTCGGGCCAGGTTTCGAGCTCGCTGTTCTCCAGCGGCATTGTGCTGTTCGGCGGCGGATTGACGCTTTCAGGCCTTTCACCCACACCGGTGACCTTCAACCTGAATCTGAACAGCTCCGACTCGCGCGCAATCGACGATATCCAGTTGCGGCTGGGCGACGGCGAAGACGGAACGATCAAGGAAGGCGAGCGCTACCCCATTCAAACCTCGTCGTACTCGAGCCTTTCGTCCAGCGCACTGAGTAGCATTGCCGGATTAACCGCCGCAGGCACATCGGGCAGCCTGGCTTCGCTGGCCTCGTCGCTGGCCAGCACCGTGCCGAATATCCCCATGATCCAGTACCAGGATCTCGGGCTGACGCTCAAGGCCACGCCCAGGGTGTTGCGCAACGACGACGTCGCTCTCAAGCTGGATTTGACCCTCAGCGCGCTCTCCGGATCTTCGATCGACGGCAACCCGATCCTGAACAACCAGTCGTACTCAGGAGTGGCTACGCTCAAGAAGGATGAGGCGACGGTGATTGCCACGGAACTGAGCCGGTCACAGAGCATGGCGATCAGCGGGACGCCGGGGCTCAGCGAGATTCCCGGCCTGAACAACGCCACCAGCAAAGACCAGCAGCAGAACTACGCGACGCTGGTCATCGTGATCACGCCGCACGTGGTGCGCGGCACGCAGGCCGCCGGACACACGCCGATGATGCTGGTGGACAAGGACCAGTAGGATTCTTCTGCGCCCGTGTCATTTCCCTACAGACACGTACCCCTCACGGCAGCTCCTTCGAGTTGCCGTGAGGGGTTACGCCATGAGAGACGCCTGTTCCTTACTGCATGATGCCGTCCAGCTTGGCCTGGTACTGGATGATCTTCTTCAGCGTGTCGTAGGGTGCATTGGCCGGGACTATGCGGCCGTTGATGGCCAGCATGGGCACCGAGGTCACGCCCAGATCGGATGCAAGCTTGATCGACGCCTCCACCTGCTCTTTGACTGCGGGAGTCTGCGCGCAGGCTGAAATCTTCGCCGGGTCGAGTCCGGCCTTGGTGGTGGCGCTGTTCAGAGTCAGCGTGGCGCCGTCGGACGTGCCCAGGCCCTCCTGGCCTTCAAACACGGCCGCAGCGTACTGGAAGAAAGCGTTGCTGCCGCCCAGCTTGTTCACGCACACGCCGTACTCGGCCGCGCTGAGCGCCTGCGGGTGGATCTGAACGATGGGATCGTTCTGGAAGACGAAGCGCGCGTTGGGAAAGTCCACGGCCAGCTTGTCCATATTGGCCTGGGCCTCTTTGCAGTGCGGGCATTGAAAATCGGCAAACTCGACCACCTCGAAGTCCTTCGACGCCGAGCCACGATAGGGGCCGTCCGCGCGCTGCTGAAGGTCGGCACGGTGCTCCGCAAAGGGATGCGCGCCGAAGGGGATCACGTCGTCGCCGGAGATGACGTGCTTGCCATCGGGAAGGACAAAGAACTCAATTCCCTGCGGCTTCTCCTTGCCGGTTTTGTCGCCAATGAAGATGATCACCTTGCTCAACCCATCTACCGGCGTCTTCAAAATGGCCTGCACCTGCCAGATGCGGTTCTCGTCGTAGCCCCAGTTGGATTCGAGAAAGGCGTTGATCTCATCCCTGGTGGGCGAGGCGGCGGTAAAGTTTGCCGGATCAGGCTTGGGAAACACAGGCGGCGCGGCGGGCGCGGGCGCAGCCGGCGCAGGCGTGGTGGGTGTGGCGGGCGTTTGAGCGGGCGCGGCAGGAACCTGCGTCTGCGCGCGGGCTGGAATCATGGACAGGGAAAGGGAAAAGAGCGCAGCAGCGCTGAGAAAACGAACGGACGGACGAATCAAGCGGTTCTCCTTAAAGCGTTTCTCACCACCAGGCCAGGAAACGCTGCGTTTCGCGGAATCCGGGGCCTCCCAAGCTCGCGCGGAGCCGTTCCGAATCCCAGACTCTAGCTTATACCTTCACTTTCACGGCGATGGGAAATCTGCGCCCCATGCCGAAGGATTTGGAGGTAACTTTCAGCACCGGCGCGGCCTGCTGGCGCTTGTATTCGGCGCGCTCGATGAGCCGCACCACCTGTTGGACGAGGTCGATCGGGAATCCGTTGGCGGCGGCGATGCGCTCGGGGGTTTCGTAGCGCTCGACGTAGGCTTCCACGATGGGATCAAGCACTTCGTAGGGCGGTAGCGAGTCGGTGTCGCGCTGGCCAGGACGCAGTTCCGCCGAGGGTGGCTTTTCAAGGATCGCAGCCGGAATGATCTCCCACTCACGGTTGAGCCAGTTGCAGACGGCGTAGACGCGGGTCTTGACCAGGTCGCCGATGACCGCCAGCGCGCCCACCATGTCACCGTAGAGCGTGCAGTAGCCCACGGCCATCTCGGATTTGTTGCCGGTGGTGAGCACCAGCGCGTTCAATTTGTTCGAGAGCGCCATCAGCAGCGTGCCGCGAATGCGCGGCTGGATGTTTTCTTCGGTGATATCGTGCTGCAGGCCGCGAAAGACCGGGTGCAGCGACCGGTTGAACTCCTCGAAGAGCACGGTGATGGAAATCTGCTCAAACGCAATGCCCAGATTGGCGGCGAGCCTGCGGCTGTCGTCAATGGAGCCGCTCGATGAGTAGGGGCTGGGCATGCCGATGCCGATGACGTTTTCGGCGCCGAGGGCATCGGCGGCGATGGCGGCCACCAGGGCAGAGTCGATGCCGCCGCTCAGGCCGACGAGGACCTTGCGGAATCCGCATTTGCGCACGTAGTCGCGCGTACCCAGCACCAGAGCGCGATACGCGGCCTCGGTGTCGTCGTCTTGGGGAGCGGCAATCACCGGCGCGGTGAAGGGATCGAGGACGACCAGGTCTTCCCTGAATGACGCGGCCTGCGCGGTGAGCTCGCCGCGGCCGTTCAGCGCTAGCGACGAGCCATCGAAGATAAGGCTGTCGTTGCCGCCCACCTGGTTGCACAGCAGCACGGGGATTCCGTCGCGGCGGGCGATGGCCGCCAGCATCTCGCGGCGGACGGCACGCTTGGAATGCCAGAAAGGCGAAGACGACAGATTGATGTGCAGCGCAGGATGCTGGCGCATCAACTCTTCCATGGGGTCGACGGTGTAGAGCCGGCGCGGCCAGAAGTTCTTATCGTTCCACGCGTCTTCGCAGATGCTGATGGCCAGGCGCACGCCGTCAAGCTCGGCCACCTGCTGGGTTTTCGCGGGTGCGAAGTAGCGCTGCTCGTCAAAAACGTCGTAGAACGGCAGCAGGCGCTTGTGCTGCTCCAGGAGCAGACGGCCCTTGTCGAGCAGCACGGCCGCGTTGACTGCGGGCTTTCCGGCATCGCTGTCAGAAGGCAAGGCCACGCCGGCCAGAACCGCGGCGGGCAGATCGCGCGTGGCTTCAGCCAGCTCGTCCACGGCCTCGCGGCAGCGGGCCAGGAAGCTGGGCTTTTCGAGAAAGTCGGCAGGCGGGTAGCCACAGACGGCCAGCTCGGAAAATACCACCAGCCGCGCTCCAGCCTGCGCCGCGTGCTGGCTTGCGGCAACAATTTTTTCAAGATTTCCGGTGAAATCCCCCACGGTGGGATCTACCTGGGCGAGCGCGATCTTCACACTTCCAGTTTAGAGCAGTTCTCCAATGCACGTGCAGTGTGCACGAATGTGCCTGGTGGCTCTTTCTTAGAAAGGCCGGAAACTATTCTAGTGTGGTGTCCCAGAAGCTCGTATCCTAAATTGACATCCTAAAGCGCAGGTTCCACCACGGCGGATCTTTGACCTTCGACCTTCGACCTTCGACTCAGTTTGGCGCAAAACGCGCCAAAATTCGCTCAGGATGACAGCTTATTTGTGATATGAACTTCTGACTCAGGACACTAGGGTGTGCCGTCACGAGATGGTGTAATGTGCGAAGATGGCAGAGTGAGGATGCAATCAGCCGCGTATCACCGTCACGACCTGAGCGATCACGCCTGGGAATTGCTCTCTGTTCATCTTCCAGGACAAAAGGGTCAATGGGGCGGTATCGCCCAGGACAACCGGCGCTTTCTCAACGGTGTTTTCTGAATATTGCGCAGCGGAGCACCCTGGCG